>JBHJGW010000310.1:0-8719 GCA_050331415.1 Opitutales bacterium | reverse complement strand
GGGTTGAGGCGCTCGGGAGGCGGTGCGGACAGGCGGAACCGTCGGCTGCTCCCGAACGCGTGCCTGCGAGGGCGGAAGCGGCTTCCGGGGCGCCGCGGCGGCACGCCCCTCGCTGCCTCCGGTCTGCAGGTTGCGGGTGCCCTGAACCGGGCCATCGACAGCGCTGCTGGAAAGCTCCTCGAGGTGCGCATTGGTAATCTGGCGCATCATGAGTTTCGCGGCGACCCGCAGGCTGGCGATCTCGGCACCCGAATGCGCCAGAACGCAAAGCGTGCAGCGCCCATCGGAACGCAGAAACAGCGTCGCATCCTCGTACTCGAGGACCAGCTCTTCGGCATCGTTACCGGTCTGGCGCACCAGCTGGAACAGCTGGTCGCAGCATGAGCGCACTTCGGCGAGATCCAGGTTCTGGTAGGCGGCGGGCAGCATTGTGCCCACCGTCCCGTTGTCCTGATCGATCAGTACCAGGCCTTGCACGCTCTCGACGTCCAAGAGGTTTTCAGCCAGAAAATTCAGGGAAATATCTGCCATGTCGGTGGTGTCGTAAGCGGCTTTATCCAAGATCGGTAAGCGCGTTGAGGATTTTTGTCGTGTTCGCCTTCTTCATGGCGATGAGCCCCTCGACGCCATTTGGCCCGCTTTGAAGGTATAGCTGGCGGTTGTCGAAAAAGGCGCGCGTTGTCGAAACCGCGTCGAGACCAAAGGCGCTACCGAGGCGGTTGGCCTGCTGAACCATCAAGGGCCAGGCGGCGGCCGCGTCTTCGTCGACTTCACCGAAATGAGCGTGACAGGCGCCATCGCGACCGACCCGAGCATAGCACTCGAGCCCTTGGACTTGAAGCTTCTCGAGGGAAGCAGAAGGGATGGATTCTTCCATGTGAAGGAGGGATGTCATTCGAAATCTCCGATACCAAATCGCGGGCCAACTTTCTTAGGTTGCAAGCAGCAGCCTAAATCGGTTAATATCCCTGGATGTGCGGGCGATTTGTAATCGACATGTCGCAAGAGAACCTAAGGCGACTCTGTCCTGCAACTCGGAATGAAGATTTTACCACGTATTTACCAAAGCGGATCACCTCATACAATATCGCACCGAGCCAGCCGGTAATCGTGGTGAAAAAAGATCACCTGCATTTCGAGCGGCAGGTGCGCTGGTGCCTCTGGGGACTGCTTCCCGGATGGGAAAAAGCTCCAGATCAGGCAAAACGCATGATTAATGCCCGCGCCGAAACGGCTGCGGACAAGCCGACCTTTCGCGCATCAATGCGCCACCACCGTGTGCTGATCCCCGCGTCCGGGTTTTACGAGTGGGACCGTCAGCGGGGCACCTCCCAACCGTACTACCTCTATCGCGCCGACGGCGATATCCTCACCTTTGCCGGATTATGGGCGCACTGGCTTGGACCGGACGGTTCCGAAATCGAAACCACCGCAATCCTCACTACAGCGGCGAATCCCGACCTGGCCGACCTGCACCACCGCATGCCGGTGATCGTGGAACCGGACAATTGGGACACGTGGCTGGACCCTGAGCAACAGAGGCCCCGGCACTTAACGCACCTGACCCAGCCCTCCCCTGCCGGCACGCTGCGCAAACACCCCGTCTCGCCGCGGGTCAACCGCGTACGTGAAAACGATCCGGCTCTGCTCGAGCCCGTCCCACCCGAAGGCGGCCAGCTTTCACTGTTCTAGCAGTCCATGCCTCGCGGCACCGACTGGAACTCAACCATCGAACGGAGGGCTTAAGGACCTTTCCTAAGCATGGCTGAGCCTGCACTTGATTCTTGCCTACGGTGACTCCTTACGCAAACGTCCGCGCTGGCTGCCCGGTCTACCTATGAACCTGCCACTCTCGGACTTTTACCGCGATCTGCGCCATCAGCGCATCGTGCTCGCGTTTTTAGGCGTTTTCTCCCAGGAGATCATGGTGGAATGCCGCAAGATCATCACGGACCGTCAACAAATCGACCAGAACGTGTCGCTGGTTCTGACAAGTGTCTTTGTCGAGCTGACCGAGAACATCCTGCGGTACTCTGCCGAGCGCGAGATGCGCGACGGGGTGGCCCGCGGCGTCGGAATCGTGGTCGTGCAGGAAACGCAGGACAGTTTCACCGTCGTTTCCGGTAATCAAACCGCCCCGCAGCAAGGCAAACACCTGCTCGAGAACTGCGAACGCCTGAACACCCTCGATAAAGAGCAACTGCGGCAACTGTACCGCGAACGGCGCCGCGAAGCGCGCGCTGCCGACCAGTCAGGCGCGGGCCTCGGCCTGATCGAAATTGCCCGTCGCGCCTCCGCCCCGATGCAATGCCAGCTCATCGAGCAGTCCGACGAGGTCGCGTTCGTCTCGCTCGAGATCGCCATTGCGAAGTGACCCCTTAGCCATGCAAGCCATCCACATCGACGGAACCGACAACACGCCGACGGTCGACCTCGACCCCGCCGCTGGTCGGCTGGAGATACGGGGCGAAAGCTACCCCGAAAATGTTGCCGCGTTCTTCGAGCCGCTGCTGGAGTCCCTGATGGAGTATCTGGAGAAGCACGACAAACTCGATGTCGTCTTCCAGATGGTTTACTTCAACACCAGCAGCGCCAAATTCTTCTACGATCTGTTCCTGACCCTTGAACAGGCTTCGAAGAAAACCGCGATCGACGTCGTGTGGTACTACCGCGCCGACGATGAGATCATGCTCGAGCACGGCGAAGACTTCCAGCTCGATTTCAAATTGCCCATTCGACTGGAAACACTTCCAGCGATTCCTCAAGCGTGAACGTCGGCAAAAAGCGTCTAGAGTACGAGCGTATCTTCAGCGGCGAGTTTTCCGTCCTTGAGCACGCCCGGATGACCATGGGCACCCCTCAGGACCCGGAAGTGCTGCAAATCGAGTACCAAGCCCTGGCTGGTGCCTTCGAAAAGCTCCTTCGCCAGGCTGTGCGTCTCACCTCGACCGGCGACAAGATCGAGCAGAAGTTGCTGCAGACCCAGCAGAACCTCAATGACAAGGTAGCCCAGGTGCAGGCGCTCAACCGCGACCTCCAGCGCGTTAATGCGGAAAAGACCGAATTCCTCGAAATCCTGTCGCACGACCTGCGCAGCCCGCTGACCGCCGTTCTCACCGTGCTGGGCCTGCTTCATCGCGAGCGGGCGGAACTGCCCGCTGACAAGGTCGATGAGCTGCTGGAGAACTCGACCCAATCGATCGAGAACGCCACCGACCTGATCGAAACGATTCTCGAGGCCTCGCGCATCGAGTCCGGCCATGTCGAAGTCGAGCTCGGGCCCTGCAAATTGGACAGCCTCGTGCAGGTCCACGTAAAGATGGCACTGCCGGCAGCGGCCAAGAAGAACATTCAGGTCGAGGTGCCGGACGCTTACCCGGCGGAAACCGTGATGGCCGACCCGCAAGCTGTCGCCCGCATTCTCGACAACCTGCTTTCCAACGCCGTCAAGTACACCCCGCCGGGCAAGCGCGTTTGGGTCAACCTCGTGCGCGAGGGCAACGAAGTGCGGTGCGAAGTCGGCGACACCGGCCCCGGCCTGACCGAGGACGATATGGCGCTACTCTTTCAAAAATACCGGCGGCTCAGCTCGCGCCCGACCGGCCGTGAGACCTCCACCGGTCTTGGGCTGGCGATCGCCAAAGGGCTCGCCGAGAGCATTAACCCCCGCCTCTGGTGCGAAAGCGTCTACGGCCAGGGCTGCCGATTCAACCTCGCCCTCCCCGTCTACAACGAAGCCCCGCACGGATCGCAGTAACCGCACCCGCTGACCCAGGCGGCCAAAACGCCGCCGTTGCGAGCGGTGAAAGGTTGAGCCAACCGTTGATGGAGCCACAGGACGGAAATCGGACCACCCGGCTCGCCATTTCGCAATTAGGGACTTGAAATTTTCGATGCCAAATGTCCCTCGCTGCCACCGCTTCCCGTAACGCCCGTTGTTTCATCGCACTGCGGCTCCTCATGCATGCCCGGTACTATTACCCGGTGTTCATGATCCTCTTTTTGGACTTTGGGCTGACCGTTGCCCAGTTCTCCTGGCTCAACGCGGTGTGGGCGGTGGCGATCGTCACCCTGGAGGTGCCATCGGGCGCGCTTGCCGACATCGTCGGTCGTAAGGCGCTCGTCGTCGCCGCGGTTGTCCTGATGATCCTGGAGATGCTGGTGTTATGCGTGGTTCCGGTAGGGTCCTCACTGGTGCTGGGCGCGTTCATCCTCAACCGTATTCTCAGCGGCGCCAGCGAGGCGGCTGCATCTGGAGCGGATGAGGCCGTGGCCTACGACGCCTTGCGCCTCGCCGGACAGGAAGACCGCTGGCCGAAAGTACTCGAGAAACTCGGCTACGCTACGGCCACGGCAAGCTTCCTGGCGATGTCGCTGGGCTCGGCCGTCTTCGACCCGGGCGTGTGGAATACTGTGGCCGGCTGGCTCGGGTCATCGGCGGAATTTTCCAAAGAGGACACCGTAAAATGGCCGTTGTACCTGACGCTTGCCAACGCGGTCGTGGCGCTGGGCTTTGCCCTCGCTTTGCGCGCACCTGACGACCGCCCACCGCGCCCCGATGGCGCCGGAGCCGCGTGGCGGGCCAGCAAGGAGGCCTTTCGCGGCGCGCTGCGCACCGGCAAATGGATCCTGCAGCGACGCGAGGTCTGGTGGATCATGCTCGGCGGCCTGATGCTCGACCACGTGGCGCGCTTCGCCGTCACCGTCGCCAGTGAATTCCTGCGGACGACCGGCTGGGAGGAAGCCCTGCTGGGACCACTGATGGCGGCAATGGCGCTAATCGGACTGCCGCTGGCCCGCCTGGCCCGTTTCCTTATCGAGCGCCGCAGCCCAACCTTCAACGCCGGGCTCTTAACCGTCTGGACGCTGGCGGCGTTGTCGGGCATGGCCTTCGTCAACGCCCTCGCCGCGCCCTGGCTGCCGCGTCAGGCCGTGGCGCTCTTGCTCATCTACGGACTCTTCAGCGTGATGATCCTCGTCCAACCCCTGCTGAGCGCCTACCTGAACAAACTGGCGCCGCCGGAGCGCCGGGCCACCGTCTTGAGCTTCAAAGGGCTGGCTCTGAATGTCGCCTACGGCGGCTTCGGCCTACTCTACGCCCGCCTTTTCACAACCGCGACACAACCCGCCATGGCCGAGGGCGAGGCCTTCCTCGAAAGCCTGTGGGTGCTGCCCGTGTACTTCGCCCTGGCGGTTGGCGCGGTCTTGGCCCTGGCCGCGTTCAAAGGCCCCGGCTCATTCATGGCGAAACCCGAGCCGCCGGAAGGGGTCACAGACGAGTCGTCCCCTCCAAAAACGCCTTAACCACCTTCCGCTCCTGGAGGGTCCGCCGGAACCCCGACCGGTCTCCGTTGTTCCCATGCGTTGGACCCCGTTTGCATTGACCCGATTCCGGTCTCTGCTCAACCTCTTCCGTTTATGAAACTCGTTTCGCTCCTTACCCTGCTCGTGGCAGCCAGCTCGGCGGTTTTGCATGCCCAGCAGCAACCTAACGTCCTGTTCCTGATCGTGGATGACCTGCGCCCTGAGCTCGGAGCGTACGGCTCGGAAGTCAAGACACCCCAGATGGACGCCCTTGCCGAGCGCGGGCAACTCTTTAGCCGGGCCTACTGCAACGTGCCTGTTTGCGGCGCTTCCCGCGCCAGCTTCATGACCGGCATCCGCCCCGGGCGCCATCGCTACATCAACTACCACACGCGCGCCGACGAACATACCCCGGACGCCGTGCCTGTTTCGCAGGCCTTCCAGGAAGCCGGGTACACGACAGTTTCCTACGGAAAGGTTTTCCATAACGGGAACGATTTTAGCGAAACTTGGGACGAAGATGGCAGCCCTGACATCGAAGGCACCTGGCGCAACTATCTCTTGCCGGAAAATCTCGAGATGGACAAGGCTCCGGACACGCGCGGGCCCGCCTTCGAGAGCTACGACGGTGACAAGAAGTACAAAGACGAGCTGCTCGCCGATATGGCTATTGCCCGGCTTCGGGAATTCGCGGAAAGCGGTGAGCCGTTCTTTTTGGCAACCGGCTTCGTCAAGCCCCACCTCCCCTTCAACGCCCCAAAGGAATACTGGGATCTCTACGACCCGGAAGCGATTGCATTGCCGGACAACTACGAGCGCTACCCCGGAATCCCCGGCGCGGCTTACCATAATTTTGGCGAGCTGCGGGCATACTCGGGCGTTCCCCGCCAGAACATCCTTCCCGAGGAGTACGCGCGAAAGCTGATCCACGGCTACTACGCGGCCACGAGCTACGTCGATGCCCAGATCGGACGAGTCCTCGACGAACTCGACGCCCTTGGCATGCGCGAGAACACCGTCGTCGTGCTCATCGGCGACCACGGCTACAACCTTGGCGAGCACACCCTTTGGTGTAAGCACTGCAACTTCGACCACGCCATGCATGTCCCCATGATCTGGGACATCCCGCACGCACCCGACGGCATCCGGATCGACGCACTGGTCGAGTTCATCGACATTTACCCCACGCTGCTCCACCTCACGGGGATCGACGGTCCGCAAGACCAGCTCGACGGCACGTCACTGGTTCCGCTGATCCAGGACCCTGAAGCTGAAGGTCGCGGCTTCATCATCTCGAAGTACCACAACGGTATCTCCATCCGCACCGATCAATACCTCTACACCGAGTGGCAAAAACGCAACACTGGCGAAACCTACGCCCAAACGCTTTTCGACCTCCACGCGGACCCGATGGAGACGAACAACCTCGCCGAAGCCCCGACCCACCAGGAAACCGTAGCAGAGCTTGCTGCCATGTTGCGCGCCAATTGGGGCGAGGACTTCGAGAAACGACGGTAGCGCGAGTTTCTGGCGACAGCCGCCACCCGGACCATCGATCCCTCCAGATTAGCTGCGGCGACGCCAGATCACCACCAGGCCAGCTCCTGCAGGTGCTTGAAGCACTTAGCCGCGGCAGTGTCGCTGGCTTGCCGTCGCGGTTCCATCCCGTCGGCTCTTTCGGACACCCACAGGGCGAGAGGACGCTTTCAGAAAAGCTCGACGCTGTGGCTAAGGCTGCCATGATCTTCGTTCGAAGGCTATGCCGGTCCGCACGACACCCTTGCCGCCCAGTCACATCGCTCCGCGCGACCGTGGTCTGAAGCGTTCGCTGATCTGGGCGGCGGTGATTCACGCGGTAGCACTGCTGGCTCTGATCCTGTCGGCCTGGCTGCCCTCGCTAAGCCCGCCCGAGCCGGAACCCGTCGTTTTCGAGCTTGCGCTTGACGCGCCCGTTGCCCGCGAGATTCAGACGCCTGCTGCGCCGCCGTCCCCTCCGCGTCCGTCGATCCGGGCCCCGGAGATCCCGGCTCCGGCGGACATCCCACTGCCGCCCCCGCCTCAACCCGAACCACAACCCGTTGAGCCGCCGCCCATTGAGCCACCGCCGCCAGAACCGGCTTCGACGCCGGAATCGGTCAGAAAGCCCGAGCCGAAGCGGGTTTCCTACAGCGATTTTATCCAGAGCAACCCCCTGCCAAAACCGAAGCCGGAACCGGCCGCGCCCGCGCACCGGCCGCGCCCGCAGCTCGACACCAGCGCCGCCCGGGAACGGCTCGAAGCACTCGAAGGCAGCGCGGCTTCCGCTGCCCGCGCGAGCACGAATGCGGAGCAGGCGGCTCTCAGCCGCTACCTCGACCGTTTGCAGGCCCGCATCGAGGCAACGTGGGACAAGCCGCCCCTTGCGCCGGGCCCTTCTGCCGAGATCGCCCTGACTGTCCTGCCCGACGGGCGTATTGTCCAGGTCCGCCTGCTGCGCAAGGATGCCCCGGAGGCCTTTGTCGACAGCGTTATCGCCGCCGCGCGAAACGTCCCGCCCATCGGCCCCACCCCAACTGGTCAATCCGTCCCGGCGCGGTTTACCTTCCGGCTGCGGTAGCTCCCGGCAACCTCCCGAAGGACAACCACGCATCGGCGGGGAAAATCGGAAAGCGTCAGAAGTTGCGCGAGCGCCGGACTTCCGCGAGTAGTGATGGCATGCGAATGTTTGTGAATGTCGACCACGGCCCCGGCCTGGAGGATCACTTCGGCGATGTGCTGATGAAGGCACAAGTGGGATCGCAGCAGGGCAAACGCTCGTTTGCCGAAGAGCTCGGCTGCGACACCGACACAGTGCGCCGCTGGCACGACGGAGACTATCTGCCGCCGGACGAAGCCGCCCTCCGCCAGGCCGCCAAGCTACTGAACCTCGATGCCAACGCGCTGGTGGCCCTGGCGGCGGGCGAAAACGAGGTCCCGGCCATGGTCGCGCCGGAAATCAAAGCCCTCAATTTCCCGTTTGCCAGCGACATGACCGTCAACGCCTGGACGATCGCCGGCAGCGGGATTGCCTTCGACACTGGCACTGACATTGCCCAATGGCGTGAACACGAGGCCGAGCTTGCCGGCCCTCTGACGCATCTGTTCCTCACCCACGGACACCGCGACCACATCGCCTGCCTCAACGCCCTCCGCGCCCAATACCCGGACGTAAAAGTGTACGCGCACGCGGCCGAGAACATCCCGGGCACGGAGCCCGTCGAAGATCGGCACGAATTTGCCCTCGGAAAGCTGACCCTGACCGCGCGGCTGACCCCCGGGCACTCCCCCGGCGGGCTGACCTACCTGATCGACGGGCTCTCGCGGCCGGTAGCGGTTTGCGGCGATGCGCTCTTCGCGCGCTCGGTGGGCGGCATCAAGCGCGACTATGGAGGCGCCC
>JBHJGW010000309.1:0-16622 GCA_050331415.1 Opitutales bacterium | reverse complement strand
GGCTTCGGCGCACTGCAGTACCCCAACGTCCTTGGGCAGCTCCACGAAGCGATGGTCGACGCCGGCACCTTCGACCCCAAACACCCACCCTTTTTCCTCCTGCACAGCGACGGCGACAACTACGGCGGCGGCACCGACAGCTACTACGGCTGCAACACCGAGCGCATGGTCGAATGGCTTCGTGAAGACCCGCGCTTCGAGCTCATCACCATTGAAGACTACCTCGAGAAGTTCCCGCCCGACCCGGCGCAGGCCGTCCACGTCGAGCCCGGCAGCTGGGCGGGCGCGGACAACGGGGACCCGCAGTTCAAGAAGTGGTTCAGCATGTACGACCAGCCGTATTCGCCAGATCTTAACAGCTGGGCCGTGCTCACCGCGCTGCAGAACGTCGTCCACACCATCGAGGACGCCACGCCCGACAGCCCGCTCCTGGCCAAGGCGCAGGACCTCATGCTCACCGCCGAGACGAGCTGCTACTGGTACTGGACCGGCCAACAAGTCTGGGACCAGCAGGTCACCAACGCTGCCAACGCCGCGCTCGACCACCTCGGCAGCGAACTCGACCAGCTCGCCAAAAACGACAAGACCGGCCCGACAATCTTTGCCCCGTGGCCCATGCCTGAAAACCCCGGCGGCAAACAATGGGGCGAACACGGCAATTTCAAAGACGCCCCCCGCGAAGCCAAGATCCACACCTTCATCTACGACCTCAGCGGCCTTAAGGAGGTGTCTTTGATTCTGCGAACACCTAACGGCGAACAACGCCTACAGCCCGCCCAACAGTCGGCATATCCGTGCGAAACCGGTGCCAAACGGACAGCCGACCACGTCATCTTCGAAATGCCCATCGGAGCCGGAGACTGCCGCTACGTCATTGAAGCCACCGACGCGAAAGGCAACAAGTCGCAGACGGCGCTGGAGCGGGTGTTTATGGGATGATTTCCAAACTTGAGACACGCCACATGCCCCTCGGCGCCCTTTTGCCGGTCGCTTAGTCGAGGAAGGCGGCGATTTCGGCACAACTCCATCAGTTTCACCCGGGCGGGGCCGGAGGCCGAACTTGCGGAAATCGGATGAAGTTCGACGGGAACCAATGACAGCGGCGACGGACCGGACCTCGTGGTCGGCTTTGACTCCACGCTAACCGATACCGATGATCCCGACCTCGAAGGTCTACCGCTCCGGACACCTTCCTCAGAGATCTGATCTTCGTGCAAGACGACCTCATTGGTGGTGGCGATACTTCCGACGGCCTCGACAACCCGGATGACGAAGAGGAAGGCTTCGAACTCGTGCTGGACTTCGAAACGCCCGTTCAGGAATTCGGCTTCTCGATCGCAGACCTGAACACCGGCGAAGCTGGCTCGGTTACCTTCAAGGACTCGGCGGCTTCGTCGAATAATTCCCAAACCATTGCGTTCACCGAATTCGAAGACAGCGCGTCGCCTTATTTCCGCTCCGGAGTCGACTTTGGCAATCACCATGCGAATCAAATCGCCCCAATCGATGCAGACGACCTTATCGTCGACCAATTCGATGTCGTGACGTTCAACTTCAGCAGCAGCGGCGCCACCGGTGAAATCAACTTCACCTCCGTTCCTGAGCCCGCCTCGATGACAGCCGTGTTCGGCTTGATCGCGTTCGTTTGCGCGCGGCGATGGCGCTAGCGCTGTCTGAAAAGACGACCACAAAGGCGGCCTTTCGGTCGCCATTTTTGTTGTTCAGCTTTGGAACACCTCACCATCTTATACCATCTTGCCGGAGAGGTCGGTAAATTGGCTTACGCGACTTTCAATTTACCAATCTATTCGGTAAGGTGGTATAAAGCGAGTCGGACCGCTCGACCCTCCGATCAGGAGCCGCGCTTTTGCTCAATTCCGGCTTAAATCGTCGGGGGCGTCGGCCAAAAAAATGAGTTCCGGGCGCAGGGTTAGAATGAGGTCGCGCCAGAAGTCCTCGCCGATGGCTTCGGAGAGGTCGTGGACAGCTGCGTTGGCGGGCAGCCAGGCATTTTGGGTGAACTCGCCTTCGAGCTGGCTTTCGCCCCACCCGGAGTACCCCTGGAAGGCGCGGACCTCGATCGCGGGGTCGGTGTTGATTAGCTCGGTGGCCTTGTCTTCGGAGATACCAAAAAAAAGCTGGAACGTCTGCTGCTCAGGTAATTGCCGCCAGGCCGCCAGCAACACCTCGCCCCCGCTGACAGGCCCTCCGAAATACAACGGCACGTTGCCCAGCGGCCCGCCGGCGAACTGCATCGACTGTTCACCGAGGGTGGTGCCGAGCGGCCGGTTGAGAACGATGCCCATGGCGCCTTCTTCGGTGTCGTAAGCAGTGATCAAAATGACCGTCTTAGTGAAGTTCGGGTCGCGCAGGGCCGGGTGGGCTACCAGCAGCGTGCCGAGGTGCAGCGGGGGGGTAAAGGTTTCTTCGGTCGGCTCGTCGTCGTCCATACAGGAGTGTCTCAAGCAAACGCCCTGCGGCGCGAAAACTCAAAGGTTTTCCACCCTCGGCGGCAATCCCCTTCAAAGCGAAGATCCTCCGGCAGGCGAAGATACCGCCACTCCGAAACCTGCTCCCGCGGGCTCACCGCAGCTGGGCGAGATCCACATGGGCCTCGGTAAGAAGCTCGTGGGCGATTTCATCGTTTCGGTAATCATGTCGGTAGCGGATGCGGGCGATGCCGGCAGCGATCAGGAGCTTGCTGCAATTGATACAGGGGAAGTGCGTAATGTAGGCGCTTGCACCCTGCAGCGAGACACCGCGGCGGGCGGCGTCGGCGATCGCGTTCTGTTCGGCGTGGACCGTGGCCTGCTCATGATCGTCGCGCACGCGGGAACGGTGGCTCAGCCCGGGCAGGAAACCGTTATATCCGGCGGCAATGACGCGGTTGGGGTGCAGTCCTGCCGACACAACAACGCAGCCAACATGCAGACGCTCACAAGGCGAGCGCGAGGCAAAGAGCGTGGCCGTAGCCATGAAATACTCGTCCCAGCTCGGGCGGTCGCGGCTCTCGGCCAACGCCGCTTCCACGCGCGCGACAATGCTCTCAGCGGCAACGAGGGGCTCCTTCACAGTCGAGAGCCTAGTGCCAGCTGCGCGGAGGTCAATCCGGCACAGGTCTGCAGAAAACACGCCGCCTTGCTCAGGAATCTTTTGAGTCCCCGGGGTCGAAAGGCGTCGGGTCGGGTTGTGGAGACTTGCGCCAGGCATTCGTGCTTTGCGCCTGCTCGTACCCGTATTCAAAGAGGTCGCGGAGAAACTCCGGCTCAAAGGCGAGCGGGTTGGTCGTTTCCTGTTGCGACCGCGGCACCGCCGTGTAGCGGAAAAGGTACTCATAGTCCTTCGCCAGCTCGAAAGCGCTCTGCAGGGCATTGGCGTTGAGCGAATTGAGGGTGGTTTTCAACGTGGCCAGACTGATGTTCCAGAGTGCGGGGTCGACTGCCTTGTACTTCGGCTGGCCAAAAGGCAGGTTAAACAGCAGAAACACTCGCCCCTGGGCGGCTTGCCGGCGGTCCGCGCCTGAGAGCATCCACGACTCTAAAAAAACCGGAGAGATTACACCGCCGTCCGCGTGCATCTGCGCGAAGCGTTGGCCTTCGACCTCGACCTCGAAATAGACTGGCTCGTAAGCGACGGGCAGCGAGGACGACGCCAGGATGATCTTGCGGTAAAGCGTGTAAGCGGTGGGCTTCGGCATGCGCGCGATTTTACCCATGTCCCAGACGACAAAGCTCTTGGTATCCAGGTTCGTCGTGCCGACGTAGAGGGCGCGCTCGCTACGGGTAGCCTCGCCAACTGCGTCGATCATCTCATCGCTGATCAGGCGTTCGAGGGCGTCTTCGAGAGGCTGCTGCTCGCCCAGCGACGAGGATAACAATGCCAGCGGTACGAACTTTGGGTTGTAGACATCGTCCGTTTCGAGGGAAGTGTAGGCCTCCCGCAGCAGCGGATCGTATTCGGTTCCGAGAAATGCAGCCGTTGCCAGGATGGCGCCGGTGGAAATGCCCGTCACGGTATCGAACTCGGGGCGCTCGCCGGTTTGCGTCCAGCCATTGAGAAAACCCGCGCCAAAGGCCCCGTAAGCGCCACCCCCCGACAGCACCAGCACCGTTTCTGGGGCCATCGGTTCAGCCTTGCCCGGGTCTATTGCGCCGACGGGCAAAACACCGCTGCGATCCGGCGGCAGCGCCTCAGGACGGGAGGCACAGCCGGTAATGCCAAGCGCGGAGATGAGCATGACCACAGCCGCGGAAACTGTTCGGCAGGGTTTTGCGGAGGTGGTGGGGAGGCACACGGGCTAAACCTTACCCGATTTTCGCCAGCGGTAAAGCGTCGTCGGGTGGATGCCCAACTGAGCGGCAACCCAGCCAAGGTCGCCGTCGCTTTCCTCGATCAACCGCGAGGCGATTTGGTATTTTTCCCTTTTGCTCGGCGCCATCGGACGATAGCCGTGGCCGTACCCGTAAGAGCCGTGACCGCCGTCTCCCCACGAAGCTGGAGCAGGCGCCCCGGAAAAGGGAGCCGCAGTGCCTGCCGGCTGGGGCGCAGCGCGGGGGGCTGGCTCGGGTTCGGAAACGGGAAACGGTGCGCGAGTCCGCGGTGCGGGGGCTTCCAGCTCGGGTGGCGCCCAGAAGGAGGCGCGCATCACCGGGCCGTCATAGTGAATCGCCATGCGCTCGATAGCCTGCTTGAGCTCCCGGACATTACCCGGCCACGCGTACTGCTGAAAAGCATGGATCAGCTCCGGCTCCAGGCGCTCGAAGTTCTTGCCCATCCGCTCAGCCGCCCCTTCAAGAAACAAGCGCGCAAGGTCGGGGATGTCGTCAGGGCGATGTCTGAGCGGCGGAGTGTTCAGGATGACCTCGGAGAGCCGATAGTACAAGTCGAGGCGAAAACGTCCGTTCTCAGACTCGCGGCGCAATTCGCGGTTGGTCGCGGAGACTACCCGTACGAGGCACTGGTATTCGCGGGTCGAGCCAACGCGGCGGGCGCGCCGCGTTTCCAGAAACCGCAGCAACTTCGGCTGCAGGCTGAAGTCCATCTCGCCGATCTCGTCGAGAAACAGCGTGCCGCCCGCAGCCTCCTCAACCAGGCCGGGGCGGCTGCGGTTGGCACCGGTGTAAGCGCCCTTTTCCACGCCAAACAGCTCCGACTCCATCAATTCAGCCGGAATCGCGGCGCAATTGACAGTGATGAACGCGCCCCGGCCCGAGGCCCCGTGAATGGACTCCGCCACGCGCTCCTTGCCGGTACCCGACTCGCCCATGATGAGGACGGTAGCATCCGTAGGTCCGATGCGCTGGATTGACTCGCGGAGCGACTTCATGGCTCCGGAGCGACCGACGAGCGATTGGCCGTCGATAGGCGTTTGGGCACCATAAAGCTGCCACCACAGCTGCTGGGAGCGCGCCGCCCCCTCCAGAGCCTCTGTCCAGCGGGCATCGTCATCGCTGGTGCAGAGGGCATCGTGGGCGCCGTCGCGGGCGGCCATCATTACCTGGCGCGTGTTCATGTTGTCCCCCACGACAACGTAGTAGCGACTCGCCCGCGCCAGCCGCACTCGGTCTTCCGGCCAAGCGGCGGACGAGGTTTCTGTGAATGGCACAACGCAAACGATGTCCAGCGTCTTAGCCTCCAGACTCGGTAGCCGCTCGGGCGGAAGCACTTGGACGCGATGCCCCAGGCCTTGAAGGCGCTGAACCAAAGCGGGCGCGCGACGTTGCGCCAGGACGAGTACCTGCATGGGGAAGGCGATATTGCAAAAATCGCGCAATTGCAATTCTTGAGTGCGCTTAGGAAATGGGTCGAACCAGGCCCGCCATTTGAATGGCATTTTGCATGACCTCCGCAGGGTGCGGCCTCGCCGAATTGTTCTTCACTTATTCGCGGGTTATTCACAATCCACCCTAGGTTGGACAACTGACTTGCGCCCAACCACCTCGGCAATTGGTTTGCAATTTGCCTTGTAGCCCTTGAAAAACGCCCGCTGCAGGCATCTTCATGCACTCGCGCAGCCCGTCGGGCACCGCAAAACCGGCGTCAGGATGCCACGATTTGGGAAAAACCCGGCCTAAATGCGCGTTCCCTGCGCCAGTACGCGCTGCCGAAACTCGCCCAGAATTTTGTGGGTGATAGGCCCGGCCCGGCCGTCGCCCACTGGCCGGGCGTCGAGCTCGACCACAGGGATCACTTCCGCCGCCGTACCGGTAAGGAAGCATTCATCGGCAATCCAGATATCGAAGCGGGTCAACGCCTTTTCCTCGAAGGGGATCCCGAGGTCACTGGCGATTTCGATCACGGCGCCTCGCGTGATGCCCGTCAGTGAGCCGCTGCTGACCGGTGGCGTGATGACTTTGCCCTTATGGATGATGAACACGTTGTCGCCGGAGCACTCGGCGACATAGCCCTGGTCGTTGAGCATCAGGCACTCCATGCACCCGGCCTGGATGGCTTCCATCTTCGCCAAAATGTTGTTCAGGTAGTTGAGGCTCTTAACCATCGGGGGTATCGCAGCGACCGAGGTTCGCCGTGTTCCGGCCGTGATAATCTTCAGGCCCTTCTCGTAATATTCCTGCGGGTACAGCTGGATTTTGTCGGCGATGCAGATCAGTTGCGGTTCACTGCAGTTATGCGGGTTCAGGCCGAGCGTGCCGATACCCCGCGTTGCAATCAGGCGAATGTAACCGTTGGTGAGGCCATTCACACGGCAGCTTTCGCAGACCGCTTCGGCGATCTCGGCGCGGCTCCAGATAAGGTTCAAACGAAGGGCTCGCGCGGAGTACTCGAAGCGCTCGAGGTGGGCATCGAGCTGGTAAACATTGCCTTCGTATAGGCGGATGCCCTCGAAAATACCGTCGCCGTACAGAAAACCGTGATCAAAGACCGAAACCTTGGCCTCCTCTTTTTCGAAAAACTCGCCGTTGATGTAAACCTTCATCGCAAAGCGGGAAACATGCGCAGACAGCCGTTAGGGTGTCGAGCCTGATGTTGTTCCGCCGGCACCGAACTGCTTGACCCGGGCATCGTTTTTCCCGTTAACGCGAGCAGCCTTTGCGGGTGCTGCAGGGAGGGACAGGGAAACGCACACCTCCACGCCTGCGGGGAAGCAATCGCCGCTTTACCCAAAGGCCAATTCGCCCTGCCCTTCATCCCGCTGCTGGCGTCTGGTCCGGTTGAAGCCTCGGTTCTCCCGGTTGCGGCGGGAGCCATGCTCCTGATAGACACGCTGACTCTCGGCTCGAAAACCTTCCCGCCGCCGCACCTCCGCAAACTGCGCACGAGCGTATTTCACCGCGGCGGCGTGGTCGACGATCGGCTTGGCGTAGCGTTCCGCCTCTGTTTGCGCGCGGCCGGTCAGCTTCCACGGTTCGTGCACCTCCGCCCCGGCGATCCCCGCCAACTCGGGAACCCACCGCCGCACAAAATCGCCTTGAGGGTCCTGGTCGTACCCCTGCTTGACGGGGCTGTAAATGCGCAGCGTGTTGATGCCGGTGACGCCGCTCTGCATCTGGCATTGGGAGAAATGGATGCCGGGCTCGTAGTCCGTGAACAGCCGCGCGTAGTCGTCCTTGAAGCCGCGCCAGTCCAGCCAAAGGTCGTAAGCGGCGAACGACGTCAGCATCGCGCGCATGCGAAAGTTGATCCAGCCGGTGGCGCGCAACATGCGCAGGCAAGCGTCGACAAAAGGGTAACCGGTTTGCCCGTTCAGCCAGGCTCCATAGCGCTCGGCGCTCCACTCTGGCTCGCGCATGCCTTCGAAGCCGCGATGAAAACAGGCGTGCTCAATACGAGGCTCGCGCTCCAGTTTTTGGATAAAATGGTCGTGCCAGTGACACCGACTCAAGAACGACCGCACCGACCCGGCTTGAAAGGCTTCACCCGAAGGGCTCGTGCCGTATTCGCGGATGTGCTCAAGCGCCCCGCGCGCCGCCTGCACGGCTTGACGCAGCGACAAACAACCGTAGGCAAGGTACGGGCTCAGGCGGCTGCAGGCCATTTCCGCCGTCAGCGGGCTCGACATTTCCTTCGTGTAACGCGCTCCACGACTGGCAAAAAAGCTTTCCAGGGTTTCGTGCGCGCGCGGTTCCCCTCCCGATTGAAAATCGCCGTCGCAGATCGAGGAAAGCCGAAGCTGTTCCGCGGAGGGAATCTGCCGCGTCGGGGGAAGGCCGCCCCCATTAAGGACGTCAGGCAGCGGAATGGGGGCCGCGCGCATTCGTTTTTCCCATACGCCATGCCATTTGTCGCGGTCTTTCAGGCCGCGCACCACGCCGTTATTCGGCAGCTCGTGCCACGGCAGGCAAACTTCTCGTGCCCAGCGGGCTACCCGGCGATCGCGCCGGAACGTAACGGCGTTGCCTGTCTCCTCGTGGCTCCAAAGCGCTGCCAGCGGATACTGCTCGCGAAGACGCTGAAAGCTCGCCACCGCTTCCCCCTTCCGCACTTGGAGGGGCGCTCCCAACTCACCGAGCCGCGTTGACAGTTTCTGGAGACTTTCGCGGATGAAGCCCCAGTGCCGGGCGTCGAAATCTTTGCCGCGAATGACCTCGTCTTCAATCAGGTACACCGGCAGCACGGGCCCGCGAGCGGCGGCCTCGGCCAAGGGAGCATGATCACTGACGCGCAAATCGCGCTTGAACCAAACGACCTGGAACGGCGTTGACGAAGAACTGGGCACACGTCAACCAATCGCATCCTTTCCATCGCGCAAGGCCGATGGTCGTTTCAGCCGAAAACGGCATTCGCCTGCACAATCGCCCAAGCTGGGTCGATAAAGCGCGATCGTCAGGATTTGGCTGCCCCGACCGGGTTCAAAGAGCCCCACGGAGGCCTGAACCGTCGGGTTCTTTTGCCTTTGAGGCCGACGTTGCCCGTCGCTGGTTCAATGGTAGGCCAATCGCCGCGCGAGGTCGACGGCGTTATTGAAGCTCGTGGCGCTGGCCTTGCCGGTTCCGGCAAGATCGAATGCAGTTCCGTGGTCGGGACTGGTGCGGATGAACGGCAGCCCCAGCGTGCAGTTGACCGCGGTGTCGAAGTCGACCGTCTTCAGCGGTGCCAGCCCCTGGTCATGGTATAGTGCTACAACGACATCGAACTCGCCCCGCAGGTGCCGCCAGAAAAGGGTATCTCCCGGCAGGCAGTCGCTCAGGTTCGGGTAGTCGGCCCGCAGGTCGGCGAGGATCGGGTTGAAGTGTCCTTTTTCCTCGAAGCCGATCAGGCCGTCTTCGCCTGCGTGAGGATTGAGCCCGCACACGGCAATGCGCGGCTGATCGATGCCAAGTCGGCGACAGAGGAAATCCGCATTCGTAACCGCGCGGGTAAGGCTTTCCCGGTGGATAGCTCCGGGGACGAGCTCGAGCGGGATGTGCCAGCTCGCAAGCACCACCCGCAGCTTGCCGCCGGCGAAGGCCATGGTGGCCTCCCCACGCCATCGAGCAGCGAAGAACTCCGTCTGGCCCGGGAAGTCCCAGCCGACACGCTGCATCCAGCTCTTGGACACCGGCCCGGTAACCACAGCGCGATAGCGGCCCTCGCGGCAGCCCATCGCAGCCTCCTCGAGCGCCTCGCCGGCTACCCTCGCCCCCGCTTCGGAGGCCTGGCCCGGCGTTGCCGCAAAGCCGGAGTCGCCAACCGCGAATCGGTTGGGCACGCCAAGCCCATCGAGCCAGCGCCTTGGCCCGATGACACAAATATCGTTCAGCTCTCCCGCGTGCGCGTGCACCCACTGCGCAATGACGTCGGGACCGACGCCGGCGGGGTCGCCGCAGGTAAGCGCGAGAGGAAGCTCGGAAGGTAACGCCATGACGTCCACGGTGGGCGAAAGTCTTCGGCATGTCGACGCCGGTTTCCTTTCCCCTTGCCGTACCCGCGGCCAGATGGAAACTACTTGGCATGCAAACGGTGGCGAACGTTTTTCTTGCTGCAATCCTCCTCGCTTGTTTTGGCGGTTGCGGGAGGTCCGACCCCGTAAAAATGCACGCCTACGTTAGGGCGACGAACCGCCTGCCCTGTGCTGTTCAGTTGCACTACGCGGTTAATGATGGCGAAAAGCAGACGGTGCGCATCGAGCCGGGCGACGAGGCGATTTTTGTCACGCCCCAAACAGAAGAACCGCTGATCTACACCAGCCCGCAGGTCCGCGGCGGCGAGCTTTTCGGCGTCCATCTTCCGCTGGAGGGCGATTTGGGGTATCCCCTCGGCCCGAACGTGACTACGCACGAAAGCTTCGATGCAGGCCTGCCCATCGGCAATCTCTCGGCACAGAGTAAAGCGGCTGCCGCAGTAATCGACCTGCCTGAAGGAGCCGCCGTCGAGATTCTCGGTGCCGAAGCTTTGGAGCCAGCAAACGCCATCTCCGGCGGAGAGTAGGAACGGCTCCGCTCCTGGCCAGACGCTCCGCCTAGGCCCGCAGGTCCGCAAAAAGGTCGTCGAGCCAGTTGAGCTCGCGGGCGGTCAAATGGCGATCGAGGACACCCGCACTGCTCTCGATGTCGCTGGCGCGCTGGAAGCCGTTAAGCACCGCAGACACGTGTGGCTGGTCGAGCACGTAGCGCAACGCGATGGCGGGTAATCCGGCTGCGTCGACGTGAAAATGGGCTTTCATCGCCTCAAGCTTCGGCTTCAGCCGCCGCAGGTACTCTGCCTGAAACCGTTTGTTGCCCCGCCGCGACTCTCCTGGAGGAAATTCCGGCGGATTGTCGGGATCGTAGGCGTCGGTCAGCAAACCTGCGGCCAGAGGGCTGAAGGCGATAAAGGTGATGCCTTCTCTCGCCATCAGCGCGGAGGTGGGGCTGTCCGGTGCTACGAAGTCCACATCGAGCAAGCTCGCGCGGCTTTGAAAAACGGCGGGCCGCACTACCGGCGCGCTTTTCGCAAAGTCGGCGGCGGAATAGGCGCTCTGCCCCTTGAGGCGAATCTTACCTTCGGCCTGCAATTCGTCGAGCGCCTGCGCGGCCCCTTCGAGCCAGCGATCGTCAGGCCCGAAATTGCCGTGGTGGAGATAATAGAGGTCGATCGCCTCACGCTGCAAGTTGCGCAGGCTCTGCTCGCACTGCCGCTTGATGTGCCACGGGTCGTAGGCGTGCTCCGCGCTGCCCCGAAGCCAGCCAACCTTGCTGGAAATCACGAACTCGTCGGGCCTCCGGCCGAGCTTAACTAAGGTTCGCGCCAGCCGTCGCTCGGACTCGCCACACCCGTAGAGGTCAGCGGTGTCGAAGTGGTTGACCCCGAGATCCAGCGCCCGTGCAAGGGCTGCCTCGACATCCGCGTCCGGCACCTCCGGCCATCCCCAGTTCGAGCCGTAGAGTTGGTTCAGCCCTCCGATGCCGGAGCATCCCAGGCTCCATTCAGAGACGTTAATACCGGAATTGCCAAGTTTACGGTAGTTCATCGGTGCGGTGCGAGGTGCGAGCCTGGAAGACACTCGGGAAGCGTCACCTTTTTCGCGGGGGCTCCGGGATATTTCCGGTTGGAAACGGATCCCCCGTTTGCGCCATCCACGCATCCAGTTTTTGCGACAGATCGGCTTTGATGGCGGCGTAGGCGGGGTCGGCGATTCGGTTGCAGGCTTCCCAGGGGTCGAGGTACAGGTCGTAAAGTTCCTCCGTTCCAATTTCGCGGTTGTACCAGCCATACTGTTCCAAGATCGGACAGGTCGGGCCGCAGTGGCGCATCTGATTGGCCACAGGGCTCAACCGTCGAACGTATTTGTACCGCTCACTACGGGCACTGCGAATCGGCTCCGCCGAGCCGTGATAGGTCTGTTCAGCAAAGGTGACCTCATGCAGCAGCGGCACCTCCCCGGAGGCCAGCGGCACGAGGCTCTTGCCTTCGAGTGGATGCGGCGGCTTCTTGCCGAGTACGTCGCAGATCGTCGGGAAAATATCGAGGTGCGTGACCATAGGTTCGATGACCTTTCCGCCCGCGAACGGCGTATCGGTCCCTTTCGGTCCACGAACCATCAGGAACACCTGAGTCCCTTGATCGCTCAGGGTCATTTTTCCGCCGGTGAATTCCGTGCCGTGGTCCGTCGTAACGATCACCAACGTATCCTCTTCGAGACCATTGTGTTTCAGCGAATAAAGGACCCGACCCATGTATTCGTCCATGATCTTGACGCCCTCGCGATAGCTTTCCATGTCCTTGCGCAACTCGGGCAGGTCGGGCAGCCAGGGCGGCGGCGCGGTGTAGCGGTAATCGACTTTCTCAGGGTCATAATAGCGCGTCTTCGTAAAGCGGTCGCTCTTGCCATAGAGGCCCATTTCCGGGCGCTTGAGGTTGTCGCGGTGGGGCTCGTCGATGCCGATGCTTAGGAAGAACGGCCGCGGGTCCTCGCGAGTTGCAAGGAACATCTCAACTTTGTCGATGGTTTCGGGGTAGCACTCGCCGTCCTGTTCCCGCGCCGGCGCCTCCCGCTCGAGCACGCGCTCATACTCAATCTCCGGAAAGTGCTCCTTGTGGTTGGCCTCGTGCTGCACGCCCGCAAGCACCGTTTGGTAGCCCCAGCCGTTGAGCACGTTGACGAGGTGCTTGCCGTAATCGTCAAACTTCCAACCGTTGCCGCCCGGCAGCCCGTACATGCCAATCTGGTGCGGGTATTGGCCGCTGGTCAGTGCCGCACGGCTCGGACCGCACGTCGGTGCGATGCAAAAGGCTTTGCGGAACAGCACCGACTCTTTCGCAAAAGCCATCAGATTGGGATTCTCGAAAGGGAATCCATACGGCTGAATGTACCGCCCGGCGTCATGGGCATGCAGGTAAACGATGTTCATAGCAGGTCCAACGCTGCTGCCGAGAGCGCCCAGGCGGCAATGGAAAAGGAACCTGCCGCCGGGTAAACCGTTGAGCTCCAAACGCGGCCTATCGACCTGCTTTTAAATCCAAACAGTGACCTCCAGCCTGACTCGATCCAAAACTCCGTGAACATCCAGGCCAATCCGGCTGCCCGGGATAGCGGGCAGCACCTGACCGACGGACCCGCTCGTTCACGAGGTAATGCACGGCGAGCCCAAATCTTTGGAATACCGTCCAGTCTCGTAACCTCCTAAGGCCAGGCAAGTTCCTCATCGAAATTTTTGAGATCGTTACTGGGGGGAGTGGTTTTTTTGAAATAATGAAATTTAACCTTTACCTCTACACGCTTTTATGTAAAGGATTCTGTTGCCATGAAAAGCCTTCAAACTACCCATATCCTCGGCCTCTCAGCCCTCATTCTTCTCACGCACGGTGCTTCTGCAGCACTGAGCGTTTCCAGCCAAACCGCTAGTGGCGCGACTGCCACAGATTTCGCAAACTCCCTAACCGGGGCTGGCTCAGGAATCACCATTCAAACCGCCACGGGCCCTGCCGACAGCAATACGATCGGTACCTTCACAGGAGGGACGTCCGCAGGACTTCCTTTCAACACCGGGGTCGTTCTGTCTTCCGGAAACGTTGTCGACGCGGTAGGTCCCAATTCCCTCGGAGACACGACGACAAACACCAGTAATCCTAACACCGGCGGGGCAAATGACGTCGCATCCCTCCTTTTGGAGTTCATTCCTACAAACGATGTTGTCAGCTTCCAATACGTCTTCGGTTCGGAGGAGTACAACGAATTCGTCAACTCGCAATTCAATGACCGGTTCCAGCTGCTGCTCAACGGCGTGAACATTGCCTTGATCCCTGGTGGAGGCGGCCCCGTTACTGTCAACAATGTGAACAACGGCAGCAACGCCAGCTACTTCACCGATAATACCTCCGGGTTGCTGAACATCGAGTACGACGGCCTGGTCGGCGCGAATTCGGGATTTCCTCTGAGTGCTCAGGGGACGGTTATTCCGGGAGCCCTTAACACCCTCGAATTTATCGTCGGAGACGTTAGTGATTCCATCCTGGATTCGGCAGTCTTCATCGCCGGAGGGTCCTTTTTCGACGAAAATCCGGACGACAATCCGGGAATCTCGCCAGTACCGGAGCCCTCCTTCTACATCGGCTGCTCTCTGTTGCTCGGCTTCGCCGGTGCCCGTCTCCGACGCAAAGCGATTCAGCGCCAGAGCTAAGCTCGCCTTTATCCCGTTTTTCAGCCCCGGTTACCCCGGGGCTTTTTATTTCTATTCGTCAGAGTTGCCAGAGGCCGACCCGCATCCGGGATTCATCCAAGTTGCCGAATTCGCAATCGATCGAATACCCTTCAAGCGATAGCAGATTCCCACCGCCTCATTTCAGGCCTACAGCTCGCTGCCGCGCCAATTCATTTTGGTGCGCAGGACGGTGAAGTAATCGTAGTCGGCGGGTTGGAGAAGGCGGAGGTTCTGTTTGCAGGAGTGCAGGCGCAGGCAGAGCCCGCCGTCGCCCTCGAAGCGAAGGGCGCCGTCGAGGGTCACTTGCACCCCCTGCTCTGGCGACAGGCTTTCGACCTCCAGGCCGACACAGCCCGGGAAGACCATGCTGCGGTTGGTCAGCGTGTGGGCGCAGATAGGCGTCATGATGATAACGTCGGCGGGTGGCGCGACGATCGGGCCGCCAGCCGAGAGGTTGTAAGCCGTCGAGCCGGTTGGGGTACTGAAAATGAGCCCATCGGCGCTGTAGCGCGTGACGAGGCCGCCATCGCAGCGCACCGCCAGGCGGATCAACCGGCGCCCGTCGACGCTTTTGATCACGGCGTCGTTGAGGGCGTGGCCCTCGAAACCCCGCCCGCTGGAGCAGGCCAGCACCGATCGCTCTTCCAGGCAAAAATGACCGGCGAGGATGCGCCGCAGCCCTGCCTCCGCCTCGGGGGGACTGAGGGTGGACAGAAATCCGAGTTTGCCCGCGTTCACGCCGATGAGCGGCACCCCGGCACTGACCGCGCCCGAAACCACGGACAGAATGGTGCCGTCACCGCCAATCACGCAGCAGGCATCGAACTGCCGCAAAAAGCCCTCTGGCAACGGGTACTCATCGGTTGCCGCAACCTCTGCCCCCATTTCGCGCGCGACTCCCATTAGCCGGTCCGCGAGCGCGTGCGCGCCCTCTTTGCCCGCGTTGACGGCGAACATGATCCGATTGAGTTTCGGATGCTCCGGCATGCCGCTCAGGCAAGCGTGTCGCTGCAACGATGTCTAGCCGCAACTCGCCGGGAGCTGCCCAGACGTAGCGAATCGAAAAACTTCAATCAATTCGAAGGCGAAGACCGATTTTTCATTTTCTCCTCCGTTCAGCGGGTCTAGCGTTCCGTCCTATGGAAAAACCGATCGTTGGATTTGTAGGCTTGGGCCGGATGGGCGGTAACATGGCGCGGCGCCTGGTGCTGGATTGCGGCTACCGCTGCGGCGGCGTTTACGACGTGGAGCCAAAGCTCGCCGAAGCGCTCGCGATGGAGCTCGCCGATGTGCCCAACACGCACGGCACCGTACCCGTTGCCGGAAGCCTCGCGGACGTGACCGCCGCCAGCGATGTCATCATCACGGTGGTCAGTAACGACGCCGCGATGGAGCGGATCTATTTCGGGGACGGCGACAATCTCCTGATCGATGCCGCCGGAAAGACCTTTTTGAACTGCGCAACGGTTTCGCCGGAGATCCACCAGCGCGTCGAGCTAGCCGCCGAACAGGCGGGTGGGCACAGCCTTGAGGCACCGATGGCCTCGAGCATCCCGCAAGCACGCGCTGGTACGCTCTTTCTGATGGTCGCGGGAAAACAGGAAGTCTTCGAGGCACTGCGCCCGCTCCTGGAGAACATCAGCAGCGCGCTGCATTTCACGGGGCCAGCAGGCACCGCGGCTCAGGTCAAGGCACTCGTCAACATGGTTATGAACATCAATACCGCCGCCCTTGCTGAAGGTCTGGGTTTGGCTAATGCACTCGAGCTCGACCTCGAAATGGTCAAAGGCATCTTCGCGCAAACCGGGGCCAATTCCCGCGTACTCGAGACCGATGGTGATGACATGATCGCACGCGACCACGAGTGCTATTTTGCTGCCGAACATGCCGCAAAGGACAGCGGCATCGCGCTCGACCTTGCCGAAAAGGCGGACCTCCCGCTACCCCTTGCCGCCGCAACCAAAGCTCAATACGACCTGCTGACGCGCTCCGGCAAGGGCGGACTCGACAAGTCGGCCGTCGCCGAACTGACCTTCCCTAAACGCCGCAATGAAACCCTCCGCGAGTGATTAGGGGCAACCATGCCCTGCCGGGTAAGGAACGCACGGTCGATCGAAGCAGGAACCGCAAAAGCCGTCTCGACCTGCACCGGCCACACACGCAAATCAGCGGCCTTTAAACCGCGCCGCCAAGCCTCGACCGCGGCCCGGCGAAAGGGGGAGCGGGATTTCCATGACGCGCTCGGCGTCCACACCGATAACGCGGTCCCCGGTGGCAACATCGATTGCGCCGCAACTGGTCGTCGCGCCAAACGCGGGCAGCACGCCAATCGATTTGCCCAGGTGGAAGCATTTCTGGCGAATCCGGCATCCGCTCGCGTCACCGAGCTCCACGCCCGGGTGCAGGTGGCCGCAGAGGGTGTAGGCCGCAGGCGCCACCGGTTCGGCGGGCTCGTGCGTGAGGTATAAGGGCCCGAGGATCAACCGTGGCCGGAGCTCCAAGCCGTTCACGCTCTCCAAAAAACGACGCGCGCGGCGGTCATGATTGCCTTCGATCAAACGG
>JBHJGW010000308.1:0-9170 GCA_050331415.1 Opitutales bacterium | reverse complement strand
GTTCACCTGATGGATCAGGCGATCCAACGAATGGTCGACATCATCCGCCACCTCAGTTCGATTGCGACCCACGAAAAGCATGAGCTGAAGGAGATCGGGCTCGCGGAACTGATCAGCGGCACCGTGGAACGCTTCCGGAGTGAAACAAAGGCTACCGCGCCGATCGAGGTATTGCTCAACACCCCCGACGGATTTCGCATCAAGGCCAACCTCGAGATCATGGAGGGTGTGCTGATCCGTCTGCTGACTAATGCCGTTGAGGCCTACGACCGCCACACCCCCGCTGCCGAGCGCCGCATTGAGATCGTGGCAGACCTCAGTGGCTCTGACATCATCATCCTCGTCCTCGACAACGGTTCCGGCATCGACAGCCGACTTGAAGACACCATTTTCGAACCGTTTATCACAACGAAGACGTCAGTGGGTCGCGGCTTGGGATTGTCGATCGCGCGGCATACGCTGCGCAGTTTCAAGGGCGACCTCGAGGTTCGCAACCGCCCGGAGGGCGGTGCGGTGGCCCGCGTTCGCTACCCGCTCGATCCCAGCTACGTGGAGACCTCGGACACCGGTCTCCCCATCAGCACCGCTGCCACCTTGGGAGGCGCAGAGTAATACCATCTTGCCGGAGAGGTCGGTAAATTGCTCGAGATGATTTTGGATACAGAGCAAGGCAGCGAGGGCGACGGCTGGGCCTGTAGGCTCCGCCTCGTCGTCGCCAACGCCGCTCTGCGCCAAAAGCATCCGAAGCGGCCACGCGGCGTTCAACCTACCGATCTATTCGGTAAGATGGTATAAGCCGGGCGTCCTGAACATCGGCGTTCACGAGGCCGGACTCGCACTGCTTGGCCAGTCTAGCCGTTTGGTCGCGGCATTGTCAGCAAAGTATCCCTTGGTGTCGACCGCGGGTCAGTCAGGGCTGAGTCGATGGCGCCTGGAACGGTGGGCCGCTCTCGGCATCGACTTCGCCAGTGTCGAGATAGTGCTGGTGAATGCTGTGGGCAATGCCGTAGCGCAGGTTGTACATGCTGTGGAGGTAACTTTTCTGCCGCGCTATTCCGGCGACCGTTATCAGCACCAGCAGCGCCGTGGGCATGATGTCGGCGCGTTCTGGCGGCAGGTGGGGAATACGCGAACGCTCCTTCTGCGTCAGCGAGGCCAGCTCCAGAAACAGGTATTCGAGGAAATTCAGGCTCAGCTTGTTGCCGATACTGTCCATGCTGCGGCCAAGCCAAGCCGTGCGGATGCGCCGGGCGATGGTCAAGGCACCGCCGGAGCCCGCCAGGACGACTCCGCGCTTGGGAAATTCAAAACCCGAGCCCTGAAACGCCTCCTGCACTGCCCGGGTAATGGCACGCATTTCTTCAGAGCGCATGGGCATGGCGGAGTTGCGCAGCAGGTCTTCGCTCAGGCGCACGGCACCCAGCGGCAGTGAGACCTTTTTGCGCACTTCGCGGTCCGCTACGTAGATGGCCTCGAGGCTGCCGCCGCCGAGGTCGATCAGGCACATTTCGTCGAACGTGCTCAGAACAGGGTCCGACATGATGCCGTAGGCGATGTAAGCTGCCTCTTCGTCGCCGGTGAGGACCCTCAAGCGCTCGCCGGTGGCTTCCTGAATGAGCTCCACAAAGGCTTCGCGGTTGGATGCCTCCCGCACGGCTGCGGTGGTGACGAGGCAAAACTGTTCGACCTCGTATTCCTCAGCCTCGGCCATCAGCGCCGAAACCGCCTCCTGCGCGGCATGCATTGCCTCCCGGGTGATGTACGGCTTGGTCTTGCCCATGCCGGTGCCAATGCGCGTTTCCCACGTCGTTTCGTAGCGCATCGCCAGCGAAGATCCGCTTTCGGCGATCAACAGTTTGATGGAGTTACTCCCAATGTCGATAATGCCGACACGCATGGGGTGTACTAACTAGAGTGAAAAACGAGCGGGAGCAATCAAAACCGTAAACTCGCCTTTTGCCCCGCGTCCCTGTATTTGCGGGACGACGCTGACAAGAGGACCGGTGAGAATGGTTTCAAACTGCTTGGTTATCTCCCGGGCAAAACAGACGACGCGTTCCGGGCCGAAAATCTGTAGCATTTCAGCCGCCATTTTCTCGATGCGGTGCGTAGATTCGTAAAGGGCGAGCGTAAACTCGGCCTCCCGGTGTGCCTCGAAGAATGCCAGCCGGGCTGCGGATTTCGGTTTGAGGAAGCCGCGGAAAAAGAACTGGTCGGTCGGCAAACCGGAGGCACTGAGCACCGCCGTCAGGGCGCACGGGCCCGGAATCGGTGTCACCGGCAGGCCCCGTTTACGGCATTCGCGGACCAGCCGGAAGCCGGGGTCACTAATGGCCGGGGTGCCCGCGTCGCTGACGAGGGCCACGCGTTCACCAGCCTCGATGCGGTCAGCCAGAGTTTGAGCCTTGGCCGTTTCGTTGTGGTCGTGATAAGCCTCCAGCAGCCGGTTGAGCCCGAGGTGATTCAGGAGCTTGGCGGTATGCCGGGTATCTTCGCAGGCGATAACGTCTACGGTGTCGAGCGTGGTGCGCAGCCGTTCGCTGACGTCTCCGAGATTCCCGATCGGGGTAGCCGCAACCCACAGACCACCGCCTTGCTCGAATGAGGACATAGGTTACGGCGGATTCGGTACGCCCGGTAGCGCTCAAGTCGCTGAGCTCAGGGCGAAAAGCGGCTTTCGGTCTGCAGCGGATTGGCCCCCTATTCCGCGCAACGCGACCTTGACCGCAGGGTAGCGGGCGGTGGTGAGATGCCTAGTAACCGCTTCTGCCCTGGGAACCCGAAGCGACGGGCGGAGCTCCTTCCCAGGTGGCGGGCCGAGCCTGGGGCAGGGAGGATTCAGCGGGATCGGCTGCGGTGCAGCCACCCAGAAGGGCACCGGCGCCGAGCATGGCGAGGGTGCAAAGACAGGAGACAATTCGCTTCATAGAGTTCAAAAGGACACTGCAAAATGTCGCGGTGGGGCCTAGCTGCAAATGCCCCGATGCATTTTTTCGAAATGCGCCGCTATTGGAAGATCGCGACCTCGTCGCCCTCTTGAAGGTTGCCCCAGCCCGACTGACCCGGCAGCACATTGACGACGCTGATCGTGTTGAATACGCGGGAGGCTTCGACCTGCACAGGTCGGGACAGACCCTTGGCGATGGCGAGCCGTTGGCCCTCGCGGTAGCCGTCTTCAATGCCGCGGCTGATGATGATCAAGCCGTCCTCTGTCGAGACCCGCAACACGCGGGCGGTCTCACCGGTCGGTTGAAGCGAGGTAGTGTCCTGGAGGGGCGGGGGGCTTGGACGCACCGGGGCGGCTGGTGGTGAGCGTCGCTCTTGCGCCGCAGTGGCCCGGCCCTGCTGAGGAGTGGTTCGCTCCGGTCCGCCGGCAACTGCGGAAGGCCTCGTGGTCGGGCGGCTTGCAGAAACGCGGCGGGCGTCGTCCAGTTCGTCCTCCAGTTGCTCCACGCGGGTCTGCAAGTTGTCGCGGGTCTGCCGGATCTGCGCGAGCTCTTCCTGGGCGGTGGCTTGTGCCTGCTGGGCGGTCGCCAGCTCTTCGCGAAGGTCGTCGAGTTGCTCCAGCTCCTGCTGGCGGTCCTCGACCTCCTGCAGCGAGGCTCGGGCGGTGCTGAGTTGCGTGCGCAGCTGCTCCAGCTGGCGGTCTTTCGATGCTTCCAGTTCTTCCGCGTTGTCACGGGCTTCCTGGAGCGCCGTCTGGGTTTGCTCCAGAGACTCTTGTGCCTGACGCAGGCTGGTTTGGGCGCTGTCGCGCTCCTGGCGAACCTGTTGGAGGCTTTGCTGGGTCTGCTGTTCAGAAACCCGCAAGGTGTCGACGGTTTGCTGAAGTTCCTGGTTGGTGTCTTGCAGCTCCGTCACAACGGGCTCGAGCTCGGCGACTCGCGCCTCGGCCTCGCCGGCCCGCTGGTTGATAAGGAGCCAGCCGATAAGGGCCAGCACGGCGCCGACAACGGCGAGGATACGAAGGATGAGCGAGGCGGTCTTCATGGATGACGGGGACTCAATCGAGGCAGGGCAAAAGGCTGAGATTAATCCGCTTTGGCGGACTGGAAACGGTCATCCGTCGAGCGTTCCGCAGGGACACGGATGACCGAGTTTTGGGTATTAGCACTTAAATGATGCAAAATTTTAAAAATTGCGGGAATGTCGTTTTCAAGCCCTAATTCCTGCGCAAGTGATTCTGCGGTAAAGGTTTTCTCGGGTTCTTCGCGCAACCTAGCGAGAAGTTTCCCCCGCAACTCCAGGGTCGAGGCTGCCGCCTTCTTGCCCGCTTCCACTCCGGGCTGGTGGTAGGCGTTGATGTTGACAAGGCTCGCATAGAAGCCGACCGCCCGCTCGAACAGGGCAATCAGCTGTCCAACGGAGTTAGCGGATACGCTGCCGATGGTCAGGGTGAGGCTTGGGCGGTCGTTGTCGGCGAGGGCCTTGCGCGTGCCCAGGAAAAAGCCGTGGAGGTAGTCTCCGGCGGTAAAAGAGCCGTCCACCAGAGGGGAAAGTCCTTCGCGGTCGCGGAGGACTTCGATGAAGACGGCAAAGAAGTTCGGCAGGCCGTCGCGCAGCTGCTGCACATAGGCGTGCTGGTCAGTGGAGCCCTTGTTGCCGTAGACCGCGATACCCTGCTCCACGACATTGCCGTCGAGGTCCTCGCGCTTGCCGAGGGATTCCATGACGAGCTGCTGGAGGTACCGCGAGAACAGCTCGAGGCGGTCCTTGTACGGCAGCACGACCATGTCGCGCTCGCCCTTGCCGCCGGTCAGCCGGTACCAGGCCAGCGCCATAAGTGCTGCCGGGTTTGCGTTGAGGTCGGGCTTGCGGGTGAGGGCATCCATCTCGCGCGCACCTGCGAGCATCGCGCGGATATCATAGCCGGAAAGCGCGGCGGGGACGAGGCCCACGGGCCCGAGTTCGCTGGTGCGACCGCCAACCCAGTCCCACATGGGGAACCGCGCCAGCCAGCCTTCGCTCTCGGCCACTTTGTCGAGTTTGCTGCCCTCCCCGGTAATGGCGATAGCGTGGCGACCGAAGTCCAGGCCCGCCCCGCGGTAGGCTGCCTGAGCCTCCAGCATGCCGTTGCGGGTTTCCGGGGTGCTGCCGCTTTTGCTGGTAACGACGACGAGTGTCTGCCCGAGTTCGTGCTCGATCTGGTGCAGCACGCGGTCGAAGCCGTCGGGGTCGGTGTTGTCGAAGAAAAACAGATCGAGAGGATCACGATCCGGAGAGCCAAGGGCCTGCGCCACAAACTGCGGCCCGAGGGCGGAGCCACCAATGCCAATGCACAGGAGGTTGTGGAAGGGGCCGTTGTGACCTTTGAGCTCGCCGCTGCGCACCTGCGCGGCAAGGTCCTCGATGCGCCGCAAGGTGTGCTCGATAGCCTCGCGTGTCTCCTGCGTGGGGGCCATCTCCGGCGCGCGTAGCCAGTAGTGCCCGACTTGGCGGCCCTCGTCCGGATTGGCGATAGCGCCAGACTCCAGCTCTTCCATGGCGGCGAAGGCGCGGTGCATCGCCGGGGCCATTTCGGAGACAAACGCCTCATCGCAACGGGCGAGGCTCAGGTCCAGCGCGAAGTCGATTTCCGGGAAGGCGTAGTAGCGTGCTTGAAAGGTTTTCCAGTCCATGGTTCGGATGCGCAAAGGTGGCTCTACTCGCCGACTGTGAGCCCCTCCCTGCTTCCGCGCAACAGCATTTCTCGACCAGTAACCGCTTTAATCGGGATCAGGACTTCCCTTACTGCCCTGATCTCATCTCGTTTTAAAACCGATGGTGCGCGCTGGGGCGGGTCGACCCCCGAACGGCGCTGTTGCTACTCACCAATTGTGTTGGCGTTATCGGTACCGGGGACGGTGTAGGGGGCGGGCGGGGCCTTGCCGGAAGGCGTGACCCCCCGGACCGGCTCCGTCGTGTCCGTGAGTTCAGGCGGTTCGGGCGCGCGCAGTGCGACTGCGAGGGCCTGAGCCTGGCGGCTGTAGTCGATCGACTCGCCCAGGATCCGCACCGCTTCCTGGTCAGCGTGGAAGCCCATCGAGTTCTCGCTGGAAATGAAGTCCAGACGCCACATTGCCTTTTTCTGAAGTTCGAAGAGCCGCTCGAGCTGATCCTCGTCCACGCCCGCGGACTGGGCCTGGCGGATGGCGTCGAGCATGTCGGTCATGGCGTCAGCGGCGCGGTGCATCATGGCCTTGGTGCGACCCTGGATGGTGGTCACCTTGTCGCGAAGCTCCGCTTCGGGCACATTGTGGCAGGTCTGGCAGGCGTTATTGAGGTTCAGCATTGGGCTGCGCACCCAGTGGCGGCTGACTTTTGCGGCTCCTTGGCGCTCGTAGGGCATGTGGCAGTCCGCACAGCTGACGCCGCTGCGGGCGTGCACGCCCTGGCTCCACAGCTCGAACTCCGGGTGCTGCGCCTTGTAGAGCCGGGCACCGGTTTCGCCGTGCTCCCAGTCATAGAAATCCTCGCCGTCGGGAAAATCATGCGCTTCGTAGGCGGCCTCGATTTGTTCGACCTTCAAGCCTTTATCCCACGGGAAGAACAACGTTTCTTTGCTGGCGCAATAGTACTCCACGTGACACTGCGCGCAGGTGAAGCTGCGCATTTCCTGGCGGGTGGCGTCGATGTTGGGATCGTAGGGGCGGTCGCGCGGCCCCTCGCGCCAGCGGTTGATGCTGGGCAGGTGCGGCACCGGGTCGTCACTCTCGGCGAGCTTGGCGATGCCGAGCACAAATCCCGGACGGGTGACGCGCACCGCCATGTCGCCGGGCGCATGGCAGTCGATGCAACTGACGGGGTGCGCTTCGCCCATCATGTGCGGGTTTTCCGGGTCCGGGGCGGGCTTGGGCGGCTCGGAGGCGACATTGGCCGGCGTGGGCCGTTTCGAGGTCGAGCCGCCCGGAAACAGCGGCAGATTCTCGCTCGGGGTACCGTCGGGCGTCTTCAGCAGCTCGGCGTGGGCTTCGGAGTAATTCATGGTGCTCGCGACGCGGAAACCCTCCATCACGGCTGGCCAGTTGAAGCTTTCGGCGAGTTTCTCCGGCGTCGGGTTCTCCCCGCGTTCGAGCATGCCGAGCCGTCGGTACGTTGGTACAACGGAGGCGTGGCAATGCAGGCAGGCACCGCTCTGTGTGCGCTGGGTTACGCGTTCGGTCACCTCCTGGTCGTAGAGCATGTACGCGTGGCCGCGCGCTTCGCGATAGTCCAGGCTGAAGGCGTAACCGGCGTACAGCCGGCGCAGCCAGGGCTCTTCCTCGAGCTTGCTGGCAGGCATCGCGCTGGAGCCGCCGTACTGCGTCTCCACGATATCCACACTGCGCCGGTACGAGTCGAACTGGAACGGCCAGTTGGTGCCCCAGGGCACCGGGTCGGTGCTGACTTCGGTGACCTCTACCAGCTCCACGTACGGGCGTTTGGCGTCCTGTTGGTGCTCGAAGATCGTGACCAGCAGCGCGGCAACGCCAAACGTCGCCAGACCAATGACGGCAAAGACGATCGAGGGCAGCAGGTATTTGCGGCTGCGCGCGGGCGGGGTTTGTGAGTCGGAGGCAGCGAGTTCGTCGGGGTGGCTCATGGTTCTCGTGGTTGGCTAAGGTCGGGGAGGGTGCGCGGGCGGTTCATCGCGTGGCCAACGTCGGCATGGCATCGGATGCACAGCAGCATTTCGCCATCGTGGGCTGCGAGTTCCATCTGGTGCACGACTCCCTCGTGGCAGTCGAGGCAGGCGTGCTGAGTCACTTCGCGATTGCGCGGTTTGATCTGAATGGGCTCGTGGTAGTTTTCCAGTGTGAAGGCCAGCGAATGGAAGAAACCGTTATCGGCCTTCGTCACCCATTTGCCCACCGGGTGGTGGGAAAGGTGGCAGTCGTTGCAGACCGCCACGCTGGCGTGGGAGCTGTTCTGCCAGGAGTCGTAATAATCTTCCATGACATGGCAGTTGGTGCACGCCGCGGGGTCGTTGCTGAGGTAACTGCCGCCTCTGGCATAGCCGAAGGTGAAAAAGCCGAGGCCGGTAAGCATGCCCAGCAGGGAAGCCCCGATCAGGTAAAATGCACCGCCATAAGCTAGCCAGCCACGCATTTTACGGGGGCGAGGGGGGAGCGAGCGCTTGCAGAGGGCCTTCAGGTTCATCGATGCGCGGTAAGTGGCGGTGGTTGACGCAAGATTGCTGCAGTCTTTAGACGAAACGTGATGATTTTTTGGATACGATAATTGGCGACCAGCGTTCAGTCCGGTTCGGCGCGAAAGGCTTTAGGCAGCACAAAGATCAGCCAAACCAACACGCCCACCGCCCACATAAGGGCCGCGTAGCCGTAGTGGGAAATGAGGTGCTCGGGCAGGAAATCAGCGGCGACTCGTGACGTAAGCCCCAGGACGATCGAAAGCGACGCCACCCAGAACATGACCAGCCGCGCGCCAAAGAGATGCTCGGTACCGCTATGGCCGAGCATCACCCGCGTCGCCACGACGAGCGTCAGCAAGGCAAAGCCGCACATGAATACGACGTGCTCCATCGTCAGGACGCGTTCCGGCCAGATCGCCAGAGCTGCGTAGCCGCCCGCGATCAGCAGCAGCGACAGGGTAAGGTTGCGCGCCAGGGCGCCTCGCCGCGTGACCATCGCCTTGAGCGGCAGCTCGAGCATCACGAAAGCCACGACCGCCACGACCCGTAAAAGCGCGCCCAAGCGGACGGCTCCGGCGGCTTCGATGGCCAAGCCAGCTATGACCAGCGCGCCGTACCCGCTCGCCAGAGCGGCCCGTCGGCGCCAGCCCGGCGGCGGCGTGTAGGACCCGTCGAAGTGGTGTCGCGACTTGACGCCGTAGAAGCGCGGCAGCAGAAAGCCGCCCACGCCAAGAATCGGCAGCAAGAGGAAACCCTGCTGCAAGAGCAGCTCCGCGAAACGCCGCACGGGCAGGGACAGCTCGAGGAAATTGCTGCACAGGTGCAGCGTGGTACCGGCCAGTGCCGCGAGCAGGCCTGCCGCGACGAGAAAAAAGCCCGGCGGCGGAATGTCCTCGCGCACCAGAGTTCGCGCGCCGAGCACAGCGAGCAGCGTCAACAGTGCTCCGAGGAAAAGCCCGTCCCCCCAAGCGCTTCGAAAACTGGCATGGGCGACGATGGCCCCCAACTGAAACCCCGTCAGGGTTAGCAGCTCGAGGGGCGTCAGCTTCGGTGCGCTCAG
>JBHJGW010000307.1:0-5284 GCA_050331415.1 Opitutales bacterium | reverse complement strand
ATCTGTTACCACAACCACGACAACAGAATGCAAAGAGTATTTATCAATTCGTCGCTTAGCCAGTTTGCTGAGGCATTATGCCTTATGGCAGAATCAATCGAAGCAGATTATTCCATCGACTTCATCGGAGCACTATCCGAGATCGATCCAGCGGCTTTGAAAGATGGGGCGTTCTGGCCATTGGAATACGAAATGATGAAAGAATAAGCACAACCAGTCGGTGCTGGACAACGTCGCTAACGCGCCGTGCCAGACCTCCACGTTCGCTGAAGAAACATCACGACATGAGCAAGAACACCGACAAAAACTCATATGCTAAGGTCAGGAAAGAGATCATCGTATTTCTCGTCTTTCTTGGCGTGTTAATTGGAGCAGCCGGATACTTCGCATTCACAGGCTTACGTGACAATCCCCATCAGCTGTGGGGACTTGACCGGCACATCGCCATTGGCGTCCCCACTTTGATCATCGCGGTTCTTCATATCGGTTTTGGTGTTTGTCTCGGAATCACATCGAAAAAGATCTTCGCCATTCTCGGAGCTCTCGCCGGGACGATTCTCGCTTTATTCTACTTTGTTTTCATGATCTCAGCGACAGGCAAGCCACCGATCAATCTCGTTTCAGCAGTAGTGGTAGCGATTCCATTGGTGTTGTGGTCGCGAGTTTCAACGTTCCTGAAGGCACAAAGCAGCGAACAAGACGTCGATCTCAACACCTGACCCTAGGCGAGTCGAAAGCATCATGACCATTCAACCTTTAACCCAGAAGTCGGAGTCCACCCCCGGTCAGGTGTGAGATGACTTTGACGTTCTGAAGATTTAACTAAACCCGTAATCCAATCCTTTTTTATTTTTGCGTTTATCGTCTCATTAGGCGCACAGACCCCAGAGGTTTTTTGAAATCGTCGAAGTGGTGTGAGGCTCGGCGGTGACGGCGCTTAGGGTTGCTTTTGGCTTCCGTGGAGGAGCCATGCGCGAACGCTCACGAGGACTGCGGTGGCTGCTAGAGCGAGGGCGATCCTCCAACCTTGACCTGAACGCGGAGGTGCCGGGCGGTGCCCTTCGAAACTCAGCGACAGGGGTGCACCGCCGCTGGTTTGAAGGCGGCGGGTAAAGCGAACCTCCCAGCCCGCCTCCGGCACCACGATCCGCAGCGCCTGAGGCTTCGCCATAGTTTCCTGCTGGTGGTCGACCAGGCGGGTTGCGACTCTTTGCAGTGCAGCGGCTTCGTCGACGGGATTTGCGCTGAGAAGGCGCCGGGCCTGTTCGTCGGTCAGCTGCATCAAGTCTTGGCGTGGCTCTACCTCAGGCGCGAGGCCGTTGTCGCGAACCATCGACATGCGGCGGTTAGTAATTCCCAGCAGGGCCTGTTGCTGGAGGACATTCTCGAATTGCACCCGGGCGTCTTCGTTCAGGGCGGCATCGGCGGTGGAAAGGTTCGCAGCGTTCTGCAACAGCGAGCGAGCCCGCATCTGATCGCCTTCCTGCAGGACCTGGTTGCTGAGTTGATACTGTGCTCCGGCACTCTCAATTTGGCGGAGGTTGTTTTTGACATTAACTTCGGCGTACGAGGCGAGGCTCCAATTCGAGAACAAGTTCCCCCGTTCCCGCTCTTCCAGGTTGAGGTCGCCTTCCCACTCGTCGATCTCCCACTCCCGCGGCAGCAACATGCGCCACGTGATGTTTTCCATCGGCAGATCGAGTTGAGGCGCGCGGAGGCTGCCTTTCAAGCGCCCCTTCCTTGGCAAGGGTAACTGCTGCAAGTAGTAAAACTCGACGGTCGAAGCCTCCGGCTCGACGGGATCCCGCTCAAGTGGCAGGAGGACGCGGTCGCCCTCGCGCCAGGGCCGGATTCCCTGTTGGTTGACGAACGCAAACCAAAAGTCCGCGCCTGCCGGCAGCGCTACCTCCAACAGCGACTTCCCGCCGGGGTCGAGAGTCACTAGCACCCGCGTCAGCACACCGCCATCACTGGCGACCAGCGAGGCGAGCTCTATTGCGCTTATCTGCGCGGGCAGCATGGCCGCGGCGTCCCGGCGCAGCACTGCGACGGCGAAGGCAGCCCCCCGCTGCTGCACACGAAACGCCTCGCTGACCTGGCCGCCCTGCGGGCTGCGCAAATCGGCGGGTATCATGGCGTAGTCGATCGCCTGAAGACCCTCCGGCAGACGGTTGCTGCCCGCTGCACCAACGGAAACCTGGAGCCGGCCACCGGCTTCGAGGGTGAGGTAACTGGCCAATTGATTCACCCCGGTGGGAAAGGCCTCGCGGACCTCCACACTCGGAGGCTGGTCGGGGGTTGGTCGTTGCCAGGTGGCGGTAAAGCGCAGCGTACCAACCTGCTTTTGCTCGAGCTCCAGGCGCCAGCGATTCGGGCTGCCCGGCACCGGCTCCGCGGTGCGCACTTGCGGGCCGGAAAACTGGGCGCTGATGGCCTCTGACGGCAACTCCCAGAACAGCTCCCGCACACCGGCGTTCTCGATTGTAACCAAGGCGCTGAGACGCGTTTCGAGCAGGCCGCTTTCGACGCGCACTGCCTGGAGCTGGCGAACCTCGACCCAGGGGTCAATGGTTTGCACCGCGAAGCGCAATCGGCTGTCGCGACTAAGAAAACGCCACAGCGACGCCCCCGGCTCGCGGATGCCGTGCGCCTGTGGATCAAGCTGGCTGGCACCCTCGCGCTCCCGTGGATCGAGCCGATACCCAAGCTCAGGGGCGAGGACAACAGTACCGGTCTGGCGAGAGGCACCTGTCACGCGCAAGCGCGGCACTTCGAGCGAGGCGCTCTCGGCGAGACCGGGGCCAATCAGCGATATCTCAAAACGCTGCTGCCCCAGGGTTTTGCCCCGCAGGTGAAGCACGACGCGCGGGCCGTTCTCGCCTTCGACCTCATTCCAATGGCTCAGGGCCGGGCCGCTCACAGTTTCGGCGTGGTAGCCCTCCGGCAGAGGAAAGCTGAGCTGAAAAACGCCTGCGCGCCGGATGTCGGCTTCGAGCCTGGTTGCCAGCAGGGCCCTGTCTTCCCCCAGAGAAAGGCGCGTCCTGGCGCTGACCCGCAAATCAGGCTGGACGGGCAGAGCCTCGACCCCAAGCGAGGCCTCGGGCTCCGCCCAGCGAAACGCCCGTCGCAGCACGGGCTTCCCGCCCCGATGGTCGAGCGCGTCCAGCATCTCCGAAGGAAAGTCTTCCAGATTTACACCGAGGACACCGGCGCCTGCGGTTTCGCCGAGTTGAACCTCGCTGTGCGTCGCAAGGCCCACAAGTCCGACTTGTCCGGCGGCTTTCTGTACCCGCAGCGGGCCTACCTCCACCGTGTACGGCAAAGCGCTCGCGGCGTACTGGGAGCGCAGCGCGATCGTAAAGGGCTCGCGCTGGGCGGGTTGGAAACGCATCCTTACGACACCCCTATCGGGATCAAAACGCCAGAACTGCAGGTTCGGAGCCGTTAGCTCGGTGATCGTCAGACCAAGTGGTGCGCGTAGTTCCAGTTCACCGACTTCGCCTTTGGAGGGCCGGACCCGCACCTCGTGCGAACCTTCGACCAGCCCGGCAACCGGCTGCCAGAGATCGAATACTTCGACGTAGATCACGGTTTCCTCTTCCCGGAAATCACGCTCGTGCGGCTGTGACCGAATCACGAGGTCAGGTTGCGGGGGAAACCGGAACCGAATGGCAGTCTTGCTGCCTTCCGACGCGTGGGGCTCGGCACTCACGGCGTCCTTGCTGACAATCGCCCAACTTTTGCCCTCACCAAAAACAGTCGCCGAATGTTCCAGAGCAACCGGCGTGGGCACGCGAAGCGCCCGGCCTCCATCGACCGGAGGAAACCGCCCCCGGTAAGTGAACGTCACCGCAAACTCACCGGCCTCAGCCGCCTCGAGAATGACCCCACTGACACCATCTGCGGCGTCGTGGATGCTGACGCCCTCGGGGATCTCGATACGCTGCAGGATCGCCTCACCCGACAAGAGGGTAAGCTGGTCGCGGGCTTCGGCCTTCCACCGCAAGGTGGCCTCCGCTTCATAGCTGGACCCTGTCAGCCGAATTTCCTGTTGCAGGCTTCGCACCACACCTTCGGCGGGCAGCGCTGGCTGCGTTTCGCGCGCCTCTGCCTGGGGCGCCAACTGGAAAACGAGCAGAATGGCGGCAGCTGCTGACCCGGCCCGCTTTTGGAGCCGGTCCGAGGGCGGCAGCCACAGCATGGCCACCAAAAGGCAAAAAGCGAAGACGAAGGCCGCACCACCATCAGTAACGAACAGAGGCGGCATCAATACCAGTGCCACGCCCAGCGCCTGAAGCGCCCAGCGTGGACGGCCCTTCAGGCGCTGGGCTACCGCCGGGAAAATTGTCGCGGCGACGAGCAACAAGCCGGTGACGACACTCGCAAGAGCTGGCGCCGGAAAGCCAAGGCGATCGGAATCCACGGAAAAGTGGTTCAGCTGAACGGTCAGCAGCTCACCGGCTTCCGCGACGGGCTTGGTGAATGTCAACTCTCGCTCGCCCGGTATGGTGGAAGTCGCGAGCGCGGCCGCGAGGACGATTGCCAGGCCGCCCAGCGTCCAGCCAGCAAACGAGGCCGCGGCAGCCAGCAGGGTTCGTGAGGTGCAACACCGTTGGCCCAGAAGGCCCAGGAGGATGAGGACGACCCCGCCCGTCGCGAGAAGTGCGACGCGGTAGCCACCCGTCAAGGGGGCGAATCGATCGGGCAGGACTGAACCGTCTTCAAAAAGCAGCCGCCACTGTCCGTCGCTTCGGATGCTCCACTTGGTCAGCAATGCTGGCTGCATCAGCTCCGGCAAGCGCGCATCGAGTAACCGTCCCGTGCCGCCCGGTTGCGCGAGGCGCACGTTAACTGTCAAGGGCTCCTCCAGCGCATTGCGGGGAGGCAGCGGCGCGAGCAGCCAGCCACCCTCCTCCAGCGGCGTCACACGCTCGCCGTCCACCGTGATCGCCCAGAGCTCTGCTTCCGGCGGCAGGCCGAGGCGAAAGTGCGGATGGCCCTTGCTCTTGACGTTATAGGTGACCGTCGTGAGCAACTCGCCGTCGGCCGAGACCTGCGTTTGCGCCTCGATAAAGTCGACGACCTGATCGACGGTCGGCTGACGTTCGTAGGACGCGACCTCGAGCGCCAACTCGTACGGACGCTGGGTGTACTCGAAAGCGACCAGCACAGTGGCGTCGAAAAGGAGCCGAAATTCGTCCGGTATTTCTTCGGCCTGCAGCGGCAGCAGCGTGGGACTTTGCGCTGCGGTAGCCACCTCCAAAGGCGACTCGCTGACCGCCAC
>JBHJGW010000306.1:0-15568 GCA_050331415.1 Opitutales bacterium | reverse complement strand
CCAGCAGTGCCGCCACTTCCTCGGCTATCGTGCGCGGGCCCGGGTCCAGGGCATCCGGACTGGAGTAAAACGCCATGGCTCCGGCCGCCTGGGCAAAACTGGCGCGCGCCTCTGACAGTGCGCGTTTGGTCTCGGCGTCTGCCGGCGGGGGAGCAGGCGCATCGGCGGTCGACAGCCAGAGGGCAATGCCCAAGCCAGCCGTTGCGTTCGGGGGGCGCAGCCCGAGACCGAATCCCAATTTGGCCCGGCTCGCCCGCGGGTGAAGCAGAAGCACACCGAGCAAAAAATCCAACGGCTGCGCCGGAAGCGGGCACACGGCCCGTCCCTCGGTTTCGAGCTGCATGGCGGCGTCGAGCGGCTCATGGAGGTCCAGTCGGCGCAAACGTTCTTCCGCCGGAGTCTCGACTTCCAGCGTCACGGAGGTCAGCTCGACCCGTCTTGCGCCTTCAGCTGCCAGGCGCGGAGCAACGGCCTCGTGTGCCGGCAGGGCATTGGCCAGAGCCTCGGACAGCAGCAGCGGGGCGACGCTCGCAGTCGGCAGCGAGGCTACCTCAGCCAGCGGAAGGGTAACCAGGGCGACATAACGCCCCGAGCGCCCCGACCAATCCCGAGGCAGCGGGGTAACGCGCCCGACAAGCAAGAGCTCCTCTACGGGGAGCACCACGAGATTGTCGGCCCGCAGAGGCTCCAGCCCGCTCAGCCGAAAGGCAGCTGCTTCAACCGCCTCCCGCAGCCGCGCGGAGCCTATCAGTGCTGGCCCCGCCCCGGCGAGCGCGTAGCCTTGGGCCTGTGCGGTCGAGGTGAACAAATGGCGCTCGCAGGTAACTCTCACGAAAGTTTCCTTTCCGCTGTCAGCGGCTCCTTGCCGCGGGGCTCGCGCCGCCCGAAGCGCTGCTGCGCAGCCCCTGCGCAACCGCCGCCAGCCGCCGCAGCTGGTAATTGGTGAGGCCATACGCGCCGGGTTCGTTTTGCCAGGTCTCTACCGCGCTTAAAAGGGAACTTGCGGCGGCCGGTGTCAGCGAGGCACGGCTGACGGTTTCCAGAAACGCCACCCCGAGCTCGCCTTGGTTGCGGTCCCGAAATTGCCGGAGGAGCCCGGCCGCAGCTTTTGCGGCGCGCTCGCCCAAATCCCTTTCAGGCCTGGACAGCAGGAGGCGCTCGATCTGGTGGAGGTCGGTCACGAGCACGCTCAGCGGCAGCGCCACCCCAGAGGTGAGCCGCTGCTCGGTCTCGGCAAGGGCGCGGACGCGCGAGCCGCTCGCGCGGGCTTCGGCCAGGCGCTGCCGGGCGTCGGTGACGCGGGGTGCGAGGGCCGATGCTCCTGCGACGTTCAAACCGGCAAATCGCTTCCAGGCGGGCACATCGGGCAACAGATCGTCGACAACGGGCTCAAAAGCGCTCTCCCACTCGTCAAGGGCGGCAGCGGGCGTGTTCGGCGAAAAGCTTCGAAGCGTCGCGACCAGTTCCTCGAACCGCGCCCGCAGTGCCGCCTTTTCGGCTGCCTCGCCAGCGGCCCTCCGCAACTGCTCGAGCTCGCCGCGCAAGGCGGAGCTGGGTGCATTGGCAGTTAAGCCGTCCAGGGCTTCAGCCACTTCGGCCGCCTCGGCGGCGCGGGCCTGCCAGTAGGCGGCATTGGCCGGGCCGGCTTCTTCCAGGAGCCCTTGGGCTCGGGAGGCCTGCCGGTCGTAGCTACCCTTGGTCTCGGCCACTTTGCGGCCCAGGGCTTCGAGCGTCGTGTCACGGTCCTCGCGCAGCTGCCGGGCGAGCGCCGCGCTGGTGCCGGGGGTGGCGAGAGCGGTATCGGCCAAGTCCAGCGCTTCAAAGTAATGGCGCCACGGAGCATCGGTGGCGGCCACGCGCGTCGGCAACAGCAGACCGCGCTGCTGAAGCTCACCGAGACGCCATGCGAGATTCTGGCGTAGCCGGTCGGCCACCTCTTGCCCGGGCGGAAGGGCGTCCATGAGCTGCTGCAGGTGCTCGAAACGCTCGACCACCGGCCCATCGGCAGCATTGAGCAGGCGACCATAGCCTTGGGCGAAACGTTGCAGAATATCCAGGTCGCCGGCCGTCCGTCCCAGCGAAGCGGACGCGAAACCTGCGCCAAGCCCGGGCGCGCCCGTAGCGACGCGCTGAACGGCGCGTTGGAGACGGGTGAGCGTTTGGCGACGGGCACTCACCGCCCGGAGGTCGTCCGGCCCCTCCGCAAACCCTGGGTCGGCCGACCATGCCTCTGCCTGTGCCTGGGTGTCTGCCAGCCAATCTCCTGCGGCCACCCCAAAGCCCCGGTAGGCTCGGGCCAGCTCCTCGCGGACAGGCTCGCTAAGCCCCGAAACAGATGGTGCCAGGTTGGCCAGTTTCTCCAAAGCCAGAAGGCGCGCCTCGAACGTGGAATCGGGCGCCACAAGAGCATCCGCAACCTGCTTTGCCGCCCGGTCAACGAGCTTGAGGCTTTGCGGCAATGGGCTCTCGGGAAAGCGTTCGACCAACTCCGAGGCGGCTTCCGCGGCAGCAGCTTCGTCAGCTTCCGGCGCAAGGGCCACGCGGGACTCCCCGAACGCAGCAAGATCCTCAGTGGCGGCGAGCGCCGCCGTGACTTCCTGATTGGGCAGGAAGGCGAATAACGGGTTCTCTTCGCTCTGCTTCAACGCCTTGCGGAGCGCCAGCAGCCGGTCGAACTCTTCCGGATGATCCTCGAGGCCCGGGTAGCCGCTCTCAGCCACGGCGCTCAGCTCGCGCGCGCTCTCCAGAGTTCGCTGCCACGGCAGGTAGGCGAAAACCAGGGCAAGCCCGGCCAGCAGCGCAACTGGAGCCAGCCACAGGATAGGGCGCAGCAGGCCGAAAAGGGTCGCTTTAGCGGGCGTATTGTCCCACGGGCCGCGCAGGTGGCGAAAGATGGCGTCCCAGGGCTCCATCAGTCCCTCGGGCTCCAATTCAGCGGGATCGTCGTCAAGGCGCTGGCAATTGGGGCAAATGCGGTGGCCGGGTTGCGCACAGGCGCCGGCGTTGTCCTCCGGAGGCTGTTGAAAGACCCGCCCTCGCCCGATGCTGAACACGGGAAAGACACCGTAACCGACGCCCTCCTGGGCGGCGATACGCCCGAGCGGCCCGGCGTAAACCCGCTCGACGAAGGTCTTCGGGTCTTCCTCGTTCGTAAGCTCAAAGATATCCGCGGCTGCGAGGACGAAGGCGAAGTAGCGCACCCGGGAATCCCGTTTGAGCAGCTCGCATACGACGGTGTCGACCTGCTCCGGGTCGGGCATGCGCTCGGGAAACCCGGAAATGAAGTACAAGACGGCACGGCTGCTCTTGACAGCCTTGGCGAAGGCGCGGCTGGCCTCACCCTCATTTTCCTCGGCCATGCGCCGGGTAAATTCTCCCGGCACATCGCCCGAGCGCACGCGCAGCTTAACCTCGCGCCCAAGGCCCCAGGGACGGCGCAGGGTGAAGCTCAGCTCGGTCTCGTTCGTGGTGGGCTCCGGAAAACGGCGTTGAGGCCGCTCGCCGGGGGTGCGGACGCCTCGCAGTTGTGCCCTAATCCCTCTCAGAAACGCGCGGGTTGCTGTGCCGCCGTGCGCATCATCGTCCCAGTCGGCTCGCCAGCTCTTGCCGAGGCGGCCCGTCTGGAAAAGGTGAAACAGCATGCCAAGGTAGACGGTCTTGCCCGACGACGAGCCGCCCAGGATGGCCACCCGGTGGCCGCCACCCTTGCCCAGGAACGCACGCTTTGAGCGCCGCACACCGAACTGCGTGCCGCCTTCACCGCTCGTCGTGACGAAATCCTCGCTGTCGTCCGCAGGCATCAGGAGCTTGGGACCTCCGCCCCCGTCGCAGGTTTAGATAACATCCACTTGCGGGCTTCGGCATCGTCCGCGACGCGCGTCTGCGCCTCGGCTGCCCTGCCCTGGGCGGCTAGCGAGACGGCTTCCCGGCGCGCCGCTTCCGCAGCCCCAAACGCGCTCTGTAGGGCGTCGGTAGTCCATGCCTCGGTGCCCGACAGGAGCAGTGCGAGTTGGGCAATCTCCCCGCGCAACAGGGCGCTGCGGAGCTGGCTGGCGGCTTCCCGCAGGTAGGCGCCATTGCCCTGCTGCCAGGCCCGGATCGCCATGTCGTACACGACAGCCTCCCGCCGCCGCGTCCAGGCCTCGCGCCAGTCGGGAGCATGGTCGAGGAGCGCCGCGCGCAGCGCATGACAATCGTTACCGCGCAAGGCGGTTTGCGCCTTGCGCCAGGCGGCATCGCGTGCCTCGGGCAGCACGAGCTCGATCGCGTGATACCAGGCCGGTGAGCGGGTGGCCTCGGAAAGCGGCTCCCGGCGGTCAGCCGCGGCTTCGAGTCGGTCGAGGAAATTGGCCGCCTCGTCCCATCCGCGCAACCAGGCCTCGCGTTCCCGCCAGCCGCCGAAAAAGTCACCTCGCGCATTTGCCTGTTCCGCCCAGACGATGCGCACCGCGACTGGCGGCCGCCGCACCAGTTCCAGGAAGCGTGCTTCAGTCCGCTCCCAGGCAGGTCGTTCGGCGGCGGCGCTCTCGCGTTTGAGCTGTTCGAGCTGTCGCCGAGTCGCCTCCAGCCATGCGCGGTCACCGAGGCGCTCGCACAAACCACTGTAGGTGGCGTCGAGTCTTGCCAATTCGCGCCGCAGGTCTGTTGGCCGCCCGGAACCCCTTCCGGCGAACGCCGGAAACAACCAGGCCAGAGGGACGACCTCGACGAGCCAGCGCCAGCTGTTGAGCCCGAGGGCCCAGGTCGCCAAACCCGCGCTTTCGAGCGACGCCCGGGGAGCCGTACTGACATCGAGGACCAAAAGCCCGAGTGCCGACAGAATCACGATGCTTTGCCAGCGCTGCAGTCGGGCCCGCTCCTCCGGGCCGACGGGGCGCAGTTGCGAGGCCGCAATGACAGCCACCACCGCAAAGGCAGCCATCAAGACCAGGAGCCGCACCCCGCCATAGAACCAGCTCACCGCGCACCGCCTTTCGTGAAAGTGAGCACGACGCGCATCCCGACGTTCCCGAGACGACGCTCCGGCGCAAGCGCTTTGACGCCAGCGGACTCTTCGGTCAGGAAACTGCCACCGGCAACGTAGCCGGAAAGTTCACCGGGCCGCGATTGCAGCCATTCCCACAGGCAGCCGCGGATTCCGCGCAATCCCTCCACCTCGGCGGCATCCCGGGCCAGCGCTGGCCAGTAGGCTTGAGGGTTCGTCGCGGCCAGGGCACCTCGCGGCGCAGCGGCCTCTAACTGGCTCCAAAGACTGCGGTCGGGCAAGGTGACGCGCCACTTACCGCCCGGCGAATTAGCGTTGAGGTACGCTTCGAGGCGCTCACAAACCTGCCGGGCCAAAGGCAGATCCACGAAAGCTGCGGGGTGAGCACCATACCTCGCGAGAAAAGCCGTAGAACTCAACCCGGGCGCGACGAGACCGGCGCTCCGATAGGCGGTTAACACCGGTTCGGGCAGACCGGCGAGAACGGCGGCGAGCTGGGTCAAGGTAAGCTCGCTCGCCCCGATAAGAACGGGAGCGCTTTCCGACGAGATCAGGGGAACAAGCGGCAGGCGAACTCCGCCTGGCAATGCCAGCCCACGGGCCTCCACCAGTTCGGTAAATGCAACCGGAGGCTCCAGAGACGCCGGTTCCGGAGCCGCCAGCAGGCGAATTTTCCCCGGGGTCTCCCGCTCATCCCATTGCAGCACCAGGGAGCGGGCGCGGTCCTGAAACCATTCGCGGAAGGCCGACGAGGTCCCCGCGCTGGCCGCGAGCAGGACGTGCCGCTGTCCGGCGGCAAGCTCGCGAAGTTCGTCAGGGCTGAGCGTCAGCCTGCGGTCTTCGTCGAGTACGACCGTCACGGGCAGGTCGGGAAGTACGGCAAAGTCGAACCGGAAGGTGTAGCGTGCGCCTTGGCCCGCTCGGGCCAGATGCTCAGGTATCTTCAGCTGCGGATCGTAGCCCTCGGAAACCGGTCTTGCCTCGGTCAGTTCCAACTCTGCCCCGCCGCGCTGGAGAAGCGGCTGCAACGGGGCGTCGCTGACAATCGCGAAAGTCCGCAGATGCTCATTTAGGTCGGTATCGAGCAGAGCAGTTTCCGTATCGGGCACGACCTCGCGCCGTTGCTCCTTGAGCGCTGCGGCGCCTCGCTCCAGCCGAACCGTGTAGTCGCCCTCCGGAAGGTTCAGCTCACGGTGGAAGGTGCGTCCCTGCGGCACCTCGACACGGTGGGTTTCCGGGCCCTCGATCACGACGCGAAAAGGTTCAGGCACTCCGATGCTTTCCGTCGTCGGGAACACTGTGATCCTGCCGGTGCCCGAACCGGGTTCGGCCGCGAAGGCCAGCGAGGCCGTCAACGCCATAAGCAGCGCAGCCGGGAGAGTGCGCGTGAGCCGCTGGGGCGCTGAAAGGACGTGGTGCATGTTCGAGAAAACGTTGCGCAACCGCAGTTCTCAAGATGCTCGCGCGCCGGGCAGGGCACAAGGTCCGAAGGACCACGGAACCGATTGCCCCCAGGGAAACTGGCGCAGGCTGCCCTGCTCGAAGACGGCCAGGTGGCTTTTGCCAGCCTGGAAGCGCAGGCTGTGGCTCGTCAAACCCAACGAACGCAGGTCGAGCGTGTCGGCCAACAGCAGAACATGCTCGGCAACGTCGTCGTCACGTCGCAGGAAGACTCCGCGGTGCGGCTCCGGCGGCACCAGCAGCGCTCCGTGCGTCATATACGGGCGGTTGCGGCCATCGCGGGTGCGGGCGAGGCGCAGCTCGTGGCTGCCCGGGCCGAGGTCGACACCGGCCGGGGGGACGCGGAACAACGCTTCGCGCATCAGGAAGACGCGGGGCCCCTTTGGAGGGTCGCCCGTCAGGTTGAGCAGGCGGACTGCCTTTGGAAGGATTTCCAGCGCGAACTGCTGGGGCGCCAGAAACGCATCCAAGATAGCTCGAGGCTGCTTCCCGGTGACATCGACAACCTGCAACGGGAAATCACAGCCGGGGTCAGTCCCCCAAACGAGCCGCGCACCCGTCGGAACGACCCGGACAGTCAGAGCAGCCCGGCGCGCGAGTTCAAACGTCACCTGACGGTGGGCTTCCCGCGACGCGACTTCCGAAGCCGGTCTCGCGGGCTGCGGCGCTAATGCGGGGGGCGGCGGACCGGCCACCGCCGTTACTGGTGCCGCCATTTTTATGGGAGTCGCTGGTGGCTCGGGTGCAGAGGGTGTTTCGACCGGGCTCAAATTCGACGCGGCGCTGCCCTCGGCTGGCTCACCGGCTGACTCGGGCGGCCGCGTTGATGGGCCGCGCCCGGTTTCCTCTCGTGCACCGTTGTTGAGGGGCAGAGCTACCTTTTGGTTTTTGAGTACAGTATCGTTCCACTCGGCCGCCGTTTCACGGTACGCGGGCAAGAGGGTACCGAGCTGCGGCAGCAACGCTTCGACCTCCCCGAGACGCAACTGCAAGCGGTTTTTGGCGTCATTGCTCGCGTGCTCGGAAATAGCCCCCAATGCCTGTAAACACTTCCGGGCCGCGTCCAGCTCGGCCACGAAGGGTTCCGCGGCGTCGATCGTCGCCACAGCCTGCTTCAGCCCACCGGCGAACAACATTCCTTCCGCTGCTTCCGCGCGCTCAACAGCCTCCGCGCGATGCACGCGCAACGCGGCCTGAAGGTCCATGCCCTCCGCGAGCACTGTTTTGGGAGGGCCGAGATAAACGATGCTGGCGACGTGCCGCTGGTAGGCCGCTACAAAGGCCCGGCCAAGCTCGCTCTGGAGAGGGTCGGGCGACATCAGCGAAGGCAGAAGAGGATGCGCGCAGGCTCGGGCGGGCGACGGCAACGCCGCCCACCCCACGGCGCGGTAACTAGAACTGGATGTTCACCGGCGGTACGCCCCCGGCCCCGAGCTGGATCGTGAACGGGCTGCCCCGCTCGGTTTCCCCTTCGACCGTGAACCGGTAGGCCCCTGGCTCCGGGAAGACCACCACGGCGCGGTCACCGTCGGCCTGGACCGGGAGCGACTGTCCGTCTCCGCTAGTGACGGTCCAGTCGTCGACGGAAAAGTCCTGCTGGCTGGGGGCAGCACGGTTGACGAGCTCCCATGTCGTGTAGAGCTGGCCGTCCTGGCGGCGCCGGTTGGACTGCACCTCACGAATCGCGAAACTGTAGCGGCGCTCGGCAATGTCATCCTTCTCGATAAAAATACGGCCGGTCTGCTCGTCGCGGTAGGCTCTGGGCCGCACATCGATTTCGGCGGTCAGGTAGCCGTCTTCACGGTCGGCGTAGATCAGCCGCACCCCACGGCGCAAGTCTTCGAGGTCGAGGCCCCGCTCAATGACCACGTTGCCGCTGCGTTCGACGGCCGCACCCTGATTGATGATCCGCACGAGCTCGTCATCGGTCAGGGCGACGCGGTTTTCCGGGGAGGGCCGGGCGGGCTGGCCCGCGGTGGCGCCGCGGCCGGTTACCTCGTCAATGGCCGCCTGCAGGGTCAGGCCGTCCTCCTCGACGAGGCGCCGCAATTCGTTGAAGGGCACCTGAGGGTCGGGAGCACTGATAAAGGTCTCCATCAAGTCTTTGATCGCGTCCTTCTCGATGCCCGCAGTGGGCAGGCGGCTGAAGAAGCGGGCCATATCGGGATCGCGGAAGAGTTCGATGACCTCATCTCGCTTCTGAAGCGGGTTGTCAGCCTCCAGAACGAGTTCGAGGGCCGCCCGCTGCAGAGGCTCCTCAAAGCCCTGCTGCTGCAGCGCGCTGATGAGGCTGAGGATCTCCTGCGCGTTGCCTCGCTGGGCGGGGTCGTTGGTCAGGCTGCTGAGGTAGCGTTGCAGGCCGGGGATGCCCTCCTCGCGGAAGGCCCGTTGCATGGCTTCGGTGGTCTCACCGCGAAAAGCTGGACCGGCCACGTTGGGCTCGATCACCTCGGGGGGAGGGGGCGGCGTTTGCCCGGCGATGTTGATTTCGGGCACTTCAATACCCGCATCGCGCATTTCCTGGATCAGCGCCCGGAGCGCCTCGGGGTTCGGGTTTCCGGAGTCGAGCAGACCGCGCAGGCGCTCCATGTAGGCCTCGATCTGGCGGGCACGCCCCTCGTCTCCGGCGCGGCGCGCAGCTTCTGCCTGACTCGGGAGGATGCCGAGGGCCCCTTCGACCTCGGCGATGGTATCTCCGGCGCCGAGTTGCTCGAGGTCGCGGCGGATCGCGAAGATCTGCTGGCGCAAATAGTCCTCCGCATCGCGGACCTGGTCGAGGCGCCGGGAGAGCTCCTCTTTCTTGCGGCGCTCGTTAAAGATGTCCGTAATGTGCTCGATCAGGTACGGCATGTTATCCGTTAGCTGCTCCGAGCGGCTCAGGCGTCCAACGGAGCGCAGGACATACACCTCAGCGAGGTCAAGAAAACGCGGGACGGCGTTTTGCGCGCGCTCGATGGCGCGGTTGCCTTCTTCGAGGAAACGCGCGGCGGCGTTGAGATCCTGCATTGTCCGCTCGGCATTTTTGGGCGTCGGGCGGTTCCAGGTTTTGTCGGTACCTTCCGGCGAAGCCTCCGTCTGGGCGTGGCCCATCATCGGAAGCAGCAGCAGGACGGCAAGAAGATAACGGGACAGGGCGTTCATGGAATTCAGGTTCAGTTTTTTGCATCCGGGGCTCAAGCGGATTGATGAGAACCCGGAAAGATTATCGCTGTCAGGTGGGTGGGGAGAAAACGCAAATGCCGTCACCAGAAGAAACACCGCCGAAGGCAGGGAAGTTCCCGCGCTACGGGATACCCTGCAGCGGGTTTTAACATTGCCAGTGCCGTGCCCAGCCCCTTGAACCACGCTTGACTATGCCTGCCCCACCCAAGCCGCTTGCCTTTGCCAATGAACTGCTGGAGTGGTACTGGCAATTTGGCGTCCGCCGCAGCGACACTTACGAAATCCCGAAAGACAACTGGCTGCGGCGCCTGTACGAGCGCCGGAACCTCGCCGCCCGGATCGCAGACTCCCTGGGAAACACCCGGCCCGCTATGGCCGTCTGGGGGCACTCGCAAACCGGCAAGTCCACAGCGATCAGCAATTACGTGGACGAGGGTGCGGACCTGGCCCAACTTGCCGACCCCGCCAAAGCCGGTGAGAATACGGCCTTGCACTGGGAGGGTGGAACCCCGGCTTTTTTTGTCGTCCCCAACGCGGGCAAGGAGTACCCCCACATGATATCCCGGGTGCTCAACCCCTACAACGGCGGCAAGGACGGCTCAGCCTGCCTCGGGCGCTTCGTCGCCGGGAGCCTGACTCCGCAACCGGGGCGGCATCATGTGCGCGACGCCGCCTTCCCCATCGAGCTGGAGTTCGTTACGCCGGTGGAGCTTTGGCACGCCCTTGCGCGGGGTTACGCCTCCGAGTGCGAGGGGCCGGAGCGCGACGGCGGGGCCCGGCGGCAGACGGTCTGGACGCTCCCGGAGCTCAAGCAACGCCTGTCGCGCCACCGTAAGTCGTCGCCAACCACAGGCAGCACCAAGGCGCCTCCGAGCGTCGACCGCCGGGCGGTCGAGTGCCTCATCGACTTTTGTGAAATTGTCGAACAACTCGCGGCCGCAAAATTGCCGAACTTCGAGCAATTGACGGAGAGCCCGAAAGACTGGGCGGAATTCCGCGCGAGCCTGCTCGAGAAAGCGGACCACCGACCGCTGCTGGCCAGCTTCGACGCCGCCGAGGCCTTTGCCTGCGACGTGCTTTTTGACGGATTCGCGACCCTGCGAACGTACTACCGGGAAATGCGGGCCTTCTGGGAAAAACTGGCTGGGCCCAAAGGCGAGTGGACCGGAAAAACGGTCCTTTGCTCAATCGAGGCGGCGACTGCGTTGCTCAATATGGACGCCGCGCATTACGCCTTTCTCGGGCCCGACGCCAACCCCCAGAGCCCGCGAAGCCTTGTCTGCGAGCTGACCGCCAACCTGCGCTACAGTGTCGACGGTGAGCTCGTGCGGATCGGACTCGACCCGAAGCTGCCCAAGCGCCTGGCGCCGCGCGCGAACGACTTTGCCATCCTGCAGGGGCTTGTGTGGGAGCTGCGCATCCCCCTGAACCTCGACCACCTGCAGCCCTCGCCCTTCCGCGAATTCATCGACGGGTGCGACCTGCTCGACTTCCCCGGCGTCGCCAACACCACGACGGGGCGCGCCAACCGTATCCTGCCCGATGAGGAAGACCCTGAGCTTCCCGACGACCCGGACGCCGTTGACACATCCAAGCCCCGGGAGTGCAGCGTTAAGATCAACCGGGTGCTGTTTTTCAAAGAGGTGCTCAAGCGCGGCAAGACGGCCTCCATCGTAGCTACCTACGCGCAGCGGCTCAATATCGACGGGTTCGCCATCCTCCAGGCTGTTGACAGCATCGAGAAATGCACAAACCCCGAGCAGCTTATCTACGGCATCCAGCAGTGGTGGCGGGCGATGTCCTACGACCCGCGCGAGGGCCTGCCCGCAGGCGGCGAGCTGCCGCTCGCCCTCGTGCTGACCTTCTGGGCGACGCAGCTCAACGCCGCCAAGTCGTCGCAGGACACGCAAATTTACAGCCGCGTGATCCACGAGATTGTCCGTCGGCTGAACGAAATCGGCGACCCTGCCATCGCGACCACCTTTGCCGTCAACAACCACCACAATCCGCACCGGGCTCGGGCCGTAATCGAAGACCGGCGGCAGCGCTACGAGCCCGGTAAAGGCGCTTTTTATCAGACGCTGACGACCTACGACCAGAACTTCCAGCGGCAGTTCAGCAAACCGATCAGCCGGGAGTCCTTCGACGCCATGCTGACCGACGAGGCAACCGGCGGCGCGGACTTCTTTTTCGCCTGGGCTGGTAAAACCTTCAAGGGCCGCGAGGGTACCCGGCGCGCCAGCCTCGAAGCTCGGCTGGAAGCAATCGGTGAAGCGTTCGTTTCGCTACTGCAGGAGCAGGAAATCTTCCCCCGCCCGCAAGAGCGCGACTGGCGCCGGCCGCGGCTGAAGCAGGCTCGCGAGGCACTGAAGGCCGCCGCCGAGGCCGCCTCTCCAACCCGGCTGATCGAGCTCAACTTCGCGGTGCGGCTGATCCTCAACGTCGACGCACGGCAGCTTTCCCCGCTGCCGGAACTGCCCGACGGCGCCAGCGAGCCTTTCTTGACCGCCTTCCTCCAGGGGCAGCTCGAGCGCTGGATCAACGAGCAGTCCCGGACCGGTGGGAACCTCCTGACGGCCGGTGGGCCCGACCTCACGACCCTGGGCCTCGACGACCCCAACGAACTGCGGGCCTTCTTGCGCGCGCTGGTTATCTCCGCCGTCGGCAAGGACGCTGTGCTCCTGCAGGGCATCGCCCGCTGGCTGAAGGGGCTGTACGATCTGGAGGACGACCGCCTCGAATTCGATCCGCGGCGGGAGTTCCTCGCCGTCAAGCTGAGCAACCTGCTGACCACGGGCCTTGAGCCCGGGGGCCCCCGGGACGAATTCGGCTTCGGGCTGGCGCAGCCGGAAACGACGGAATCGCCGTATGCCTCGCTGGTCATCCAGCCCATGCTGCGGCGTTTGGAGCAGCTCGAGCGCGCCACCGCCGATGAAGACCGGCAGCGCGATGAACTTCCCGGCGACGTCGAATTGCGCCAACTCTGCGCCGAGCGCAGCATCGACCCGCTTGCCCCCGCCGAGCCCGAAACTGCCGAAACCCCATGAGCGAAGACGTGCGCATCAACCTCCACCCGGACACGGGGCACCACTACGCCCGCGTGCCGATCCGGGCGATCCTCGACTTTGGGAGCGAGCACAAGAACGCAGAGGCGCTGGAGGCCCTTCGCCAGCAATTTGCCCAACGCGGCGAGGAATTGCGCCGCTGGCAGAGCTGGAAGGAAATCGGCGCGCCCTGGCTGCGCTACAGCTACGAGCTGACCAGCGACTTTGCCGAAAGTGAAGCTCAGCCGATCCTCTGCCTGGCCATTGAGACCAACCTCGGCGACGAGACCCGCAACTGGCCGCTCGACCAGCCCGACCCCGGACCGGACCTCCTCGCCGCCGCCGCAAACAGCCCGCTGCCCTACATCGCCGAAGATGAACGCAAGCTGACCGAGAAAACCGAGGCCGCTGGCGAAGGCCCGGTACCGGCAGGCGCCAAGGACGCCGGTGGCAAACGCTACGCCCGCCTGACGTTCCTGCCCGGCCCGTTCGGCAACTTTCGCATCAACCTCGTCGTATACTTCAAAGTTGCCGGAACCGATCAGCCGATCGACACCGACCTCGTTGTCGACCTTGGCAACACACGGCTGCTGGCGCTGCTGGTCGAGTCGCGCGAAAGCGGCCGGCAGGACAACCGCGAAGACTTCGGCGAGCGCTGCCGCCCGGTATGGTTTACGCCTCGCTGCCACCCCTTTGTGCGTTCGACTTCCGGCGTCGGCAACCACCCCTACGCCATGGTGGACAGCTGGATGCTGCTCATCGAACCGCCCTTTGCGCACCTGGAACCGCCCCGCAGCTTCGAGCAGGTGATGCGCGCCCCGGCCAATGCGCCCTACCCGCTGGGCATGCCCCACAGCTTCATCGAAATCGCCCCCGGGCAACTCGGCGGCGGCTCTCACCGCGACGGCGCCCTGAAGCTCTACGGGCGCTCCGCGCTTGCCAACCACCTGTTTTCCTGGTCGTCACCCAAGCGCTACGCCTGGGCCGACGAAGCCCGCGAAGCCTGGGCACAAATGAGCCCCTCGGGCGAAGGCGGCCAAACCCGCTACGACCCCTTCCACGAAATTCGCGGCCTGCTGCGCTACCTGATGTCGCCCCACGGGCCCGGCAACGACCTCGACCTGGAGCAGCTGCGACGCGACGGGCGCCTCGGCAGTGGCTTGCGACCGGCGTTGTCCGAAAAGGCCACCTTCGCGCCCGCCGACACCATCTGCTGGTTCGCCCTGGCGATCCTGGAGCAGGCATGGCGACAAATCAACGACCACGAGTATCAGGAGGTCGCCCAGCAAGACATCCGTCGGCGCCGCCTGCGCGACATCTACGTGACCTTTCCCGCTGGCTGGGTTTGGGAAGAGCGCGAGCGCTACTTTGCCCAGTGGAAACGCGCCATCCGGCTTTTCAGCGAAACCCGCTTCCCTGACTCCCGACCCATCGCCGAGGGAGGCCACGCTCCGCAGATGGTTGAGCACGCCCACGATGAGGCGGTCTGCTCGCAGGTGCCGGTGCTGTACTCCCACTTTCGGCGCTTCCGGGGGGAATCCGTGCCATGGCGCTGGTTCCAGCTGTACGGGCGCTTCGAAACCGGCCCGGGACAGGACCCCGCCGAAGGCCGCGGCGAGGTGCGGGTGATGAATATCGACGTTGGTGGCGGCACGACGGACAACGCCGTGATCCGCTACAATTACGAGGGCCCTCGCTCCGCGTCCGCAAAACTGTTGTTCAAGGACAGCAACTCCGTCGCCGGTGACCTGGTCGTGCAGAAAATTTTGGAGCAGGTGCTCCTGCCACGCTGGCTCGGGGTCAACTTCCCGGAAATCGCCCGCGTGCTGCCGAACGCGGCGGAGCATGTTTGCAACCTGTTCTTCAAGCCGCTGCACGAGGAAATCCGCCACATTGATGGCAAGGCAGAGGCGCGCATCAAGCGTGCCTTGCGTCTGCTGTTCATCCCGCTCGTCAACCGCTGGCTGGGCATGCTCGCGCGCCTCGAAGACCCCGACGCGCCACTGGATGACCTCGTCCTGACCACAGCCGATCTCGACGTCCAGGTCCTCGACGACCTCAACCGCCTCCTCGTGTGTGTCATCGCCTGCAAAGCGGGCCGCTGGCTCGAGCCCGACGACCAACCCCCGCCCGACAAGCTGGAACTGGCAAAGTGGGCCAACGCACGCATCGACCGCGTCACCGGCACAGTCGTCCCGCTGGCGCCACCCACGGCCGAGAGCCCGATCCGCCTGCGCTGCCGCCGCGAAGAGCTGGAGGCGTGTTTCCACGAAGTCTTCCAGCCCCTTCTGCCGAAATGGGCTCATGTGCTGGCGCGCTACCAGTGCGACCTCGTCATCCTCTCGGGCAAGCCCTCCGAGATTCCCTACCTGCAGCGGTTGATCCTGAGGCACCTGCCCGTGCTTCCGCAGCGCTTCCTGCAGATGAAGCTCTTCAACGCCGGTGCGTGGTACCCGTCGTTCGCCGCGGACTTCAATGGCGAGGTCACCGATGCCAAGACCTGCACCGCTGTCGGGGCGGCAGCGCTGCAGGATGGCCTTTTGCGGCAGTTCCGCCTGTCGGGGGACCTCAGCACAGCCCCGGCCCCCGGGCAGCCCCTGCAGGAGACCTTCGAATGGTGCCGCCTCAGCGATCCGCTGCACCCCGAGCAGGCCGGCAACGTCACGCCGCTGTTTGGGGCCACCGGCGCAACTGCCCGCCCCTGCCCGGAAGAAGGCGAGGGCGCCATGGCCATCGCTGGCGAAGTGCCGGACATCCGTCCCGGGGACTTCATCGGCCGCCGTATCGCCAACGCGCCCGAAGCCACCGTAGAGCCCGTTTACGAGTTCCGCCTCGAGCCGATGCCCGAACCGGGTGTCGAGGCGGCACCCGTTTCGGTGTCGCTGGAGCGCATTGTCCACCCCCGCCGAGGCGAATA
>JBHJGW010000305.1:0-5271 GCA_050331415.1 Opitutales bacterium | reverse complement strand
CCGTTGATTTCGGCGGCGGATCTGGTAACGGAGATGACTCTCGTCAAGCATCCCTTCCGCGAGCAGGGCGTTAAAGCCCAACCAGGCATTGAGTTTTAGCGCGCGAACTCCAATGCCTGCAAAGGACGATCGCCAGTCTTCGATCAGCACGTTGGAGGAGCCCACGACGTCTACGCCATCGCTGCTGACGACCGCACCGAGTTGCTTTAAGCGGCTGACACGTGCGCCGTCGCAGACGCCGAGCAGGAGCATCCAGCCACAGGGGTTGATCATCGTGATGTCCTCGACAACGCAGTCCGGGCAGTGGTGCAGCACGATTGACGGGATGCAGCCGACGCCTTCCGCTCGCGTGTAGTAGGAGCCGTCGAAGATGCCGTGCCCCGTGATCCTCAGGCCCGGCATTTGGAGAACGACGACGCGCGTCTTGAGCACCGCCCCGCCCTCGATATGCAGGCCGTTGTAGCCCTCGAGGTCGATCATGGGAGACTCAATCACCTGCCCTTGCCGGATGACGAGTATCTCGTCACTGGCGGGCACATCCTCGGCCTGGCCGTGTACGTACAAGTAAAAGTCCGGCAGGCCCGGAACGGACACCATAATGTCGCGTGCCTTCGGCAGGGTGAAGCGCAGGGTTCGGTGAGCGTCTACTTCCCCGGCGATCTTGGCGCTCAGCGGGTGAATGGAATGCTCGCGGATCTGCTGCGAGGTGGCGGTCAATGCCACCTCGACGGCGCCTTCCGTCACCGCGCAAACCGCGAAAGTGGCAAGGTCGCTTTTGAGTACGTCCACGGCCACGCCGTTGATCGTTAATTCATATTCCCGCCCGCGCGGCAGGGACTTTGGTTGCGGGTAAGCAGTCGTCATCAGGAAAGAAAAGGGCTAGAGACTAAAATTTTGAAGGCAAAAGGAAAGAGAAACGGAGGCTCGCCACCGTAAAAATTAAACTTTTTCAGAATCCTAATTGGCTTAACAAGGCACAGCCTTTCCGCCACATGGGGCGTCGCGCGCACCCCGCATAGCCGAGTGACACCTTTCGCGCCCGGAAAACCTTATGCCAACGCGTCCCGACGGAAGGCGTCTAACAGAGCTCTTCGGGAGACACGGGCGCTCCGTTGTTGTAATTTCGTGGGTGGGGGAAGTAGCCGTCGGGGCGGTAGAAACGGCGCGGTTTGCGGGGTACGTGCAGATTGGGCGAGGCCCACGAGCGGCGCTCCCAGGCTTCGCCCCGAAAGAGGTCGTGGGTGCGGTACATTTCATGGATGATCGCTTGATGCAGGCGGTCGCGCTCACTCGCCAGAGCGGAGTCGTCGATCCGGTTGATACTTTCCGCGGGGTCTCCCTCGAGGTCGTAGAGTTCGTCCTTGTCGAAGAGGTTGAGCGAAAGCTTGAAGCGCCCATCATGGGCACAGCGGATGGGCGTGATGCCGAGGTCGTCCTCCTCGATGCCGAAACGGTTGAACTCCATGAAAATCGGCCCTTTGGGCGCTTGGGCCGGGTCGCGCAGGCGCGGGAGCAGGCTGCGGCCTTCGATCTTCGGCGGGCGCTCCAGGCCAAAAAAGTCGAGGATCGTGGGCGTGACATCGAGCTGCGTCAGCGGGGCGGCATCGACACGGCCGGGTTCGATCACACCCGGCCAGCGGACCATGAAGGGAATCCGGGTGATCTCGTGGTACATCGCCGGGCCTTTGCTGTGCAGCTGGTGCGCATGCATCATCTCGCCGTGGTCGGAGGTGTAGATCACGAGCGCGCCCGGCGCAAATTCGTCAATTGCGTCCAGCACACGGCCAATCTCGTGATCGACGAAGGTGTTGCTGGCAAAGTACGGTTGGCACTGGTAGCGGCCCTCGGGCAGCCGGGTGTCGTGGCCTTTGACCCTGTCGGCCCAGCGCTTTTGGAGCTCCGGCTTGTCTGCCAGGTCGTCGTGCTTGGCGGTGCCGGTGTCGAGAACGGTGTCGTGGTGGAGGTCGCTCCAGGGGGGCGGGGCCATCGAGGGGTGGTGCGGTTCATCGTAGGACACGCACAGGCAGAAGTCCTGTCCGGCGTGGTCGCGCACGTACCGCCGGGCGCGCTCCGTGACGCCGTGCGCAAAAGTGTGCTCCACTTTAAACCCGTGCTGCTGGTAGCTATCCGTTGTCTGGTAGACGCGCGAGACCTCTCGGAGGGCCTCGGGCAGGCTGTCGAGGTGGTTGCGCCCGTCGAACCAGTATTCCGCTTCCCAGCCATCCGGGCACTCCCCGGTGTCAAAATAGTCGAGCCCGCTAAGGTGCCACTTGCCGGTGTAGCCAGTGGCGATGCCCGCCTCGCGCAGCCGCTGGCCGAGGGTGCGTGTGTTCCAGTTTAGCGGGATGCCGTTTCCCATTGCGCCGTTGGTGTGCGGGTAACAGCCGGTGAAAAGGGCACCGCGGGCGGCCGTGCAGACCGGGCAAACCGTGTGCGCGGCATCGAAGCGTGCCCCTTCGGCAGCAAGGCGGTCGAGTCGAGGCGTCTGCAGGTCGGGCTGCCCGTAAGTGCCGACGCAGTTGGCGCCCTGGGTGTCAGTCATGATGAAGATGACTTGGCGCGGGGAACTCATTTGGGGGCCTTATCACTCTGCCCCTCACCTACTCCCCTTTGTCTCCAAAGTTTTCCCGTGCTCATGCCCGTCAAAAATCTTGATCTTGCGCTCCAAAGGGAGAGTCCCAGATGGTGGCGGATGTCGGTGGCTGGGGTTGCCCGGGCCGTACCGTCGCTTCAAACCCCGCTCGTTTCCCCATGTCCCATAACGTCTCCGCCGATCAGGCGCGGTTGGATGCCGCGCATGCCAAAGGTCCTCTCGCCACCCTTGGTGTCTTCCTGCGCCTTTCGGGCCCGGGCTTCCTGCAGTCCGCGTTGACGCTCGGTGGCGGTTCCCTTGCCGCTGCCCTTTTTCTGGGTGTGATCGGGGGCTACTCCATGCTTTGGGTGCAGCTCGTGGGAATCGTGCTGGGGGCGATCATGCTGGCCGCGATCAGCTACGTGACGCTGACGCTGGAGCGCTCTCCGTTCGAAGGGATGCGCCGTGACATCAATCCCTTCCTCGCCTGGAGCTGGCTGCTCGCGGCGATTTTCGTGAACATGATTTTCGGGCTGCCCCAATACGCCCTCGCCTACGCGGCCATCACGGAGAATCTGTTTCCGGCTCTTTTTCCCAACCCCGATGACCTCGGTGTCAAAATTATCGTGACCCTCATCCTCGGGATCCCCGTGACGCTCTTGACGATGCGAGCTGGAGGCGGCAGCAAGAGCGAGCGCGTTTACGAAAACGCCCTGAAGGTGCTCGTGGCCATCATTGTGTTGTGCTTTGCCGGAGTGGTCGTGCGACTGGCCTTCGTCGGGCAGCTTCCGCTCGGTGAAATCCTGGCCGGGTTTATCCCGAAGCCCTCGCACCTGTTCGCCCCGGCAGGACGGCTGCCGGAGGTTATTGCCCAAATCGACAGCCCCGCCGCCCGCGACTGGTGGTCGTCGCTGATCGTTGATGCCCAGCGCGAGCGCATGATCGGTACGGCTTCGGCCGCGGTCGGGATAAATATGGCCTTCCTGATGCCCTTCGCGCTGCTGGCGCGGGGTTGGAACCGCTCTTTCCGGGGGCTCTCCCTTTTCGATCTCGGGTTCGGCCTCATTATCCCGTTTGTCTTGGCCACGGGCTCGGTCATGATTGCGTCGGCCTCGCAATTTCACGCCCAGGAGTGGTCCGGTGCGGAGATTACCGCGGAAGGCGAGGTCGTGATGCTGGAGGGGGCCAGCCAAAGCAGTTTCGACGAATTGCAGGGGCAACTCAACGCCCGCGCCGAGGCACTGCCTGGCGAGCCGGTCGGCGTGGCCGAAAAGCGTCTGGCGAGCATGCTGGTGTCCCGCACGAACAAGGAGTTCGCCTCCGCCTTGCAAACGCTGTTCGGCGAGTCGGCCGTGGCGCAATGGATTTTCGGCATCGGGGTGATTGCGATGGGGCTTTCGACAATCTCGCTGCTCGTCCATATTTCCGGGATCGCCTTGTGCGAGGCGACCTCGTCACCACACAGCAGCAAACTATACCGCTACGGCGCCCTTTTCCCGGTGTTTGGCTTTTTCTGGCCCTTTTTGTGGGGAGGGGCTTCGCGTGCCTACCTCGGCGTGCTTGCGGGGGTGGTCGGCTATTCCCTGCTGCCTTTGGCGCTGCTTTCCTTCCTCTTCATGCTCAACTCCCGGCGCCTCTTGGGAGACCGGATGCCCACCGGCAGAGTGCGCCTGACGTGGAACGTCATCGTGGGACTGGCTCTGGCGATCACGGGCTCGGCGTCCATTTGGTCCTCGTGGAACCTGAACCTCAGAAATGGGTTTCCCGCCGGCAAGGTGTTCCTCGTTATCGCGATCGTCGGAACGCTGTGGGGAGCCTGGCATGTCCATTCGAAGCACCGCAACCGCACGGATACCTCTGGGTCGTAAGTCCGGTTCCGTCACCACAAGATGCAGGTTGATCGGGTTCAATTCGGCCTGAGTCTGCCAGAATACCCGGCGAGCAAGGGTCCATGTCGGGTGTTCTGCAAGGGTTTCGACTCCTCACGGTCCGCTGTGGAATTCTTTATGTCGTTATCAATCAGGAAGAAGCCGAAATTTTGTCCGCGCTTGGCGTAAATCGTTCTGAGCAGTTGGTATGAAGAAAATCATTGGAATTATTGTGGCTGTTCTTGTGCTCGGCCTCATCATCGCCTTTATCGTCGGGACTGATGTCGAACAGACCGAAGGTGGCGAGATGCCTGAGGTCGAGGTGGACGTCGAGGAAGGCAACATGCCGGAATACGACGTCGACACGCCGGAAGTGGATGTCGAGATGGAGGAAGAAACCGTCGAGACGCCCGACATCGATGTGGAAATGGAAGAGGAGCAAGTCGAGGTTCCCGACATCGACATCGAAGCTGGCGACGCCGACGAAGACGAGTAACCGGCGGCAGCTATTGCCGAATTCAAACCCCGTCACCTGTTCACGGTGCCGGGGCTTTGCGCGCGCTCGCGGCGAAGGTCCGCTTGCTTAACGCGCTGCGCTGGTCCATGCTTGCCCAATGCAGTTTCAGCTGGAGAGCAAGTATGGGCCGATGGGTGACCAGCCCACCGCGATTGCCCAGTTGGTCGATTCGATCAACGCGGGCAACCGCTACCAAACCCTGCTCGGGGTGACGGGTTCGGGTAAGACGTTCACGATGGCGAACGTCATCCAGCAGGTGCAACGGCCGACGCTGATCATGTCGCACAACAAGACTCTGGCGGCGCAGCTTTACA
>JBHJGW010000304.1:0-3641 GCA_050331415.1 Opitutales bacterium | reverse complement strand
GAGCTCGCAGCGAAATTTCGATGGACTTGCACGCCTCGCTGACGAGCAGCCGCAGACCGTGGTCGAAGCGATAAAGGGCGACGAGCTGCTCGAAAGTGCTCCCCGGCCTGAAATGGTCCTTCGCATCCTGCAGGGGGAAGTGGTACGCTGAGATCCGGTAGTAGTTTTGGTGGGTCAGCACCTGTCTGGCGGCTTCCCGGTCGGCGATGATTAAACCCCGCTGCGCCAGAATGTCGACCTGCTCGTCGTAGGTCTTGAAGGGCTTTACCGCGTCCATCGCGCCCTTCCCAAAAAAAGGAGCCCGCCAATTTGGGCATCGTGGAGAGGCCTGGCGGGCTTTGTTGACGGTAGTATCGCCTGACCAAACTGCACAATCAAGCACAAAGCGCACGGAAGGCGTCGGCTTTGCTCTGGACCTTCAGGAACAGCATCAAGAACAGCAGGAGAACGAGCACGAGGAGCATCGCCACGAAGATGATGATGGTGATGCCGATGCGGCCCGGTAATTCCGGCCAGCCGCCTGTCACCCGCCCCAAGGGGCATGGTCTGCTCCTTCACAAACATCGGTCAGAGCGTCTTGACCTCGGTGCCGGGGCTGAGGCGCTTGAAGATTTCGGTGATGTTGATCTTCACCGCGTCGGTCGCGTAACCGGAGTCGCGGAAGACCGCCCGCAGGGGTTGGCGCTCGGCCAGCTCCTTGACGAAGGTGTCGCTGATGTCCGTCTCGAAGCAGGCGGCGATGGCGTTATCGTCCACCCACCAGACCTGTTTGCCTGCGATGCTCTCCTCCCGAATGGGCAGGCTCAGGTCCACGCCCCAATCGAGCATCACCTGAAACAGCAGGTCCTCCGGGGTTCGGTCTTCCTTCAAATGGTCAATCTGCAAGCCCAATTCGTCCTGCTTTACCTCGTCGGGCCGGTAGTACACCTCCCGAACATTCGAGGTGTCGACTTTCAGCACCCGGAAACCGGTGTCGAGGGTGGCGGCGGTCGTGGCATGTTCTTGTTTAAGCATGCTTCCGGCCAGGCGCACCCGATCTACCGCCAATGAGAAAATATCGTCATAGCGAGCCGATTCAATCCTCTCCGGCAACTGTACCTGAATCCACCTTCTATTCCCTCTGTCCTCAGCATTCACAGCCATTACCGCATGAGCTGTCGTTCCTGATCCGGCGAAAAAATCGAGGACTATATCTGAAGTTTGTGAAGATGTGCAAATTTTTCAGAATCCTTTGAATGAGCCGTGATGGCTTAGGCGTATCAAAAACAATATCTCCGGATTGCATGCCCAGCAGTTGGCTCAGCTCTCTCTTCGCGTTGCGAGTGCTGCCGACTTCCTTCCAATGCCAGTACGTCTGTGGGACGACTCCATCCCTAACCTCGTTAAGAAAACGCTTTATGCCGGGACGCGAGTTGCCGTCGCCCCACCAGATCCTACCATCCTGATCCAGTTCACGAAATTTGCTCTCACTAACTCGCCAGTAGCTACCTGCGGGTGGACCGTCGATCACCTTCCCTGAAGGAGTTTTGATGGGATAAACCCCTAGATTGTAGACGTTCCTAGCTGCCAAATCTCCAAGGAGCCAAGGGCCTCTAGGATCATTATCGAGATTCCTGTATCGCGCCAGCATTTCCTCGGACCTTGGCAGAAGGTTAGGAGTCCACGAATCTCCGTTCTTGGCATAAAGAAGGATGTAATCGTGGTCCTCGCTTAGATGCCGAGCTGAATTCTTCGGGCTATCCATCTTATGCCAGATAACCGTTGCGACGAAATTCCCCGGACCGAAGCACTCATCAAGTAGATGCCGCAAATTATGGAGCTCATCGTCTCCAATTGAAACCATGATAGCACCATCCTCCTGTAGTAGTGTTCTAGCGAACCGAAGACGAGCAGACATCATTGATAGCCAATCGGAATGAAAACGACCGTTCGCCTCTGTGTTCGTTACAAGACGGCCTCCCTCCATATCTTCTTGGTTTGAACGATTAAAATAGGCATCCGCTTCAACGGCAAAATCGTCATCGTAGACGAAATCGTTACCAGTGTTGTACGGGGGATCGATATAGATCAGCTTGACCTTGCCGAGGTAGGTTTCCTGGAGGAGCTTAAGGGCGTCGAGGTTGTCGCCCTCGATGAAGAGGTTCTGAGTGGTGTCGAAGTCGACGGATTCCTCGCGGCAGGGGCGCAGGGTCTTGGCGATGGGGGCGTTGGCGGCGAGCAAGGCTTCCCGCTTGCCCGGCCAGTCCAGTCGGTAGCGCTCCTGCGGCCCCTCGACGACATTGCCGGAAAGCTCCTGCCGCAGCTGGTCAAACTCGATGCTCCGCCGCAGTTTCCCGGTCTCCTCATCGCGGGCCTCCACCACGCAAGACGGGAACAACTCGGCCAGCTTGGCGACATTGGCCTCGGTAAAGTCAGGCGTGTGCAGCTTCAGTTTCTCCATGGTCGGTCTAACGAAAGGGGTTGATGGCTTGGACGGGGCCGTAGTGCTGGCCGTGGTTCAAGTCTTCGGTGTAAAGCTGAGCGGCCCCGCTGGCCTCGGCGGCGGCGAGGATGGCGGCATCCCACAGGGAGAGCTGCCACCGCTCGCGGAGAGCCAGAGCCGCACCGAACAGCGTGACGGTATTTTCGATCACGGGCCAATGACAAAAGTCGGCGATCAACGCCCGCGCCTCGGCCTCGGGTTGGCCCTTGCGGATGAAGTTGACAAAAAACTCCTGCAACACCTGCACGCTGATGGCGGAAGACCCCGGCTCCCGCCAAGCCCGCTCGAGCAGCCGAGCGGCCACCGCCCGCTTCTCCGGAGCATCCAGATCGTAGGCGTAGAGCAGGATGTTGGTGTCCAGAAAGCACTCAGCGGCCATGGGTAGCCTCGCGGCTGAGGGGTTGATTGCCAAGGTGATAGCCGCGCTGCAGCCGGGCAAGGGCTTCAGCCGGGACGGCCTGAGCCTCCTCCCGCTGCAGAACCGCCTCCAAGCCCTCGATCAACAGGCTCTTCAGGGTCGTCCGGCGCCGGGCGGCCGCAACCTTACTGCGCTCCAAAAGGCTCTCCGGCAGGTCGATCGTGGTCTTCATGGCCAGCAATATTTACAGTTCTACGGCCCCGGTTCAAGCCAGCAAAAACAGGCCGTACGGCCAGCGAGGCGCTAAACCGAACCCAGCCGCTCGACGCTCGCCTGTACTGCCCGCAGCTCCCGGTTCAGCTCGACCTTGCGGTTGAACTGACGCTCCTGCGCGACCTTTTTGGCGAGCCGCTCGGCCTCCCGCCGCTTGGTTTGGAGCTCGCCGAGGCGCTCAACCTGTTCGGCAAGGGATTCTCCAGGGCGGGCGGGGAGCGACAGGTGGGCGCGAAGAAGCGCCTCGTAAAGGGCGGCAAGGTCCAGAACGGTCGGGGGGTTTGGCCACGCCGTGGCGGACCAGTCGGCCCATTCCGTATGGAAATACTCGCCCACCACCCACTTGGTCACATCCGCCTCGCTCGGGCGCTTGGGGGCCATAGCGCAGCGGACCCGCTCCCCGTGGCGGAGCTGAAAAGCGATGGGGTGCCGGATAGTACGGTCGATTGCCCGGAGCACATCCAGGTGGACCTCGTCCGTCTTGAGGTGAATCGCAAAGACCTGAACCTCCCGCACGCTCTTGCGGGC
>JBHJGW010000303.1:0-17892 GCA_050331415.1 Opitutales bacterium | reverse complement strand
TGCGGATCTTGCCATCCTCCGACCACCGGGCAACGAACGGTTTCTTGCGGTAGGCTTGGTGACTCAGTCGGAACTCCATGTCACTCTGAATCTACCAGAGTGAGGTGCCGATCATAGGTTTAAGTTCGGGTGGGCGGAACGCTAAGAGGTGGCGCGGCGAATGCCGTTGCCACCCTCGACTGGTTGGCTCTCGTTCATTCTGGGAGGCAAATAGTTGTTCTGGAAGATTTCAGACGTTTTCCTTCCGAAATAATTATAAACTAGCAACCCCATTGACTGTTCATGCTCCCAGTGGTCTCCATTGAGGCATTCTATAATCCATTTATAGGGGGACCCGTTTGATTGAAGTTCTCTCATTCTGACGTCCGTCGTAAGGTAGTCATATACAACTCCAAAAACTTCAATCACAAACTCAGGGATAGGTTTCTTTTCGTAGTTTGTGATGTGCTGGTGCATCGATTCGCAGTGAAGGATAATCTCATCTCCGAAGAGTTCTAGATTCAGATCAAGGGGATGTCCCAGAGGTTGTTGAAACTGGCGGGGTAGTTTCCGGTGATCGGGTGGTTCTGGGTGAGTGTGGGTTAGGTTGGTCTTGGGGCTTCGTGGAGCGGAGGCCGTCCCCGCAGGGGGCGCCGCGTAGCGGCGAGGCCGGAGCGGAGCGAAGCTCCAAGAGCGCGCATTTTTTCAGTTTTTTGCGTCCGTGTTCTTCGGCTTCTTTTGCAGTGCTTTTACGAGTGCTTCAAGCTCGGAATGGCCGCTGATTTTGCGGAAGCCTTTGCTGGCCAGCGTCAACCCACTGGCCAGCCACAGATCGGCCTGGCTGGTGTTCTCGCGCCAGCGGCAGACGCGCCCGATGTGGCGTCTCAGGTTTTTGAAGACGTTCTCGATGGCGTTGGTGGACAGCAGCGAGCGGTTCAGCGTGTTGGGCACATTCAGGTCGAAGAGCGCGTGCAGTTGCTCGCCAGCTTCGTCGAGGCTCTGACGCGCTTGCAGGTTCTTGTCGGCGAGGAAATCGCGCAGCTCGGCGAGGACTTCCTGGGCCCCCTCCGCGCCCTGACACTTGCGCAACCGGGCGAACAAATCCGCCAGCGTTTTCCAATGCTTTTTCGGCAGATAGCCGCGTAGGTTGCGCTCCTTGTGGACGAGGCAGCGCTGGACAATTGCATCGGGAAAGTGCTGACCAACGGCCTTCTCCAACGCCTTGGAACCATCGAGGACTGCCAGCAGCCGCCGCCCTCGAGAAGCTCGCAAACCCCGCTGCTGGAGCGACCTGAGCAAATCGCCGCAAACCTCCGCACTCTCGCTGAAGCCCACCTGAAAGCCCAGCACGCGCTTGTTGCCTGCCGGGTCGATGCCGAGCGCCACCGTAGCGACCAAACCCTTACACAGCACGACCGCATCGATCATCAGCACCAGCAAATCGAAGTCCGCCAAGCTCTCCTGGCGCATTTGCTCGACCAGCACCGCCGCCTTCTTCTGCCACAGCCGCGAGAGGCTCGACTTGCTCTGTCCGCGCAGCTCTTCGTCACCAAGATCAGTGACACCGCGCAGGCTCACCCCGCCAAGAATCGCCCGGTACATCGCTGCCTCCCAAGCGTCCTTATCCGTGGCCAGCTGCCAGCTCTTCAGCAGCACCTCCTCGCTGCCTCCCGTCGTGCGCCGACGCACCCGGGGACGCCGCAGCGCCTCTTGGCGCTCGCCCACGAACACACTACCGGGCGTGCTGCCCGAACGGTAGCAAGCCGCCTCCTCGCCCGGGTGATAACGCGGCCCGCACAGCGCCGCCACCTCCTGTTCGATCACCTGCATCAGCGCCAAACGCACCTGCTGCCGAATGAAATCCTGAAACGCCGCCGCCGTCTCCGGCAGCTCTTGAGCTTGCTCCCCAACGGAGCCTGTCGTAGTCGTCATCTGAGGTCGGTTTCCTTTCGTGTCTTGTTCCGATCAACCCCAGCATGACGCCGGGGAGCGGAGGAAACCACCTCTTTCCGTTTTCAACAGCTTACGGGACGCTGCCTGCGGTTTGGCCACGGTTTTTCGATTATTATGGCATGAATCGTGTGCTACAGAAATCCGAGAAGAGCGTCTTTTATAGATGCGCCGCGACAGGTTGGAACCTTGTTTGGCTGTCGTCTCTGAAGAGAGTTTATTATTATAATCTCCCGCCTCTTGCGTCGAACTCCGTGAGCTTTTCGAGCTACGCGGGGCGGGAGGAAGTTCGCACGACTGAAACCCCAAAGGGATTCAGCCTAAGCTGCTTCTCGGACTATTGGTCGGCCCCGACCACGACCTGACCCTCGACACGATTTTATACCGCAAGCGTGTGTGGGGCCGGGTTCAAATAGAAGGTCAGCCGCAGCTCGTCCTTGTCACGCACCACGACTTCCAAGCCGTCAGCCGCTTGAGGATTGATTGATTCGAGGTCGGAGCAGTCACAGAATTTTGGCAGCAGGTGGAACAGGATTTCGCCAGTCAGGTAGGTCGCGACATACGACACCGCCCCGCGTCCATGCCGGCGCTGACTCACTGCGGGCGTGCCCTCCAGAAAGCCGTTCCGCCAGAGAAGGGCGGCCTCCGTGTCCGCCGCAAGGGCCAGTTCCTCCCACCAGCACGCAGCCGTCACCCGGTGCCATCGAACTCCAATAGCTTCGGGCGGCCATCTTCCGGGTCGATCCGCCCGAAATCGATGGCCTGCACCCCGCACGAATCCGCCAGCACCCCGGGCGGGGTCTGCGCTGTAACCTGGTTGTCCGGGGTGCGGGTTCCCGATCGAGCTCCGATGACGAGATTGCCGCCCCGCCGCACCCACTCCGTCAAGGCCGGCACCCACTCCGGATTGAACAGCGCCCAATGCGGGATGATGTAAAGTCGCAATCCGCTTAGGTCATCCGCGGGATGCACACAACCAACGTTATAGCCGTGTTCAAAAAACCAACGGTGGATCGCCTCCGCGCGGCGGCAAGGCGGTGGCGGTTGAGGTGCTCGCGAAGGCTCGCGCCATGAATTTGCCGGAAGAGGCGGCTCAGGTGGCTGCGATCGAGACCCAGACACGCTGCCAGGTGCGCCACGGAAAGGTCGCCCAACGGCACCGCGTCGATCAGCTGCAAGCAGCGCTGGTAGTGGTCCGCGTCCTAAAACTCGAACTCGCCGAACCCGCCAAAGTTTTCGACGGCGAAGTCGGCCAGGTGGAACAGAATTGAGGCTTAGGCGGAAAAACCGGCCTAGCGACGATGGCGCAAGGCGGCCACGCAGACCCCGGCTCCGAGTAGCAGTCCGAACGCGCCGGGCTCCGGAACGGGAACCAGATTGTCGACGGCGGCGATCCCTCCGGTGGCACCCGTGCGAGCTCCGAAGGCGGGGTACAGCACTTCGTCCGGGCTCAGGTCCGCGTTCGTCTGTTGCCCGCTGAAGGAGATCAAGGTGTTCCCTGGAGAGCCCTGCGGGTAAACCCGGGACGTAATATTGAACAGATCCTCAGAATCGTAGAGGATTGTCATCTCCAACGTGTACCACAAGTTAGGATCGAAAGTATCCTCTGAGACGCCATTGGAGAACAACTGGCCGCTCGAGTTTCCGTTGGGCCGCAGGCGCAGGCCAACTGGCGTCGAGGCGCCAAAGTCTCCAGCGCTGTAGCGCAGGGAAACCTCCCAGCCCGTTTCACCGAACGTCCCGGGGCCAGCTGAATCCGCGAAACCGATCTTCGCAACATTCCCGAGGCCGGAGAAACCCACCGTTCCCGCAGTCAAAAAATCGATAGAGAAGGTCAGCGGACCACTGACTGAGGAGAGCGGTCCCACCGGTTGCAGGGATGCTGCAGAGAACTGAGGATTTCCACCGCTTTGAACCGTTTCAAGATAACCCTCCGCCACATTCAGTTCAAAAGGTTCACGGCTGTCTGAGGCGGGATTGAGGTAGAAGGTCTCAAAGCCAGCCTGCGACGTGTAATTGAATTCATCGACTTGGGTGAACGCCGCAACCGGAGCAAAAAGAAGAGTGAGAAGCAAAGATTTCATGGGGTATCTAGTAAGTTTGCGCAGTTGTATTTTGGCCTCAAGAAAAAAAGCTATCTCAGGTTCTCATAGGCACGAACTCCGTAAAAGCGGAGCGAGCCGGACCAATCTTCGTCGGTCCAGTCTACCGGACCTGCAAGACCAGGAACAAGCGTGTCAACGGCGGCAAGATCATCTGGGGAGGCACTGGCTAGAATGTCGTAGTGGAATTGCGGATACGCTTGGAAGGACACCATTGGAGGCGCGTCGTGCTGAGGCATCCTCAGCGAAGCAGTGACCAGCGGACGCCCGGTCACCCGCAGGGTATCGAAAGCCATTTCCTCCGCGTTCTTGTCGTTATTCGCCTCGATGCGGAAGCGGATCTGTTCGGAGCTATTCAGGAACGGAGCCAGCGGCAGGCGGAAGTCCTGGAAAATGAAGTCGAGCGTCTCATCACTTCCCTCCCGCTGTAGGCGTCCGTTCCCGTTGGCAAGGAATTCCGCAATCGTGGTTTCGAAATTGCCGTCGCCGGTGGTGTCCGCCAGCAGGCGCAAAAAATCGCCGCTTTCGAAGGAGCCATCATCCGCCGCCGCGGCCGCAAAGTGGACCATCAGGTCGGTGTAGCCGGCGAGGCCCCAAGTTTCGTTGAGGGTGAGCGCGTGAACGCCATCGAGCTCGTCGATGGCAAGGAAACGCGAGCCGCGCAGGCCCACCCACACGGCATCTTGCTCAATGTCGGCCGGGTTGTTGTTGAAGCCGTTGTCGATTTTCCACGGCAGGGGCTCCATGTGCGAGACGCCGAAGTCGCTACCTCCGGCGGGCCCGGAAAGCGTCCAGCGGTTGTGGGTTTCAGTCCTCTCGTTAAAGGCTTCGGCGGCAATCGTGTAAGTGCCGCTGATGTTCGTCTTCCACAGGCGCGCGGTACCGTCGTCGTGGCTGGTAGCCAGCAGGGAATCGTCGGTGTGGAAGTGGAAAAACTCGGTGTGAAAGGCGGGCTGCACCCAAACCGGATCCGGCTCCGGGGCGCCGCGCTGCAGCTCGGTCGTGTCAAAAATGCGGAAAAACGACGACTCGTAGTCGGCGCTATTGGGGTGCTTTTCAAAACGCTCCTCGGGACCGCCGCCCTGAATCAGGAAGCGGCCACTAGTGCTGTAGCCACCCGGCTCGATCTCGGTGCCCGTCATCCGGTCGACGCCGTAGTAGAAACCGTTGTGCAAGGTGATCATGGGGGTGTTGATCCCCTGGCGCAGGTCGTCGGTGTGGAACACGAACATGCGTTGGTCCTTGCTGGCGATGACCGCGTGACGTCCGGTGACGGGCTCAATGCGGGCGGCCTTAGCGGAGCGCTCCGGCTGCGGCATCTCCGCCAGCGGGCCACCGCCAACCGCGCTAACGCTGACGATGTCACCCTCGCCGTTCCGCTGAATGTCGAGTTCGAAAAACCGGCCCCACTGGTCAGTGCCCGCCGTCAGCAGGAAGCGGTCGTCAGGGCTGAAATCGAATTCGTTGACGGCCTTGCCGATGTTGCCACCGCCGTGGCTCAGATGCCCAACGTGCTCCCACGTGTCAGGGTGGCCAGTGGCTCGCCAGAATTCGACGTGGCCGAACCACTCGGTGCCGCCCGTCAGCAGCTCCCCGCTGCTGCTAAAGCCCAGGCTGTCGAAGGCGGCCACGCGCCCGCCCGGGATGAACAGCGTTCGCACCAGGGTCGGCGCTTCCAGCACGTTACCCTCCGCGTCCATGATTTCCCAGACCTCGATCTTGTCGTCCTCGCCTGCGGCGACGACGTAGCGCCCGGCGTTGCTCTCGTGCACCGTGAACTCCCCGTGCTCAAGCTCGTCTTCGAAGACGCCCGGGTCGTCCCCCGGAGGCACGTCGTCGGGGATGCCGTCGCCCGGCGGGTTGCCCGTCTCGTTGTTGACGTTGTCCGGCCCCCGGCTGCGCGCCCGGTCCCACAGCAACTCTCCGTCGATGGTGAACAACCGCACGTGCGAAGTTCGGCCATGGAGGTCCATCGTGTAGCGCGGCGGGTCATCAAAGGCTTTCTGCCGTGCATTGGCGCGGGAAGTCGTGACCACCAGGCGTCCGTCCGGAGAAATGACGGCGGACTCGCCCCCGACCTCGCCACGGTCGGTCTCGTAGCCCTCCCGGCTGTTAGTCAGCGGGTTCCATGGGGCGTCCGGGTGCGCCTCCCCACCGGGGTCGGCGTAGCGGTACCAGAGGAACTCCAGAGCGATTGGCGGCGCCGGCTCCGCTGCAAGAGTGGCAAGCGCAAACCCGGAAGCTGCAACAAAAGAAAAAGGTCGAGAAATTTTCACAGGAGATTGTTCTATGACAGCGCAGTCGAGCAAGAGTTCGATTTCCGAATCGTTATCACGTGGACCAAAGATCGGCACTCCAGCCCGGGCAGTGGCGCCGACGCGCGGGGGCTGTGCTCTCGCAGAAACTTCCGACCGTCCGACCCCGATGACAAGGTCCCGGCGGGCCTGGCTCTCCACGCTCAGCGAAGGCGGTCGCGCGCTCTTCGTCTTCCTTTTCGACCAGCTCCACAACGAACTGCTCATCAGGGGCCTCGAAACGGAAACCACCCGGGACTCCATCCTCGTCGACAACCGCGAGCTGCCCGCCTACCGTCGCACCGGCGCCAGCTTGCCCGCGGAGCTATTCTCCGGCGAGGTGGGTCAGGTGGAGGAAAACTGACTGGACCCGAGAGGCCCGCATGGAACTGAGATGCCCGGGACGAAACCTTACGGAAGCTCGATGGCGATTATTATCTTAAAGGTTTCTTCCATAAATTGTGTCCGGACAGCACGCTAGGCGTCAGTCGGGCCCGCCTTGCAGGCCCACCAGACGTGAGGGCGTCAATATTCGAAACGGGCAATCTGGGACGCCTGCTTCGCCCCGCGTCACATGCTCGATCAACAGATGAACGGCTTGTTCTCAAACAAGGTCCCGCTGATGATCAAGCCCCGGTATCTTCCACTCCGGAGTCCAGTCGGCGGCGATCACCGATCCAGATTCCAAGATCTCCGCATGCGACAAGCGTAACCACGCCGTAGTTTCGGGTTCGACCGTGATCACGCTGTCGAGCCGCTGATCTTCGACCCACCGCAGAAAGGAACCCCGGCGCTCCGATTCCACAACGCGATCCGCCCACCAGATCGGAATAAGCGGCGTATCTTCCAACAACTGCGTGGCGGTTAAATACCCACCGCTCAGCGCAAAATTCACACGCTGATCCGTGAACCGGGTGGCCACCAGCCCCGTTCGCTTGCGACCGCGCCGCCGCAACGCACGCAGCGCATCCCGCTTGTCAAATCCGTGCAAACGCGATGCAAATCGGGCTCCAGCAGGCCAAAGCCCACCGCAACCGCCGAAAAATGGTCGAAATTGAATTTCGTGAACACCGGGTCCGGAGTCTGCGGCGCAAAGATGATCGCGCCTATGCCTCGTGCATATAGAGTATCATGAAGTCGTGAAATCGCCGGACGTCGGTTTTGGACCATTGCCCACGTTCAAGACAAGCTTGTTGTCGGCATTGCCCGTGATCGTGATCGCACTCGTGAAGGTAACTGTCGTAGCGCCGGTGTCCGCGGCTTGGCCGGCACCGAATCCGTCAATGGCGGCGATTTGCCCCGATGCGGCCGTGGCAATCGCACCTGTTGCGAATGCGGATAGTAAGGCTGTTCTTGTGTTCATGTCAGGTTTATGGGGTAGATGGTGGTTGTTCTAGGACCGGCCCAAACTTTGAGTCGTGACTCGGAAGCGCAGCAGATCGAAACGCTAAAATTCTTTACAAAATCTTTTCTCGACTCAACTCTCCTCTTATTGATGCGCGTCAAACCCTTTGAAGAAAGTCGGCCGGGAACAATCCGACGCTGAAGGACGTAGTTCGACGGGCGGGGATTTCGGAGGGAACGGCTTCGATGGCGCTGCGGAGTCGCGCTGTGGTCGCGGAGGCGACCCGCCGGCACGTGGAGGCGGTGGCGGAGGAGATGGGCTACCGGGTGCACGGAGCGGCGTCGGTGCTCGCCCAGCGGCGGCACGCCCGCAGCAGCGGCCGTGGAACGCGCACCCTACCGGTGGCCTGCTTTGGCAACACGCACCGTCTCGGGAGGGCCGGGCGCGGGAATCGGGAAGGGCTGATCCGCAGTCTCGGGGAGGCTCAAGGGCTGGATTTCAGTTTCTGGCACCCCGATGACTTCGCCTCGCCTGCGGCGGCATCTCGGGTGCTTTGGAGCCGCGGCGTCCAGGGTCTCCTTATTGGTCCGGAGACGCTTTCAGGTTGGTCGGCGAAGGATCGGGTAGGATTCGGGGAGTCGTTTCGCGACTGTGAAGCTTGGGCGTTTTTACGAGGACCTACCTTTTCCTGTCGTACGAACGGGGGTTTTCGAGCAGATGATTCACACTTTGGAACGAGTCCAAGGAAGTGGCTACCGTCGAATTGCCGTGCTCCTGCATCCTTCGGTGAGCGCTGTCGACGACCGAGCTCGGCTTGGGGCGCTGCTGGGGTTTCGGCAGTTGGAAAGCCGTAAAGGGGTCCGCCTCGAGTACCGCAAACGTAGCTGCGGGCCCGAGGAGCCATTGAAGCCCGCGCCCCTGAAATGGCTACGTACGTTTGAGGAACCGGACGCCATCGTAGCGGACGTCTGGACTGCCTTCTACCCACTCAAGGCGGCGGGGTTCACCATCCCGGAACGGCTGGGGTTTGCCGCCGCATTGACACTCCCGCAGCGTGTGGAAAACACGCCCCTGATCAGTGGCTGCAACCGGGGGCTGGACAACGGCCATGCCTGCCTCGTGCAGCGCGAGCAGATTATCCTTGGACGCCACAGCCTGGAGCAGCTTATGGTCGAGCTCGTAATCAAAGCAGAATGGCTCGAAGGCGAGACCCTCGGAAACCGGAACAGCAACGAAACCCAGAATCGCTGATAGCCGGAGGCGAATCATCACCGGCCGAAGGTGGACGGCGTCGGCCATTCGGCTTGTAACGATCAACTTCCCTCGGCATGGTGCTTAGTAGATTGCAAATTACCTGCTGTTTACTAAATCTTTCGCCAGTTCGGATTTCCGGCCCATTGAGTCCTTCGCAGCCGAAGTGGTCGGCGGTATTGTCGAGGCCTTGGTGTGGTCGTTCATGGCGCTAATGGGCCACAAACTCTTCGATGCAAAGGGGGAAGGGATTCCTTGCCAAAAAGATCAGGTTTTCCAGGCACTCGCGCTTGATGGTTTTGACGAAACACTCGGCATGACGTGGCGTTGAACTTTCGCTTACAGGTCGTAGTCCACCGGGGTAAACTTGCTTCGGTCGACCTCGTCCATCATTTCGGCGATGAAGGTTTCCTCCGTGCCGGGGATGTCATCAAGTTCGTCGTCCATGCGGTCGAGCCATGATTTTTCGCGCTCGTTGAGGCTCAGGCAGCCGGCGCTGGAGGTGTCGCGCAGGATGGCAATCGCGGTGCGCGCGGCTGCGAGGCCAGCTTCGAAGTGGTTTGGGGCGTTCACGATTGCCTCGGCCACTTTGATGGCGCTGTCAGGCGTGAGGATCATCGCCTGCGGATCACGTCCGGCGTCGGACTGCACGAGCCAGTCGCGAAGGAGCAAGGCGTGATCGTGGCCCCCGCAACTGGCCTGGTTCATCAACCGGCAGTCGTAAGCCAATTGCTCCATGTAACACGTCGGCGCCATGCCACCGAGGAGCTTAATGTTCTGCACGGACTCGTTGGACCAAAGGTCCGCCGTGGCGGCCGCCAGGTTGCCCATTGGGGAGAGGTGAGCGCAGGCGGCGGTTTTGCCCTCCATGCTCATGGGCAGGCCCGTAATGGCTTTTAGGATCGGATTTTCATAGCCGCAGTCCTTGCCGGGGCCGACCGCGCCGCGCTCATACGCGACGAGTGAGCGCACGGCGCTGATGGCACGCACAGTTGCGGCAAAGACCTTCGGGATCATCCGGCGCTCGGCCAAGACCATAGCTGTGTTGCCAAAGCCACATGCGGTGTCGCCCGCGGGGTGAACGCCGTGCCGGCGCGCCGTGGCCACGATGTGGTCCCATAAAAACCGCATGTCGCGCACGCCCATGATGCACAGCGAGAAGATGACGGTGCGCAAGTCGCCGTTGACGAGTGCATCGTCGTGCAACTCTTTGCCGCCCACGCTCTCGATGCTGAGGAACTCCGATCCGGCGGCCGCCGAGCGATCGAAAAGCTCTTGCATCGCGTCCCAATAGCGTCCACTGCGCATCAGCGGCGGCCGGAAAAACTCCCGGTTGTCATTAGGCGTGCACCGCAGCGCCGCCTTAAGCCCGTGTTTCTGGTTCGCCTCTTCGATGCCTTGAAGCAGGATGTCCACGATGGCCATGCCGTAGTCCGGGAACTCCGTCATGGGCGGCAGGGTCTCAAATTCCAGCATAACGCCCGGCACCTCGAGTTCCGCAGCGCGTTCAAGTGAGTCGGTCACGATCTGCCGGTAGTGACCGCAAATTTGCGGCATGGTGTCGGCTTTGATGTCGATGTCCGGCAGCGTGAAGTTCAGCTCCGGGTAGACCTCGCCCCCGCCGATGCGCATGCCGTGGCGCGTTTCGACAGGGTTGGGGCAGGCGCCGTAAATGAGTTCCGACGGATCGGAGATTACGAGTTTGGTAAAAGTCATCGTCTTGGCTGCTTTGGTGTTACTTCTTGAGGAGTTCCATGGCGGCATCGACCGCGGAGGCGGCGTCGCGAGCAAAGCCATCGGCGCCAATTTCCCGGGCATAGGCCTCGGTGATAGGCGCGCCGCCGACCATGATCTTGGCGTTTTCGAAGCCAGCCTCGCGGATGGTCGAAATCGTTTGGCGCATGGCCGGCATGGTGGTCGTCAGCAGCGCGGATAGGCCGATAATGTCCGGTTGATGCTCGCGGCAGGCCTCGACGAAGGCCTGAGGGGTGACGTTGACACCAAGGTCAACGACTTCCAGGCCCGCGCCTTTCCACATCGTTGCGACCAGGTTTTTGCCGATGTCGTGGAGGTCGCCTTCCACCGTTCCGATGATCGCTTTGAACTCCGGCTTTACGCCGGCGGCGATAAGTTCGGGCTCGAGGATCGACATCGCTTCCTTCATCGCGCGCGCCGCGACGAGCATTTCCGGCACGAAGATTTCACCCCTCTTGAACCGCTCCCCGACGACGCCCATCGCGGGAATGAGGTCCTGCTCAAGGATGTCGACAGGCTTGGCCCCCGTTTCCACCAGCTCAGGCAGGATACGTTTTACGTCTTTTCGTTTTCCGTTGATGACGGCGGTTTTCAGGTCTTCGTGGTGACTCATGCTTGTGAAGTTATTTCGCCACGAGCCTACCACGATTCCGGCCGCCGCGTCTTGTACGTGGGGCTTTGATTGCGGTAAAATGGTATGTTTGCGCGCTGGCTCACGGATTCGCCGCGCGCGGGCCGTCGCCTCGTATGCGGCGACGATACTCCCCTGGCGATTCACCGGCGGCGGCCCGGAACGCCTTTGCGAAGTGGCTTTGGTCGTAAAAGCCGCACTCCAGCGCGATGTCCGATAAACTTGCGGTCGTGGTGCCGAGCAGACCCCGGGCGCGGTTGATGCGCATTTGCGTCAACAGCTGGGAAAAGGACCGGCCCATACGTTGGGTCATGAGTTTGCTGAAGTGACTCGGTGAGACGCCAGCGATGCGGGCTACGTCGTCTCGGCGGAGATTCTCGTTCAAGTGCGCTCGCATGTGATTGATCGCGCGCAACAGCAACAGCGAGTGCGGATAGGCCTCATTTTGGCGGATGCCCTCGATCAGCGTATCGAGCATGCGCCGCACCCACGCCGAAAGCTCCTCCTCGTCCGCGACTTCGGAGAGTTCGGTTAGAGAACGGTAGTTGGCGCCGAGGATGGCATTCGGGTTGGCGCCGGCCTCGACCGCCGCCCGGTGCATCATCACCACCAGCTCCATGACGCAGCTTTTCAGCAGCTCCATCCGATCCCCGGCGACGCCGTAAATGCCGGTGAGGATACGGTTGAGGACGGATCGCGCATCCGTCACACGCCCGTGTTTGATCGCCGTCAAAAGCTCGGGCTCTTCACGCAGGTACAGTGAACGCAAATCGTCGGCACCGAGATCCTGTTTGGAGGCTTCGAGGGCTAAAAAGCGGGCGCGCTCGACGAGCGCCCGCTGCCGCGCGAGCTTGACCTCCGCCTCCGCAATCAGGTTGGCTTCGATGGCCATGTCTAGGAGGGCTTCGGCGGCGCGCTGGACGCTCTCGTGAAGGGCTTTGGGTGCGTCTTCCAGGTCGATTCCCTGCACCACCAGCGCGCCATGGGTTACATTATTGCAGCGCACGGGCACACCCCAGATCGCGAAGCCATTGTCGCAACACAGGTTGATGACTGTCTCGCCCCAATACAGTGTCTCATCCGCCGCTTGCCGCCGACGAGCGTCTGCCGCGCCCCGGCAAGAGCAATCGGTTTGCACGGGCGCGCCCGCGGTGATCCGCCCCTGAGCGTCCGTCTGCAGCAACCCAAAGCCGAAGCGCGCCTCGTACGCCTCGCGCAGCCAGTCCACGCCCTCCATAAACGTCAGCTTATCATCGGGCCGACGCGTTTCGCCACGACAAAAGGCTGCAAACGAGGCGACTATCCTAGGGGTCCGGTTGGCGACACCATTCCGGAAATGAGGCGGCTAGAAAATTGTGGCTCCGATAGATTCGACCTGAAGCGCGGATCTGTGGAGCAAAGGAGCGCCGGAATTTGATCATGGCTTACGCGTCGAGCGGATTGACGCAGGACGCCTTAGCCCGCCGCCATGGCATCGACGATCACGCCTTCGCAGTCTGGCTTGGCCAGGAATGGCGAGAAGCGAGGCACTGGAGAAGGAGGGCGGTTTTGATCCGCTCCCGAGTACCAGCCCATTGCTTGGGACAGATTTTTCCGTCAGATAGGAAACGATCATTTAGCATGACTCCAGCACGAGAGCCTTGAGGCTCATCCAGTCAAGTGGTTGGTCGCGTCCGCAATCCGATTGAATTCCGGAAGCTCTAAATGATATACATATGAACTGGCTATTTTCGGACAGCCTCTAGCCTGTCGCCAAGCTAATGGACGCGGTTCGGCGTTGACCGAAGGAGGAAGACCCGGGCATAAGGTGTCATGGCTCCCTACCCCGGATTCACCATTCAAGAAAGCATCCGCGAACCCGGTTCGGATCGACCGGTGCCGATCGCCGTTATCGGCGCGGGCATCCTCGCCACGCAGATCGTTTTTCCCTCTTTGGCCCTGATCAAGAATGCACGATTGGTGGCCGTTTGCGATCTGGATCGCGCCCGTGCAGCCGATCGAGCCCGCTGTTACGGCGCCGAGCAGGTGTTCACATCCGCCGATGACCTGCTGGAGGCAAAGGTTGCCGATGGAGTGGTCATTTGCGCCAGTCAGGCGGTGTATATGGAACTGGCGCCCCGCTTCTTGCGGGCAGGTGTGGCGGTTTATGTGGAAAAGCCACCGGCGGACTCCGCCGCCTATTACTTGCCTGCGGCTCGGGCCTCCCTTGAAAGCGGCAAGCTGCTGATGACTGCCTTCAAGAAACGGTACGCCCCTTTGTACGTCAAAATGAAGGAGGTCATTGAGCGCGCGGAATTTGGACAACCCTCCGCCCTCTCACTGCAGCGCTCATTCGCGGGATTGGGAGGGGGCTTCCTCCTGGGCTTTGGCATTCATGCCATCGACCTCGCACCCTGGCTAATGGGCTCCCGCGTGGCCAGCGTCAGTGCCTTGAGTCCAGATGAAAACACTTGGTCGATTCAGCTTTGCTTTGACTCAGGCGCAGTCGGGTCGATGATCCTCTCCGGCAGCGGCCACCGGTCCTATCCGGACGATCAGGTGACCGTCTTCGGCGAGACCTGCACAAGCCAGATGGTGTTCGTGCGCGACTATCAGTCGCTCCACTACGCGCACGACGGCAGGACGGAAGTGCTGCATCAAGTGAATCTGGCGGTGCAGGGCACCCACACCCAGAATGGCCAGATCGAGGCGGGTTTTCAGCCGGAACTTCAAGCTTTCGTCGACGCCATTGCGACGGGTGACGCCACTTTGATCAAAAGTGATGCCCGAGAAACGTACGAAACCATGCTCGTCTACGATGCCTGTCTGGCATCAGCGGAAAGCGGGAAGCGGATTGCCCTGGATTACAGCGGCTTGTGAGGCGTGGCCGGGCTCGCGCCGCGGACGGGAGTGCCCGAAAAGACAGCACGAGGAGCTACTCCCCTCGCCGCTTGAAGCGGAGCCCCTGGGCTGCGGCCAGGCGATGCAGCTGCTCAAAATTGTAAATGTAGTCCGCCTCAGTTGCGAGGTGTTCGCAATAGCAGCAGACATCGACGGGGAAATGGTCTTCGATTTTCCGAAGCAAGGTCGGGTAGTCCATCGTCCCCTCGCCAATGCGCACTTCATCTAGCTTCACCAGCCACTGCACGCGGCTGCCATCCCAATGAACGTCTTTGAAATGGACACTGTGGCAGAGATGTCCGATCTCGCGAAAAAGGCCTTCGATCCGTTCCGTCGAGCGGAAGACCCACTCGCGCAAATGAAAGTTGCAGGGATCGAAGTGGAGGCCAAAAGCCGGATGCCCGACGTCCTCCACCAGAGCCTTCAGCGCCTCAGGCTCGCACAAGCCGGTGTTGGGCCAAGTCTCGAGCAGATAACGCGTGTGGCGAAGCTCTAAACCGTCGAGGACACGGAGAACGACTTCCCGAAAGGCTTCCCGGAACGCGCTCGTGAAATTCTCAGCCGCTGGCGCCAAAGGGCTGCCCGAAGGGTCCCGGGATCCCACCAGGCTGACCGCGTTGCTCACCCCCATCTGGTCAGCCTTGCCCAGCACCTCACGCATCCGCTGAATGTTGCGCTCCCGCACCTCCTCGTCTGGATGCATGAGATTCTCCCACATGCCAACCTCGCCGATCTCAAGACCCAGCCCGCGTGCTTTCTCCCCATATGCGGAACACGCGTCGTTCGGCCACGTATGGATCTTCCCCGGGGCGCAGATTGCGGACAAACCATGAGCGTCCAAACGATCGATCAGCGAATCGAGCTCTTCGATCGTGGCCGCATTGAAAAGAGGTGGTACGCATCCGAGTCTCATAAGAAGAGGGGTTGGGAATGGTCGGCATTGGGAGCCTTGGACAAGGCCCTGCGGTTAGGCCTCCTGTCTCGCAATTGTCAATCGCAAAGCCGAACAGCCCCGCGGCAAGCGGCCAGTTCAGGCTCTAGGGACCGCCAGCGCTTATGCCTTCGGAGTGGCTCAGCGCCTCGTGCGCCAAATCGCGCGCTCGGGCGCAAATTTGTCTTCTGCGGAAGAGTTCAGCCTGAGGTTCGAGGCAGCCCGGAGCGGACGCTTTTCGAACTTGGATCTCAGTGATATTGGTTGGCTCTTGGAGTAACACGGCGGTCAGCGCCGTCGATGTACGGCGAGCAGGACTGCCCCGGCAAAGAGCAGCGGCAACCCGCTGGGCTCCGGCACCGCGGGAGGGGTTAGGGTTCCGGTGGAAACCTCGCCGCTACCGTCGGTGTAGGTCACTCCGACGTTGCCCAAGCCATTGTAACTGACCTCCAGAGTCGGGTTGCCAGGCAAAAGAAAAAGCTCCCCGAAGTAATCAATCGACGCGAGGCTGTCGCTCGGGTTGCGATTGAATCCGACTGCCGGGGCGAAGTCGTCGTCGAGGTCAAAGGTCAGATCAGGCTGCGCGTCGCGCAGGAGCACCCAGGTGATCTGAGTCAGAACGGGTTGGCCGGGGGAAACGAGCGGGTCAAACTTCGTCGCGAGACCTGAAGTCGCGCCCATGGGGTCGATCTCGATAAATCCGGTTATGCCCGTGTTAGCCAGTGGCCCACTGGTAAACTGGCCATTAGCCAGGTTGAAGGTGATGGCCTGCCCCAGAACGGGAACCGCCATTGCTAGAGTAAAGAGAAGAACGCGAAAGCTTTTCATGGGTTGGGAGGGTGATGCCGCTGCCGACATATGGAGTTGTCACGAAAAACGCCGGGCGCAAGGCCCGGCGTTGCGAAGGGTTTGGCGTCGGGCTTCAGGCGCGGCGGCGCAGCGCCACGAGAATGCCGAGCCCAAAGAGCAGGCCAACGGTCCCCGGCTCCGGCACGTTGACCGGTAACACCGAGGGGTCGAAGGTGCCCGAGGACGGGGCTCCTGAAAGCGGGACGAACTCGATCGAGTAAGCCTGCTCCGGGGTCGGCGCGAACGCATCATAAACGATGTTCCACGAGTCGCCCAAGAAGTTGGTTCCGGCGTAGTCGATTCCGACGATTGGCGTCGAGCTGTTCGTGTTTTCGTCGAAGGCGACGAAGGGATTCGGGTCGTCAAACTCGTTGAAGAAGAACAGACCCGAGGTTCCGATATTGAACTCGAGGGCGAGGATCGACCCTTCAAGGGGGTTGATTGCGGTGGTGGCCAGTCCCGAAGTAAAGCCGTTGTCTTCAATCTCGATGAAGGCTTCAATGTTCTGGCCGCTGAGCGGGCCGCTGGTCATCTGGCCGACGATGGTGGTCAGGGCGATGAGGTCAGCGGACGCCACGGAGGCCGTCGCAAGAAGCCCGGTAAGGGCAAAGAGTTTTCCTTTCATAAGGTGCAAAAGTCAGGGAGGAGGTGCCGCCCGCAGGATTGTGATTTGATGGGCGGCGCCGGGATTAGATGCCTTTCAGGACCGAATATACGGTGACGGTACCGCTGACTTCGTTGCAGACGATGATCAGCGCGCCGCCGGTTGGACTATCAGCTGCCGGCACGAAAACGATGCTCTCCGGACCGAGGTCACCAGCGGCCGGATTGGCGCGCACGGCGTCACCGCCGTCATCGGTTTCAACATCGGAGCCGTCGAGGCCCACGCCGATCAACATCCCGCTGGCATCCACGAAGTTGCGGTTGCTGGCGAGGTTCTGGAAGACCGGTTGGGTCGGGTCGGTAACGTCATACACGAAGATCGCGCTCTGACGCTCCAGACCGACGAAGGCGTAGGTCCGACCGTCGAGGGTTGCCACCGTAAGTGCTTCGGGCTCGCCCGCCTTGGCGTCGGAGCGGCTCTCGAAGGAGTCGTTCTCGTCGTTATTGGCGTTGAAGAACATCGAGTTGGTGGACGCGATGAAGTCTTCGAAGTCCGAGCGGGTGGAGTTGACCTGGCGGAAACGACCGATCACCGGGGCGGCATAAACGTTGACGTTGCGACCGCCGAACACCGCGAGGGTGTCGAGGGCCTGGTCACCGTCGACGTCGCTCACGTGGAGGTTGATCTCGAGGCGGCCCAGTTCGGCATCAGCCTGCAGTGCCGGATCAACCGAACCGAGTGTGAACATGGTTTCGCCGGGGTCGCCAACGTCCTTAAGGCGCAGCTCTTCGTAGTCGCGGGCGTCGCCTTCGTTGGCGGTCAGCAGGTAGTCAGTACCGTTGAACGGCACCACCGCGATGGCGTCGGGCTGCGGCAGGCCGAAAAGGCCGGGCTCGAAGGTGATGTTGATTTCACCGTCGCCACCGGGGCCATCCTCGTCACTGGCGTCGAGGCGCTGATCACTGCCGAAGTCCACCGTGCCCAGGGGCAGGATGTTGCGGACGACATAGCGCTGCAGGTCGACCAGAGCGATCGCGTTGTTCTCCTGGAGGGAGACGTAGGCGAAGTTGCCGTCGGTGCTGACTGCAATGTACTCCGGCTCCAGATCTTCGGAAACGCTGGCTGCGTCGCCGACCTCGATCTGGGTCATCAGCACGCCACGGGCGCGCAGCACATTCTCGCGGCGGTCCCAGCGGTTGAAGGTCACCTCAGTATGCGTCGGATCCGCGTAGCTTAGCGCGAAGTCGATTACCGAGATCGAACCTTCCGGGTTCACGCTGCCGACCATCTCGCCTTCATTGGCCACCACCAGTTTAGTGCC
>JBHJGW010000302.1:0-8706 GCA_050331415.1 Opitutales bacterium | reverse complement strand
AAGCGAATCGAAACCAGCCTCGACGTCGTCGAAGGTATGCAGTTCGACAAGGGCTACCTCTCGCCCTACTTCGTGACCGATCAGGAAGGCATGCAGTGCGTTCTCGAAGACGCCTACATCCTGATCCACGAAAAGAAGATCAGCAGCCTCAACGACCTCCTTCCGCTGCTGCAGAAGGTTGCTCAGAGCGGCAAGCCCTTCCTCCTCATCGCTGAGGATATCGAAGGCGAGGCCCTCGCGGCTCTCGTAGTCAACAAGCTGCGTGGCACCCTGAACGTCGCCGCCGTTAAGGCTCCCGGGTTTGGTGACCGCCGCAAGGCCATGCTTGAGGATATCGCTGTCCTCACTGGTGGCCGCTGCATCACCGAAGACCTCGGCATCAAGCTCGAAAACCTTGAACTCGCCGACCTCGGACAGGCCAAGCGCGTTACCATCAGCAAAGACGAAACCACCATCGTCGAAGGTGCCGGTACCGCCGCTGACATCCAGGGCCGCGTGAAGCAGATCCGCCGTCAGATCGAGGAAACCACCTCCGACTATGACCGTGAAAAGCTCCAGGAGCGTCTCGCGAAGCTCGCCGGCGGCGTTGCCGTCATCAATGTCGGTGCCGCAACCGAGCCGGAGATGAAGGAAAAGAAGGCCCGCGTGGAAGACGCCCTGCACGCCACCCGCGCAGCCGTCGAAGAAGGCATCTCCGCTGGTGGTTCCGTGGCTCTGCTGCGCACCGCCGCCGCTATCGAAGCCTGCGCCAACACCCTCAGCGGTGACGAGAAGATCGGCGCCACGATCGTCCGCAAGGCCATCGAGTACCCGCTGCGCAAGCTCTGTGAAAACGCCGGCGTCGAAGGCAGCCTGGTCGTCCAGGAAGTCCTCAAGGGCAGCGGCAACCACGGTTACAACGTCGCCACTGGTCAGTACGAAGACCTCGTCGCTGCCGGTGTTGTCGACCCGACCAAGGTCACCCGCACCTCGCTGCAGAACGCGACCTCCGTTGCCAGCCTCCTGCTGACCACCGAATGCATGATCACCGACGAGCCGGAGGAGAAGAAGGAACCCGCCGGCGGTGGTGACATGGGTGGCATGGGCGGCATGGGCGGCATGGGCGGCATGATGTAAATCAGCCCTCCACGTCGTACGCTCTCGCAATACCCGTTTCCAAAGCGCCTCCCGGATATCCGGGGGGCGTTTTTTTACGCATACAAATGCGTGTTGGCCCGCCAAATTGAGCTTCGCGGGGAGCTTGGCCTTTCCGGCGCCTCCGCATCGCAGACCTTCCCTTTCCTGCTAATGCTCGGCCACCCGTCAGCCCTCCTATGGCCCTCCACCCGGAGGACGGCCACCGTTTATCACGGGAACTCCGGCGTCAGCTCTGCGAAGAGCTGGTGTTTCCGATTCGAGGGGTAAAACCATCACGGTTGACAAGCCCGCCAGCATTTCCCAAATCTCCGCAACACAGCGGTTGTTCGTCTCCTCCGTTTAGAATTCGGTGCAGCTACGGCTCGCACGCAACGAAAGGAGACCCCATGAAACACACCTACCGCCGCACCCTTATCGCAACGCTTGCTATAGCTGCATGGGCGCTACCCTCAGCCGCAGACACCGCGACGCTTCAGGAAGTCGTCTCTTCCGGCTTTGCCACCGTTTCCGTCAACGGAGCTGCCGCTTCTGCGACTCTGGAAGGGTTCGACTCCGAACTTGGTGAACTCAAGGAAGTGAGCTTAGAACTGGACTCGCCGCTCAACGTTATTTTCGGCACAAGCCAAAACATCGACCCAAACCTTGGTCTGCCCCTTCCCTACGCGTTCACCTTCGAGGTCGAGCAAAGGCTGAGCTCTTCGGCTGGCGGTTCCTATTCCAATCCCGGTGAATGGATCGAGGCGCTGGCTGCCGATGGCACGGGACAGGACGCCTTCTTCATCCGCGGCATCGATGTCGATGCAACAATCGCTCCGGAAGAGGACGCAAACGGCGCCGTCCAAACCAGCAGTTTTGATGTGCCTCCCGCCCGAATCGAAGGCAGCTTATCCGACTTTACCGACCAGCCAGTTCAGATGACCGTCAATCTGGTAGCCTCGATCACTTCGACCAGCGGGCCGCCAGTTTTTGTCGATTCCGTCAACATGCCTACGGGCATCACTCTGACGTACGGGTATGATCCCGTGCCTGAGCCCGCCGGGTCTGGCGGCCTGCTTGCCTTGAGCGCCGGGGTACTCGCCTTTCGGCGACGCGGCCGGGATTGAGCGGGGAATACAGCACGGCTTTGCCACAGGAGAAGCTATCCGCTCCTCGCAAGCTGAATCGATGACCGCGTCCGCGGCAACGGGCGGGGAGGCAATGCGTCTGTTGATCGACGGGCTGTCACCAAATAGACCGCACGCTTGACGGTCTCCGATATGGTCGCCAAACCCGCTGGCGTCCGAGTTTTGTCGGAAATAGAATACCGCGATCGGCCAATCAAAACCGAGATCGTATTTGGAAACCGGTTCGGGTGCGGTGTCGCTTGAGGGCTACCCCCAGACCCACCCGATTTGAGGCGGAGGTTCATCCGCAACCGTCTTTCGCCCAGACTCTGCACAAAGAATGGGAAAATTTCTGGGAACCCCTGTGCGGGAAGGAACGCGTAAACTCTCGTGAACTACAGTAAAATACCTTTTTCCCTAATTTTTTTCTTGCATTTCCTGGTGACAAAAACCTTTGTAAAGGTGTTTTTCTTCATGCAGAGCTATCCCCTAATCCCCTTGTTTTCCTCGGCTAGTGTCTGTCTCGCGGAAAAGGCGTGACTAAAAAGCACCCGCCTCAGCGAGAGAAATAGGACGAGACCTCTTCACAACCAGATTCTTCGCCTAACCACGAAGCGGCTTGCACCGGGGATTCGGTCCGGCAAAGCGGCTCCCAACACGTCAACCTCACGCACCTACCATGAACGATTCGACCCAACCCAATGCACGAGGAACCCGATTCCTCCTACCTGCCATCGGACTCCTTGCTGTAGCTTCGACGCCAGCGTTCGGCGCTCTTACCTCCTACTCCACCGGCTTCGAAAACCTGAGCACGCTGGCTCCTGGCTCGCGAGCTAACGGAGCGCCGCTGGTCCAACCGAGTTCGGAAGGCTGGCGTGGCGACGGCTTGACCGGCCTGGGCGGTCAAAACTCCTATGATGCCGAGATCGTCAGCGTGGCAGGAAACAACGTTTTGCGGATGGCGAACTCCTTGGGTTCAACCACCGGAAATTATGATGTAACCCATCCGTCGACTCCGGCCCTCATGAAGGTTGGCGAGAGCAGCGTTGGAGCGACCCCGGGCAGCTTCAGCTTCTCGTTCGACTTCCAGGCGGCTATCGACACCGTCCAATCAGGCCTGCAAATCGATGTCACGCCTTTCGAATCGGGAACGGCCTCACGCCAAAGTCTCATCCGCATTCTTGACGACCAGACCGACGGCCTTTCGCTCGGTGTGTTTGATACCAATGCAGCAGGAGCATTCAGCTTCACGCCGCTGGCCACAAACCTCGACCGTACCGCCTGGCACACCGTCACCGGTGAGTTGTTCTTAAACAACGGGGTCGACAACGACCAGATGTCCATCTCGATCAACGGTGGACCTGAGTTTCTCCTCGGCAGCTGGGAAGGGTACTACCGTAGCTTCACAAGCCAGGACACCGCCCCTGTTGACAGCCTGATCTTTCGGATGTCGACGGAGAGCTCCGGGGTGGCGCGCGGAAACGGTGTGTACTTTGACAACGTGTCGACAGTGGTCAGCCCGATTCCCGAACCCAGCGTTTACCTTGCTGGCTTAACGGCCGTCGGCGTACTGGGTTCGGTATGCTGGAAACGCCGGAAAACGCAGGGCTAACCACCACCAGTTTTGGCCATACGAAAAAGCCGGCTTTCGAGCCGGCTTTTTTTGCGGCCGATTTCAGGAGACGGGCACTTGCTCTGGCCCCTTGCATGACTCATTTTAACTGCGTGAATTGGCAAGCCGCAGGCACCTTCGACGAAATCCTCTACGACAAATTGCCCGGAGAGGGCATCGCGCGCGTGACGATCAATCGACCGCACAGGCGCAATGCCTTCACGCCCGACACGGTCAGCGAGCTGATCGCCGCTTTTGTCGATGCCCGCGAAGACCCGGAGCTCGGCGTGGTCCTGCTGCAGGGGACCAACCCGCAGACAGACGGCAAGTACGCCTTTTGCAGCGGCGGCGATCAAAAAATCCGCGGCGAACAGCGCGGAGGGTATATCGGCAAGGACGGGGTGCCGCGGCTCAATGTGCTCGATCTGCAGAAGCTCATCCGCAGCATGCCCAAAGTCGTCATCGCACTGGTGGCCGGTTACGCGATCGGCGGCGGGCACGTGTTGCACGTTGTCTGCGACCTGACTCTCGCCGCAAACAACGCCATCTTCGGCCAGACCGGACCCAAAGTCGGCAGCTTTGACGGCGGCTTCGGCAGCAGCTACCTCGCGCGGAGCGTCGGCCAGAAAAAGGCGCGCGAAATCTGGTATTTGTGCCGTCAGTACAATGCGCAGGAGGCCCTCGAGATGGGTCTCGTCAACAAGGTTGTCCCCGTTGACCAACTTGAAGCCGAGGGCGTGCAATGGGGTCGCGAAATCATGCAAAAGAGCCCTTTGGCGATCCGTTGCCTCAAGAGCGCATTCAACGCAGACGTCGACGGCCAGCAAGGCCTCCAGGAACTCGCCGGCAACGCCACCCTGCTCTACTACCTCACGGAGCAAGGGGAAGAAGGCCACCGCGCCTATGTCGAAAAGCGCAAACCGGACTTTCGCAAATACCCTTGGCTGCCGTAGGGAAAGGGGCAGCCCCGCCCCGCTTTTGGGCAGGCAACGCAGCAGGGAAAGCGTCCGCCCCGAGTTTATTACCTTCGACCGGGGGGTAAGGCAGCTGAGCCTTGGCGGATCGATCAAACTCAGCCGGAAGCGGACACCGCCTGCCTCCCCGGGGCGGGCCGTCGGGGGTTTTAACGGTGCTCTGACCACAGGGAGCTTGCGCGCCGGTGAGCGTGTGCCTACGAAGGCGCGAATGGCCACTTTTCCCACCGCCGAGTCTGACGTCGTCGATCTTGCCCGCCGCGTCGCGCAGGGCCTCGAAACCCACGCCGACCTGTTCCCAACGCCACCGCTGTCGCCCGGCGAAATCAACATCGCAGTCGATGCCCTGCTAAAGGCGCGGCAGCGCCAGAGTAAAGCGCAGCGGGAACTCGACGCCGCCCGGGCCGAACGCGAGACCGTGGCCGAGCAACTCGCAGAGCGCACCAAACTGGTGCTCAATTATGCCGAAACCCATTCAGCCTACGACGACTCTAAGCTGCGCCTGATTGGCTGGGAGGGTCGCAAGCCGAAAAAGTTGCTGCCACCCGGGCCGCCCCGTGCCCTGGAGCTGGTCCGCGTTCAAGACGGCATCGTCGAGCTCGATTGGAAAAAACCTTCTGATGGCGGCGACGCTCAGAGCTACCGCATCGAGGCCCGCGAAGGCGATGGCCGCTGGACCCTCAAGGGGTTCAGTTTGCACAGCGACTGTGTGCTGCACAACCTCGAGCCCGGGCGTCAGTACGAGGTCCGCGTCATAGCTGTCAACAAAATGGGCGACAGCGAGGCGAGCGACATTGTCGACGTCATTTTCTAGAAACCCACCTTACCGCGCGTCCTCGGCGTCGGTCTCATTTGGCTCCCCCACGCAATACAGCGCCGCTCCGCTGCGCAAAAGGAGCCGATTGCCGACCACCGCCGGGCTGGCATTCCAGATCGTGTCGTCGGTGACGATGACGTTTCGGGCAAGCACCTCGAAGCGCGGCTCCGCCGGAAGCACATAGGTGCGGTTCTCCCGGCTGAGGTGGTACAACCGCCCGCCTGCGATCAGGGGACTGGCGTAGAACATCGGCTCATCGCCATTCCGCTCCGGGAGGATCTCGGCGTAACGGGTTTCGCCAGTGGTTGCGTTTAGGCAGTACACGCGACCGCTCTGCTCATGGGCGAAATAAAGGTGATCCTCAAAGAGCACGGGTCAACTGACGTTGGAACCGAAATCCGTCCGCCAGACCACCTCACCGCCTGGACGGATCGCACGGGACTGCTCCCGACGTCAGCCAATGAGAAAGATCAGCCCGTCGCCCAAAACCGGCGTAAGGGCGATATAACCGCGGATGCCGCTCGCCTGCCAGGCGATTTGCCCCGTACGGGTGTTGTAGGCCACTAGCTGGTTCTTCTGGCTCAGCAGCACCTCCGCTTCGCCGTCTCCGCGTGAACGGACCACGGGGACCGCATAGGTGTCCTCAATGCCATCGCGGCTCCACAGAATGCCTCCAGAATGCTTGTTGATGGCGTAAAGGGTTTCACTTTCGATGCTGGCATTGACGAAAAGCGTGTCGCCCTGAAGGACCGGCGAGGACCCCGCACCCCAGCGATGGACGCCGTCACCCAGCTGCTGCCGCCAGCGCTGCCCGCCATGGTGGTCGAAGGCGAAGAGGCCCTCCGCACTGAAAAACACGTACACGCCTGAAGCGTCCACACAAGGCGTGCTCGAGGCATAGCCGTGCCAGACCACGTATCCCTCGTACTCCTTTCGGGGACGCGTTGCTGGGATCTCGCGCCGCCAGAGCTCTTATCCATCGCTCAGCCTCAGGCACATGATGAAATAGGCCAGCTCGGCAGGATCACCCGGATCAAAACCCGACCGCTGGAAGGCGTAGCGATCGCGAAATACGCGCCCTGCGTAGCCCTGGTAGCCCACCACGTAAATCCGATCTTCGTACACAACGGGAGAGGCCGCACCCGGACCCGGTAAGGCGGTCTGCCAAAGCAGATTTTCCGAAGCGCTCCAACGGAGCGGCACCTCGGCCTCGGCAGCCACCGGGTTCCCGGTGGGCCCCAGAAACCGGGGCCAGTCCGCTATCGCCGTGGAGAACAGAAGCAAACTGGAAAGGAACAAGGGGTAAAGCAAACTCATACTCAGCAACGATCCCGTAAGACTCGCTTATGTCAGCCCCGCATCGAAATCAAGGAAATTGCGTAATTTCACACCGGCGCACGCCGTGCTGCCGCAGGCGCCGCCTCTCGCACGGCTAGCCCGCCGTCGAGGTGATGCCATCGGCCGTAGCCGGAGGCAGCTCGCCAAGGACGGTTGAACGAATCGGCTCCGGAAGGTCGCGCAGGGTATTACCCGACAGGAACCGCCGATCCGAACGGTGTTGCCCAATGCGTTCGCGCCTCAAAAGACTCGATGTCGCGAAGCCGAACGGCGCGCGGGTCAGGTCGCGCTCGAACAGCCGGGCCGTCTCGCCCGCGCTTGCCCGCAAAACCCGGCCGCTCGGCAACTCGAGCTCCCAGCGTGTCGGGGGACTCTCCAAATCCTCGCCGGGCGAACCGCAGCCCCAGACGTAAAGCCGGGCACCCCCACCCGTGAAACATCGCCGAGGTGTCTCGCGTTGGTTCTGGCGAATCTGGTAGAATTCCTTCATCAGCTCGGGGGCAAGGACAGACCAGCACGACAATCGCAGCTCCGCAAGCCCAAGCTGGTTGACTCCCCAAACAGGCCAAAACTTACAGATTATTTATACGATCGAGAGTTACCCGAATCGAAGGGGGAAAACCAAGGACTGGACCCGCCACCCTGTCGCCCCGACCGCTGCCTCACCCGGAGCCAAAGCCATTCCAAACGCGAATGGCGGCGGCTGTCTACCGTGGCAAGTACCCGTAAATAAACGTGATGCGTACTTCGACGTCGTCCACGAGGACCCGTTGCATCTCCTCCGTCCACTCCCCGAACGGCGCCCGGCTAAGGATGGCCTCGAGCGAAGCGAGCTCCCCGATACGCTCGGCTGTGGAGGCGACGGTTTCGTGCCCGGAAATGGTTCCGTCGGGGGCGACCGTAAAGACAATAGTCACTGCCGAAGAACTTTCGGAAAAGCGCGCCCCGGTGCGCCGAATGTTGATTAGCCACTGCTGCTCAATGGCCTCGAGCATGCGCCCCTGGTAGACGCCAAATTCACTGAGCCGGGAATCGATGGCCAAAGCGCCCTGACGGCCGGCCCGCGACGTGGTCCGCGCCAGCGGCCCTTGAGTGACCTTCGGCTTGAGGTCCTGCGGCACCTGCGGGCGGGGAGCCGGTTGGGAACGGGGTTGAGTACGGTTGGGCGAAGCCGCGGCAGCTCCGGAAGCCTGCGGTGGCCGATCTTCTGGCTCTTCGACGAATCCAGGGTCCCGTTCAGGCCCTTGGCGGCTGTCCGCGAGTTCTTGAGGGACCTCGTTGCGCTGTTCTGCGGACGCTGGCCCGTCTTCCCCTTCCGGTTCTCCCTCGAGGACGGCCTCCGGCTGCGGCTGTGAGCGCTCGCTTGCTTCGTCCGGAACCGGTGGCCCCTCGGCGACCTGGAGGGCGTCCGGCGAGCCTTCCTCGGCAGTTTCGGGGTTGGCGCGGTCGCTCGATTCCGGGGCAGCTGCGTCGCGGTCCTCACCTGGGGTTGAAACATCGGACGGTGGGGCCTCGTTTTCGGCAACGCTCTCGGCCTCAGCCGCCCGCGCTTGCTGTGGAGTGCCCGCCGGCGTCGGCGGAGCGGTTGGCACCGGCGGGGCTGGCGCACCTGCATGCGTCGGCGCAGAATCGCTATCGGAGACGATTTTGCGGGAGTTGTCTCGCTCACCATCCACGGCGGGAATCGCGTCGTCGCTGACCGTGTCAGGTTCTTCCTGCGCTGCC
>JBHJGW010000301.1:0-5342 GCA_050331415.1 Opitutales bacterium | reverse complement strand
GGCTTCGGGTGCTTTTGGCGCAGAGCGGCGTTCGCGACGACGAGGCGGGGCCTACAGGCCCAGCCGTCGCCCTCGCTGCCTTGCTCTGCATCCAAAATCATCTCGAGCAATTTACCGACCTCTCCGGCAAGCGGGTATGAGGGAATTCCCGGTAACCAGACGTGACGACCTTCGATGCCAGGCAACGCAGCGATAGCGACGGCTCGGCAGCCAGGCCCTGCCGCGTCTTTCCGCGAACGCCCCCCGGCAGAATGAGGGACCGTCTCAGTGCGGTTTCAATTTACGGGGGACTTTGTCAAATGAGGCTCAAACAGTCCGGCGGCCTCAACGCGGGCGAGGCTTTCCGCATCGTCGACATCGTCTTCCGTCGGCAGTTCGGCCCATTGCCAGCGCAGGGCGCGAAGACGCTGGCGGGTTTCAGCGGCAACGCTGCTCGTGCTCCACGCAACCTTCTGAAACAGCGCCTTGTCCACCTGCTTCATCCCAAGCAGGTAGTAGCCGCCATCAGTGGCGGGGCCGAGAACAGCGTCGTGAGTTCGCAGGGCCCGGGCAGCAAGTTGGAGGCGTGGCCGCGTCAATGCGGGGCAGTCGGCTCCCAAAGCGAAAACCGCCTCGGCGTCGCCCGCAAGAGCCGCCTCGAGACCACCGCAGATGCGGCTGCCGAGGTCACCTACGGGCTGTGGTACAAGAGCCATTTCCGGCCCCAACCATGCGCGCATCTCGGCGTCGGCGTTTCCCGGGGCAAATGCCACCAGCGTCTGCCAATTGGTCGGCACGGCGGCGAGTTGCCGCTGCGCGAGCGCCCGGTAAACGCGAAGCGCGAACGCATCGCCGTGAGTCACCGCCAGCCGCGTCTTGACAGTACCCGGGCGCGGGGCCTTGAGCAGGACAACAGCAGTGCAGCGCATACGAAAAGCCTCGGCGGCGGCCCCGAAACGTCGCCTCGCTCAGCGGGGTACCGGCGACAGCCCGAGCGCCTCGCGACGCTCGCGGTCACCCGGTGCGTTGAAGCGCCAGTAGGGAACGTTCATCTGGCGCTCTTTGAGTTGGGCCACCGTTTCCGGCTGATTCGTTCCGTTGCGTTCAGTCCAGCCGCGAATCACAAAGGGAAATTCAGGATCGAACCGAATCACCAGCCGCCGCCCTAGCTCGGGATATTCAAGCGTGTACTCGGCCAAGCCGCTCCGCTCTCGAAGGCTGGCCATCGCGGTGTAAGGCTTCGCCGGGCGATGAGCGAGCCGCGAGGAAAGCAGCGACGGCACCGCCTCGAATTCGCCGGTAGGCAGCGCCGTCGGGTCGAGCCGCAGCTGTGTCCACAGTCCCTCTTCGAGCACGACGTCCTCAGCCGCAACGTCGTAGTCACGGTCGCCTTCGCTCTGAAAATAGGAGCGCAGTTCGAACGCGAGCCGGCTGTTGCGTCGGTTGACCTGCATGAAGACCTGACCGCACCAGTCCTGGACGGACAGCGTCACCTTGGACGTTTCGCGGGCACCCTGCCCTTCGAACGGCGTGAAGACCGAGCGCATCGTCCGATAACTGTAAAGCCCGGTGTTGAAAGTGCGCAGGGCGTTGAGCTTCAACACGTCAATCGCTGGCGCATTCCCGTAATCCCGTTTCACCTGCTCGTCCTGCAGAAAGGGTTCCGTGACGAAGATCAGCTCAGCGTGCCCCGGATGCGTGTCGCCATAACGCGACTGCGTGAGCTCGTAACGATTGAGCTCGGCCCCGCTGAACCAGAAGTCGCGCAAGGTGCTGGGCCCGGGCTCCGGCAAGTCGGCTGGCACCGCCCGGGCTTGCTCGAGGCTGAAGACGGCGATCACCGCTGCGGCAGCCAGCAGCAGAGGCAGAGCTGTCGCCCGCAGCGCGGTCAAGATAGCATTTCGGTCAAACATTTGGCAATTGAGTCGAGCCGGCGCATGAATCCTTACCCGCTCCCGGGAAATCAAGGCGGGCAAAGCATCCAACGATCTTTGCTAATGGGAAAAGTTATTCGTGGACCGTAACCTCGGTGCGTCCAAAGGCGGCATCCGAGGCGCCAACGTCCAGTTGAAATTCCACCCACTCGGCATCGTCGTCAATCGATGTTGTGGAAAAGGGGTCTGTCTCAAGGTCGAAGGTATTCCAGGATGCCGTTAACGAATCTGTCCACTGAAAGCCTACATCGACTCCCGGGGCCAATTTCGCGCGTCGATAGCGCAGGGTCACCAGCGTCGGGTCCGCCGGATCCGGGATGATCTCGACGACCGCTTCGCCATTCGCAAGGTCAGGCGGCAGCGCGAGGCCGAATTCCAGCGCATTGTTGTAGCGATCGTTGTCCGGATTTCCGGTGGGCGCGAGTTGCGCGGGATCCGACACCCCCGGCAAGAGTTGCTCGCGAGCCCAATTGCCCACCGGGCCAATCCGTTCGCTTGCCGCCGCGCCCGAGCCCGAAGGTGCGCCAGCAGCGGCAGTGCGCAGCTCGAATTTGTCCAGCTGTGAGCCGTCCTCGCGATAGGTCACCTCGAGCACATGTTCACCATCGAGAGCAAGGCCACTCGCGAGGGTAATCCAAGTACTGGTGTTGCCGTTCTGCTGCTGCCAGGCGCCGTTGTCGAAGCGCCAAAAGAAAGAATCGTCGCTGCCGCCGGGAAAGATCGTCCGAGCGTAAAGGGTATAATCACCAGGGGTTTCGTCAACGCGCAGACGGTACATAGCGATCCGCTCCGGCTCCGAGCTGTCGGGTGCACCCCCAGTCTGGTTGAGCTGCGCGCCGTTTTCATCCTGTCCGATCTCCAGCACCAGACCGCCGGAGGCGGACCCTACGCTGACGATGTCCCAGAAGGTGTTGAGCGGCAAGGTGGCGTCTTCGGCCTCAACGGAAACGATCCCACCGGATTCGAGCGACCAGCGATCGTTGGCTCCGGGAGGCAGCGGCTCGAAAACCGTCAGCGTCGCCGGGTCGGTGCTTGCCGTTCCAGCGGCATTCGTGGCCTCCAGCGTGTAAACGCCGGCGTCGGCCAGCTCTATGGTTTCCAACTCGAGCGTGGTGGCCGTTTCTCCGGGTAGAGCAACACCATCTTTGAGCCACTGAAGCGTTGGCGACGGAATGCCGCCACCGGTCACGGTAAAGGTCACACTGCCGCCCTCGAAAGCGGATGCGTTACCCGGCTGTGTGCGGAAAACCGTCAGCCTCGGATCTTCGTTCAAATCGCCAACAAGGTATTGAATAGTGCGACGCAGAATTTCTTTATTGTCCTCCTTGTCGATGTCAGAGCCCGGCCCGTTGTTCCAGAACATTTGTCGGTCAAAAAACGCAAGGACGTTCCCGCTTCCGACCTCCGCTTTGGCCATCACCGCCCACAACGGGTTGCTGATGGAGATGCCGGTGGTGAACCTAAAATTCAGTGGCCCATTATTCGGCGAAACCAGATTGGCGGGATCGAGCGGAATCAGGATCTCCACGTTGGTGGCATTGGGATCGACCGCCACAGGCGAAACGCCCTCACCTTCCATGATCGGTTGGTCGAAGATGATCGGGTTGCTGCTGGCCCCGAAGTTCGGTTGGTAAGCCCGGGTGCCGCCGCCCTGGTCGACCAGCACTTCCAGGCCATACTGGCTGACGAGGTTGTTGACCACGTTCTGACCGACCGGGTTGTCGATGCCGACAACGTTGAAGCGGCCTCCGGCAGCCGAATCGCTGTAGACGACAATCCCGCCGCCCGCGCGAATCCAGGTATCCAAAGCGGTCTTTTCAGCAGCGCTCCAGATCTTTTGGTGGAGGCCAAATACGATGGCATCAAACTGGTTTAGAAAGGTGGCGTCGAGGGTTGTATCCTGGTCGTAATACTGGTCGATTTGGTAGCCCTCGGCCTCAACCAAATCGCGGAAATCGGACATCCCGGTGGCTCCGGTATCGGTGAGCAGCATCTGGTCGTAAGGTTCGACTCCATCGCCAGACGGCACCGCTCCATCGGCGGCAACGTCGCCGTGAATGTAAGCGACGCGTTTCGTCTGACCATAAGCCAAAAGGGGCAGTAGCCCCAGGAGAGGTAGCAGGGATAGGAACTTCATGATTAGAATGGTTTCCGACCAGCATTGCCCAAGATGGGCGAGCATGCAAGGAGTCTCCGTTTCCGAGGAATTCCGAGGGACCATTTTCGCGCCGTTTTGGCGTTGTCGCCTACGGGCCGATCTGCGCATCGTGGGGACATGGAAAACGCGCCCCCTCCCGAATCCCAGCCTGGGCTCAACGAGCGAGATTGGATAACGCTCATCCATGCCAGTGGCTTGCTCGCCTATATCTCTCTGCCCGTGGTCGGCCCGCTGGTGTTCTGGCTCATCAAGCGCGATAGCTCGGCGGAGGTCGACTACCATGGCCGTGAGGCCCTGAACTTCAACCTGTCGATGTTGATCTACTCGCTCGCCGTGGGAGCTCTGGCGGGCCTCGCCTTCCTGCTGACTTTCGTGATTGTGGGCGTGCTGCTCTGGCCCGTAGTCTGGGTTTTAGGGATCGCGATTCCAGTTGTACACGTCGTGCTCTGTATCATCGCGGCGATGGAGTCGCGCAAAGGGATACGCTACCGGTACCCGCTGACGTTTCGCCTTGTGAACGATTCAACGATGCCAAGGACCCCGACCGGTCAGCCGACGCTCCGGGAATGGGGCCCTCCGCGCTGAGCCCGAGCGCGCACCTGTTTTCCCTCGACTGCCCCGCATTGCTCCATGGAACGCGTCTACCACGCCCTCGTCCTAAACCTGCATCAACCGTCCGGAAACCTCGACTACCTCTGGGAGCATGACAATTGGGCGGCGAAGGAAGTGCTCTTCGCCCTCGACCGGATGCCCCGCTCGCTCTGGGACTACGAACCCGAGGGGGCGGTGCACCTGAGCCTGTCGGGCACGCTCCTGGAAACCCTGGCCGACCCCAATTTTCAGGCGAAAGTGTTTGGCTCGGTCAATTGCGGCCAGCTGCTCTGGCACCTCCAGAACACCGCCATTTTCCGCATTCTCGGCACGGGGTACTACCACCCGGTACTGCCGCTGATTCCGGAAGCCGACCGCGCCGACCACCTCGAGCGCTGGCAAGGCCTCGCCCAGCACCTCTTTTGGCGCCGGGAGTTCCAGGGGTTTTGGCCACCCGAGATGGGATTTTGCGAGGAGCTGATTCCCCTGCTGGTCGGACATGGCTACCGCTATGTGCTTGTCGACAATGAATATGTGGAGCCGCTGCAACCCTTTGACTGGGCCAGCCAGCGTTACCGCCCTTACGTGGCCAGCTACGGCGGCAGTGAAATCGTTGTCATCCCGCGGGACCGTGAGCTGTCCAACGCCCAGCTTTCGGGAATGGACCCCGGATGGTTCAT
>JBHJGW010000300.1:0-5778 GCA_050331415.1 Opitutales bacterium | reverse complement strand
CCCAGGACCTCGAAGCGCAGCTGGCAGCGGCGGAAGCCGGCAAGCTGACCTCCCGGGAAACCGGTTACGTCATCGAGCGGGCAATGCAGGCCGCGAACAATCCTGACGCCGCGGTCTCCCTCGGCAAACGATGGTTCGACCGCGCGCCGAGCGCGCCGCTGGCCGCAGCCCTTGGCGAGCGTATTGTGACGGAAAAGGCCGGACCGGTTCGCTTTCTTCGGGCGCCCTTCCCTTCCCGGGAAGCTGCCGCTCCCGAGGACTTTGATGCGCTGTGGGCGCTCGCGAAAACCCTGGCAGCCAACGGCGCCAACCGGGAGGCCGCGGAAATCGTCGAAATCCTTTTTGTGGATTCCGAACTCGACTCCGCGAAAGCGAACGTGGCGCTCACCGAAGCCGCCAATATCGCGCGCCTTGGCGGCATGGACTTTCTCGAAGACCTCTTGCGCCGCCGCATCGAGGCCCGCCGCTAGCGCGAACCGTGTCCGCCGGACGCATTCGGCGAGATTTGGGCTCCGGGCTCATCCAGCGGTTGCATTCCCTTCCGTTTTCACTCATATTCCACGTTTTACTATGCCGGTAGAGACCCGTCAGAAACCTACGTGGTTGCGCGCCAAATTGCCCAATGGACCGGGCTACCTGGCCACGCGCGCCAATATCGACCAACACAAGCTCCACACCGTGTGTGAGAGCGCCAACTGCCCGAACATGGGCGAGTGCTGGAGCCGCGGGACTGCGACCGTGATGATCCTCGGCGATGTCTGCACGCGCTCCTGCACGTTCTGCAACATCAAGACGGGACGCCCTCCGGAGCTCGACCTGGCCGAACCTGCCCGGGTCGCCGACTCGATCCGGAAGATGAACCTGCGGCATGTGGTGATCACCTCGGTGGCGCGCGACGACCTCAAGGACGGCGGGGCCGCGGTTTGGGCTGCGACCATCCGCGCGGTGCGCCACAAATGCCCGGAAACGGCCATCGAGGTCCTCCCGGCGGATTTTCGTGGTCAGGCCGAGCACCTCGATACGCTGCTCGAAGCCAAACCAGACATCCTCAACCACAACATGGAAACGGTGGAGCGGCTGCAGCGCCCTGTGCGCAAAACCGCCCGGTACGACCGGAGCCTCTGGGTGCTCGAGCACAGCAAGAAGCGCGGGTTCGTCACCAAAAGCGGCATCATGCTGGGCATCGGCGAACAGCAGGACGAGGTCAAGCAACTGATGGCCGACCTGCGCAAGGTCGACTGCAACATCCTGACCATTGGTCAGTACCTGCAGCCGACCAAAAAACACGCGCCGATCGACCGCTGGGTCACACCCGACGAATTCGACTTCTGGAAACAATACGGCCTGGAGCTCGGCTTCGATGTCGTCGAAAGCGGTCCGCTCGTGCGCTCGTCCTATCATGCGGACAAGCAGAGCGACCTCTTCGGCATGATCGCCAAGCGCAAGGCCGAAAAGGCGGCGACGGCCTAGCGGTTGCCTGAGAATCAGGGTCCTTCCGCGTCCATTGGCGGTTTTGGCGTCTTTCGGCTTTTCATGGCTGGCTCGCCGGTGGCAGAGTCGCCGTTATGGCAATTGCATTTCTGTTTTCAGGACAGGGCGCGCAGAAGGTCGGCATGGGCCGCAGCCTGACGCAAAGCTCGGCCGCGGCTCAGGAAAAATTCGAGACCGCCGACCGCGTGCTCGACTTTTCCCTGAGCCAATTGTGCTTCGAAGGCGCTCCGGAAAAGCTCACACCGACGAGCGTGTGCCAGCCTGCGCTTTACGTGCACGGGCTGGCGGCCATCGCGGCTTACGCGGAGCGACTTGGCCCGCCAGACATCGCCTGCACGGCCGGCCTCAGCCTCGGCGAACTGACGGCGCTTCACCTTGCGGGAGTCTTTAGCTTCGAGGACGGCCTGCGGGTAGTCGCCGAGCGCGGGCGCCTGATGCAGGAGGCCTGCGAGGGCAGCGCCGGAGGGATGGTCAGCCTGATCGGTGGCACGCCCAAGGCGGCCTTCGACCTCGCCCGCGAACACGACCTCGATGTCGCCAACTTGAACTGCCCGGGCCAGATCGTGCTTTCCGGCGACCTGGCGCGGATCGACAGCGCCACTGCCGCGGCGAAGGGCGCCGGCTTCAAAATGGCGGCTAAGCTCGACGTCGCCGGCGCTTACCACAGCCGCCTCATGCAGCCAGCGGCCGAAGCCTTTGCCCACTTCCTCTCGGGCATCGATTTTGCCGACCCGCTGGTGCCCGTGTACAGCAACGTGACTGGCCAACCGCACACGACCGCTGCTGAGATCAAGCGCCTGCTCGTCGAGCAGGTCACCAGTCCGGTGCGGTGGGAAGATTGCCTGCGCGCCTGCCTGACGCACAACCCGCAGGCTCTTTACGAGTGCGGCCCCGGCAACGTCATCGCGGGCCACATGAAGCGCATCGACCGCGACGTCAGCGTCAAGCCGCTCGGCGAGTTCGGAGACCTGCCCTCGGCATAACGATTGCCGCCTTTTTATGGGACTCCCGTTCCCCCACCGCACACACGCCTTCGCAGATCACGCACTAAAGCGATATACCTCGGCGATGAAACTCGGCTCGATCCTCCTGACGTTCGCAATGCCCCTGCTTGCGGCGGCGCGGTTCGAAAATCCCTGGCTGGACGAAGAGGGCAAAGCGTTCCTCGACGAACAGATTGCCCAGAACCGCACCGAGGCCGTCTCCGTGCGGGTCTACGACGGCATGGGCAAGCCGGCGCCCGGTGTCGAAGTGAGCTTCGAGTTGCAGGCCCACGAATTCCTCTTCGGCACCGCCGTCAGCATCTGGCACATGTTCGGCAAGGACTATAGCGAACGCTACCGCGAGCTGCTGCGAGAAAACTTTAACGCCGTCGTCTTCGAAAACTCGATGAAGTGGACGCAGTGGGAAAGCGCGGAGCGGCGCGAGCTGCTGCAGCAGTGCCTCGACTGGCTGGCCGACACCGAAATGAAGCTGCGCGGTCACGCGATGGTGTGGCAGGTGGTCAAGTACGGTCCGACCTTCCCGCAGGATATCCACAACCTGATCCGCGACACTGCCCAAATGGCCAAAATCACCGACGATGCGCTCGAAGGCGCTCGAGCCTACGTCCGTGAGCGAACGCTCGCCCACATCGAGCGCATTGGACAGGCCTACGCTGGACACATCGTCGAGTGGGATGTGCTCAACGAGCAACCGCACGAGCACATTCTGACCGATTTCCTCCACCCGGACGCCGATGTCCTCGAAGCGCCGATCATGGTCGACTGGTTCAAGGCCGCCAAGGCGGCCGATCCATTTGCGACTTTGTTTATCAACGACTTCGACATGCTGGCACCACCGACTACCACAATCGGGTGCTGCGGCAGGCCGAGTATCTTCTCGATAACGGCGCGCCGCTGGAGGGCGTCGGCATGCAGGGCCATTTCTACGGTGCCAACGCGGCGCCCACCTCGCAGGAGACCTGGGAGCAGTACGACCAATTTGCGGACCTCGGGCTCAAGGTCGCCATCACTGAATACGACGCTTTTGCAGGCGGGTGGGACACCATCGTGCCCGGCGCCAGCCCGGACGAGGCGAAGGGGCTGTTTTTCGAAAGCATTCTGCGAACAACCTTTGCCCATCCGGCCGCCACGGGCTTTACCATGTGGGGCTTCTGGGATGGCGCGCACTGGAAGAATCAAGCCGGGCTCTTTTTCGAAGACTGGTCATCCAAACCCTCGCACCAAGTGTGGCGGCGCCTGATTTTCGACGAGTGGCAATCCAGCCCAACCGTCACCACCGGCCAGAGCGGGACCGCCAACGCGCGCCTGTTCCACGGACGCTACCGGGTCACCATCCGTGCCGGAGTTGAGGAGTGGTCCTTCATCGACTACGTCACGCCAGGCGTCACCGAGCTCTACTACGGCCTGCCCGAGGACAAGGCCTTCGAGCAACTCACTCCGGAGGACCTGCCGGGCCGGGGTGGCGAGGACGGGTAACGCCTCCGGGGCGGCGGAGCAAAGCGAAGCTTGAGCATGCGGACGAGGGAAGCGTAGGGAGCCAGGCCAGGGATCACACTTAAACCGCACCGGACGCCATTTTTCCCTTCCCAATTCGCTCCCGCCGGTATATCCCCATCGAGATGCGATGCCAAAGCGGCCTTTGGAAGGGCCTGTGCGTTTCGATGGGACTGGGTCTGGCCAGCTTGCAGGCCCAGCAACAATCCTTGTCGCTGGCGAGCTTGCGCGAGGACGTCGAGTTGCTCTCGCGCCGTGTGGGCCAATTGCAGCTCAACGTCACCGCACTCGAACGGCGCAACGCCGAGCTCGAAAACGAAGCTCGTCAGCAACGCCAGACCCTCGCCAGCCTTTCGGCCCGAATCACCAGCTTTGGCGACACCCTCGAAACGCGCCTCGACACCCTGCCCGCCCGGGACCGTCAACTGAAGGCCGAGATCCTCAAGGAAGTCAGCAGCCTGATCCGAGATCTCGAAAAGGACCTCCAGCGCCAGCTCGAACGCGCCGCTCCCGCGCCGGCGCCAGCCCCCCAGCAGCCGCCAATCGCCTTCGACGACAATTTTCCCAAAGACGGCATCATGCACGAAGTTCAACCCGGAGAGACACTCTCCGCCATCGCCCAGAAACACGGATCGCGCGTCGTGTGGATTCAGAAGGCAAACCGGATTGCCGATCCGACCAAGCTTCAGGCCGGCCAGGAAATCTTTATCCCCCAGGAAGCCCAGTAATGGCGGCTGCGCGCAAACGACTGGGCCGGGGCCTGGGCAGCCTGATTTCCGGAGGCGGCGCCGCGCCGCGCAAGGACGAAGCCGCGCCGCCGACGCCCTCACCTGCAGAAGACGCCGGAGAACCGGAGGCCACTGTCACCGTGCGTCCGCACCTGCCGCCACGGACCGATGCGCCCGCCCCTGCCAAGGCCGGGGAGGTTCCGCCGACCGCCTTGCCCCCGGCGGGGGACTACCGCGAGGTACCCGTTGCGGCCATCGAGCCCAGCCCCTACCAGGCGCGGCGCGAGATCGAGCCCGAGCAACTCAAGGAACTCGCCGAGAGTATCCGCTCAGAAGGGCTGCTGCAGCCGATCGTGGTCCGGCCGCTGGCCAACGAACGCTTTGAGCTGATTGCCGGAGAACGCCGCTGGCGCGCCCACCAACAGCTCGGCGTCAAGCGCATCATGGCGCGCGTCATCAAGGCCGGGGATGCTTCCAGTGCGGTCATCTCGATGATCGAGAACCTCCAGCGTGAAGGCCTCAACCCGATCGAGGAAGCTCTTGGCTTCGCGAGCCTGATGAGCGACTTCGACCTGACCCAGGAGGCCGTCGCCGAGCGCGTTGGGCGCGCCCGGGCTTCCATCGCCAACGCCCTGCGATTGCTCCAGCTCGACCGGGAAACCCAGGGCTACCTCGCCAAAGGCATGCTGGCGGTTGGCCACGCGAAAGTGCTGCTCGGCGTGGAGGACGCCGCCCAGCGCACCCTGCTCGCCCGGCGGGTCATCGAGATGGGCTTGAGCGTGCGCGAGCTCGAGCGGCTGATCAAAAGCGCCCGACAGGCGGAGAAACCCGCCGGCGGCACCGGCAACAAAACGCCAGCGGCCGAGCAAACCGTGATTGCCAACCTCGAAAAAGAGCTTTCGAGCGTGCTCAATACCCGGGTACAACTCAAGCACACCCCGAAAAAGGGGCGCCTGATTATCGAGTACCATGGTAACGACGACCTGCAGCGTATCCTCGACGACAATACGGACATCTGGGGTATCAAGGTCGCGAACGTCGAGATCAAGCACGTCGACATC
>JBHJGW010000299.1:0-7880 GCA_050331415.1 Opitutales bacterium | reverse complement strand
GGTGTGGATGCGCAGGCGTCCGTTCGCCCGACTGTCGGGGATGGCCGGGTCCATATCGTCGAGCCGGATCTGGATATGCTGGTCCGTGCCGGCATCCAGACCCGTGCCTTAACGGTTGCAGCAGAACCGGCTCCGTCGGATGTATTCATCATCTGTGTGCCAACGCCTCTGGGACCGGAGAATCGCCCCGACCTCTCAATCCTGTTTGCAGCCAGTGAGACGCTTGCGCCGCATCTTCGCACGGGTAACCTCGTGGTGGTCGAGTCCACCATTCCACCGGGAACCACGGAGCGGGTGCGCGACAGGTTGCTAGCGGGCAGCGGGCTGAAGCGGGAGGAGTTGCGGGTGGTGCACGCGCCGGAGCGCGTTTTGCCCGGCAGTATTCTTCGCGAGGTGATCGAGAACTCCCGCATCATCGGTGGCGTCGACGCGGCCAGCACGGAGGCCGGAGTCGCCTTTTACCGGCAATTCGTAACGGGCGAAATTCTCGCCTGTGACGCCCGGACAGCGGAGACTGCAAAGCTGGCCGAGAATGCGTTCCGCGATGTCAACATCGCCTTCGCCAATGAACTCTCGCTGGTTTGCGATCAACTCGGCGTGGCGGTCAATGACGTCATCGGGCTCGCCAACCACCACCCGCGCGTCAACATCCTCAAACCTGGCCCGGGGGTGGGCGGCCACTGTATTGCGGTGGATCCGTACTTCCTGATCGATCAGGCACCGGAGGTCAGCCCTCTGATGCAAACGGCGCGGGCGGTGAACCTGCGCAAGAGGGAGTGGGTGGTCGAGCGGGTTCGGCAAGTTGCGGAGGAATCGGGCGCGCGGACGATTGCGTGTCTTGGCCTCGCCTACAAGCCCAACACCGACGATCTGCGCGAGTCCCCGGCACTCGCCATCGCCCACGACCTGAGCACCACGGATGGGGTGAACGTGCTCGCGGTGGAACCGCATCTGGACGCAGTGGAGGGGCTTACGCTGGTGGCGCTGGAGGAAGCCCTCACGCGGGCTGACCTGCTCGTGGGTTTGGTCGCCCACCGAGTTTTTCGGGAGATCGAGCCCGCCGCGCTGGCTGGCTGCCATCTGCTCGATTTCGCGGATGCATTTTCCTCGACTTCAGCACGATGAAAGCGACCGTTGCCATCGTTCTCGGAACGCGACCGGAGGCGATCAAGCTGGCGCCGGTGGTGCGCCTGCTCGACGAGCACCCGCGGTTGCAACCGCTGCTGATCGCAACCGGGCAGCACGACGAGCTGGTGAACCCAATTTTGGAGACGTTCAGGCTGGAGCCGCAGGTGCGCCTGAACTTGATGACTGCGGGACAAAGCCCTGCCGGGTTCGGAGCGCGCCTGATCGATACGCTCGAGCCGGTCCTGGCGAAGCGAAAGCCGGACTTCGTACTGGTGCAGGGCGATACGGGGACTGCCTTCTTCGGCGGACTGGCCGCGTTCTATCAACGCGTTCCGGTTGCACACGTGGAAGCGGGTCTGCGGACCTATAACTTAGCCTCGCCGTTTCCCGAGGAAGGCAACCGGGCCATGCTGAGCCGGATTGCCGCGCTTCATTTCGCGCCGACGGAAACCTCGCGGCAGAATCTTCTGCGCGAGGCGGTGCCGGAAGCGCGGATTCATGTCACCGGCAACACGGTGATTGATGCACTTCAACTGGAAATTGACCAGCAACAGGACCGAGAAATAGCGCGGGAGATCAAAGCAAGTCTGGACCCCTGGCTTGGCCAGGACTGGCAAAAACAAAGCTTGGTTTTGATCACCGGCCACCGCCGAGAGAATTTCGGCAGCGGGATGCAGACGATCTGCCAGGCCATCCGGGGTCTTGCGGAGCGTTTTCCAGAGCGTCTCTTCGTCTACCCGGTCCATCTGAATCCCTCGGTCCAGGAGCCCGTCCGGCGACTTCTGGATGGGCTCGCCAATGTACGTTTGCTGCCCCCGCTGAGCTATCGCCCATTCATCGGCCTGCTGGCCGCGAGTCAGCTGGTGCTGACGGATTCAGGAGGCATTCAGGAAGAGGCGCCCTCGCTCGGTAAGCCCGTTCTCGTTATGCGCGACACGACCGAGCGTCCCGAGGGTGTCGAGGCCGGAACCGTTCAGCTGGTCGGAGCCAATGAAGACGCGATCGTGATGGCGGCGACCGACTTGCTTATTAACGATGAGGTCTATTCGCGGATGCAGCGGCGAGTGAATCCCTATGGCGATGGTCAAGCGAGTAAGCGCATCGTGGCTGTGTTGGATGCTTGTTTGTAAGGCGGTGCTGATCGGCGTTCAGGCGATGGGTTACTGGACCATCTATTCGTCAGCGAGTAAAGCAATTGATTCTAAGGAATCTAATTATGAAGGCGATCCTTAGCGCCTATTTTCATGCGCCTCTGGGTGAGAAGATTTTCCCTAATATTTTCTAACGGTTTCCTAAAAGTCATTTCTCTTCTTTCCCCCGATTGAATAAAAACGCATTGGCGTCCAAATTGTTTTCGGCAAAGGTTCGGCGCTTTGCATAACGCATTAACGGCAATTCGACCCATCGCCATGACGCTTCTGCGGATAGCAGCAAAACGATGGTTGCGAGCAGGGTGCATCCACAGAAAAGCCAGTCGTTTCGGCTTCCTGCGGCATGGTGATAGAAACACAAGTAGAATATCGGCATATGGGCGATGTATAAGAAGAAGCAACGCTTGCCGAGAAATCGCAGGAAGGACCGGTTTAAGAGGGTATGGCGGCTATGGGCTGAACTGACTAAATGCGCAATAATCGCCGCAGCTCCTAAGCTGATTAAGAGGGGCCAGAAGATTTCGTTCACACCATTGACTGGCGCCAGTGCAACGGCTACCGCGAAGAAGCCAAGCCCAAGGGGCAGAAGCCTGGGGCCGTAGCGCTCCACGACATCCTGAACAGGTAGTAACCGAAGCAGGCATGCGAGACCCACGCCAACGAGGATACCATCCATCCGTGCAGGCGAAAAGGTGAACCCGTGCGGAAGATCGAGGATGCCTGATATATGAAGCGCCCGAAGCAAGGGAGGAATGACCATTGCGGCTCCGATGATCGAGAGCAACAGCTTTTTCGAGCAGTAGCGAATCAACCACGGAACAATGAGATAGAATTGCTCCTCAACCGCAAGCGACCAGAGCGGGACCAACACTCCGGGAAAACTTACCTCGGGAAAGAGATTGTGGAAAAACAGAAAAAACCAAACAAATCCTTGGAGCTGAAACCCTGGGGCGTCGACAAAAACGCTCGCTAACCAGAATAAAAGCAAAAGACTGTAATAAAGCGGAAAGATCCGGAAAATTCGTTTCAGGTAGAAGTCGCGAAAATATTTCGGATTTGAACGGCTTTCCAGCAGGATATGTCCAATCAAGTAGCCTGAAACCACGAAAAAAACATCTACCGCAAAGCGCAGGAGTTTGAAGTAGGTCCACCATTCGCCAAGCGCCCCCCGGTAATGGAGCACTGGCCAGTGCAGGATGATGACCAGAAGAATAGCGACTCCGCGCAGGCCATCGAGGCTCCCGATGCGATCAGCAGTCGGCTGGCTTGCGGGCAGAACAGGCATGGTTCTTCTTCAGTCGCGGAGGATGTCGCCTGGTTGCACCTCCACTTCACCGGGGGCCCCTACCCGGATTGAGGGCGTCAGCAGATCGAGCCAGTAGCCGCGATAGAATCGAGGAATCTTGGCGAAGGTGGAACCCGGGCGATGCACGGGAAATCGGTCAACCGCGAGATCATTCGGAACCTCCGTGCTCGCCGGGACCAATAGCGCGAACGCTTGCGAGGAGCGGAAATCTTCCATTGTCGCGACTTCCTTGGTCGTTCTCGCCACGAAGAGAAGTTTCGGGTGCACCCTGACTTCCAATCCATGCGGACCGGAGGCCGGGATGGCTGGGGCCGTTGAAACGCCAAGCTGCACGGAAACCATCACGAGGCCGGATAAACCAGCCGCAGCAAGCCCGCCCAAAGCGAATTTTGACATCAGCGCATAAAGTGGCGAGACGTTTGATCGACTGATGAAGTGTAACAGCGTCAGAATCGCCACGGGCACAAAGGGCAAAACGTTGTACGGCCGCGGTTTCCATGCCCCGAAGTAGACAACGACCAGAAGGGCCAGGCCGACCGCGACCAATGTCCATACGGGGACGCCAGCCATTTTGCGAACCTTCCGTTGCAAAGCATGAACCAGTGGAATCGCTGCTAGCCCCACATAGCCAAGCACCACCAGTCGCCCTTCAAGGGAGGCTGTCTCCAGCCCGCTGACGCCGAAGGTTGCATGGTCGGCCATCTGGTGGAAGCCGTTCCACCACTCCCAGAAGGTGGTATCGAAGATGCCGAAGGCAAGGAGGAACAACAGTACCGCGCAGATGCCCGTCCCGAGCATTGCGGGAAATACGGCTCTTCCGGGAAACCGCCTGACGGCCAGCGCAGAAGCGCCGAGCCCACTCCAAACGGCCGTCAGCGGATGCGTGTGCGCCAGCAGCGCAACTGCGATGGCTAGGAGCGGAAAAAAATAGCGTTGGGAGACCACTAGTAGACCGATCCCAAACCCGAGGAGCAGCAACGCCGCGAGGTCTTCCGGGCGCCCGAGCCTCATCCAGCCGAGTACCGGAAGCGTCGCCAAGAGCCCAAGCAGCGGTGCAAAGCCGTGGGCCCTATCCGCGTTCGCAAGCATCCTTTGCAGCGAAAACCAGCCAAGTATGAAAAAGACCGGAACCAAGCCCCGAAAAGCCGCCAGTGTGGACTGCAAGGCCCCGGGTGACGACTCCCAGAGAAGCTTACCGGTAAGCCAGGGAAACAGCAGCCCATGGTAGGCGTATCGAGGTTGGCCCTCCGGATGGAGAGCGCTCGCGGGAGCCCACCACTCATTCAAGAGTTCTCCGCTTTCGGCCATCGCGAGGATGGGCGGGCAGAACACGAGCATGTCCTGATTGGCGCGGATGTGATCAGTGTCAAAGATCCAAAATAGCCAAAAACCAAGAATTCCACATGCAACCGAGAGGCCTAAAGCCGTTTGTGGACAGCGGTTAAATGACCAAGCGTTATCCCGCCGCCCGCTTGTCGCTGTCGCCGACGGTAAAGGTTTCATGATACGAGCGCTCGGTATTGATTTGCCACAGGTCATGTTGGCGATGCTGGAGATTATCCACCGCCCGGATGGCGGTCAGCATCGAGTGATCTTGGTTGTTATAACGATGAAGACCATTGCGCCCAATCGTTTGCAGATTTTGCCAGCCGCTGAGGTAGCGCTCGATGATCGCCAGATTTTCCTGATAGGCGTGGTCGTAAACCGGGTAGGCCTTGGGCTGTCGGATGACACGCCCGCCGAAAACTTTTGTAGGCTCAGCAAGGCCAATTTTGGCGGCCTCGTCGGTTGCCAAAGCGATCAGGTCTTCGTCGGAGCTCTCCCAGAGGCCATCGCCTTCATGGCAAAAGTATTCCATGCCAAGCCCGGTGACCTTTGGATTGGGAACCATCTCCGGGCTCCAGTTTTTGAAGTTCTGGACCCGCCCGACTTGCACGCCGGGCTCGTGGATGTAGATCCAATTATCCGGGAAAATCTCCGCTTCGTCGACGAAGAGCGCGACCACAAGGAAATCACGGTAGCGCAGGCGGTTGGCTGCCACCATGACCTCGGCGGGGGGCGGCGGATCGAGCTGCCGCAAAAGGGTCCGCAGCGGCATACTACTGATCAGATGCTCTGGCTGCCAGATCTCGCCATCGGCGCTTTCGACGGAGGTGATGACGTTGTCGGCATGGCGCACGCGCGTTATCGGCACTTGCATACGGACCTCACCTCCCCCGGCCTTGACCTTTTCGCGGAAGCGCTCCCACATCATACCGGGGCCAAGACGGGGATACTCGAACTCTCGGATGAGAGACTTAGCCTGGGGCTTCGTGCTGAAGGCGTCGAACACCGCCTTCGTCAGCGACATCCCTTTGATCCGCTGCGCCGCCCAGTCCGCCGAGATTTCGGAGCAAGGCATCCCCCAGACCTTCTCGGTGTAGGTCTTGAAAAATGTTCGGTAGAGGCGGTCACCGAAACGATTGCTGACCCACTCCTCGAAGCTGCGCTCGTGGCCCTTTGGGCGGGCCTGCGCGCCGAGGTAGCTGAGGCCGATCCGGCAGGCTTCTCCGAAGCCGAGCTTGCGGAGGGCATCCAGCGGAGCCAGCGGATACGCGAAGAACTGCCCGCGGTAAAAGATGCGGGACAGTCGACTGACGCGAATAAAATCGTCGCCCAGCACCTCGTGCCACAGCTCGTTGATGACTTCTTCCTTGGTGAAGAAACGGTGCCCGCCGATGTCGAAGCGAAAGCCCTGCCACTCTTCGGTACGGGAAATCCCGCCGACGTGTTCGCTGGCTTCCAGCACCAGCGGCTGCCAGCGATGCTTAACTGCCTGATATGCGGCCGTCAACCCGGCCGGACCGGCGCCGACGATGAGGAGCTCCGGTTGATTCATGAGCTGGCAGCACGGGATTGCCACGCGGCGAAGCGTTCCGGCGAGGTGATCCACCACCGCGCCGCCAGAGTGGCGAAGGTCGCGGCGCTGTAGAGGTAGAAGAGCAGGTGAAGCGCGATACCGCCGATCAGGAGCGGGATACCGCCCTTGCGCCAAAGCAAGGCATGGAAGTCGCGGTTGATCGCGATGAAGGCCACCAGACAACTTAGCGCGCCCAGCATCATCCAGCCCGTCACCAGCGTAAGGCCAAGGCAGGCCACCAAACCACCGGCTAGGGCGGCGGCCATTCGATCGCGCCAAGAGGTGTTCAGCGCGTCGGGCAATTCGTGTCGATCCAGGATGAGGTGGCTCCAGGGCAGCGCTCGGTCCTGGATGTCCGAACGAATCATCTTTGCCAACGGCCAGCGCTTCGTGTGGGTGACTTGCAGGCTGGGATCGAGGGCGATGCGCGCGCCCGCATCCGCCATGCGCTGGCCGAACTCGACATCCTCAATGCTACATCGATAGCGCGCGTCCAAGCCGCCCAATTGCATGAACAGTTGACGCCGGACCGCTCCGAATCCGGTCCAGAAGCTCCTGATCGGGCCCGCACTTCGCTGGTGCGTTACATGGTGCAGCAAATTTCGGAAGCGTGAGGAAATCAGCCGATCACTCGGCTCATCGCAATAAGAGCCAAACACGGCATCCAGCTTGTCCCCAGCCAGGCGTTGCTCCAGGCGGTCCAGCGCATCCGGCGGAATCAGCACATCGCTGTCGACAAAAACGAGAAAATCCCCGGAAGCCTGCTGACTGCCGAGGTTCCGCGCGGCGGCGGCACCAACTTGCGTCTTCGAAAGGATCGTCCGCGACGCCGAGGGATGCTGGGTTGGCTCACCCTGCCACGCGCCGTCAACGACAAGGATGAGTTCGTCATCGGCCTGCATCGCACGTCGGCAAGCGGTGACCGCTTCCTCAGCGGAGGCAGCCGTCCGGGAAACTGGTATGATGATCGAAAAACGATATTCTCGAACCGAAATCGGAACGAAGCGTCCCTCCGCAGCTGCGGCTTCAGGTAGTAGCATGTGCGTAGCAAAGAACCCTCTCGACCTGATGTAAAGGATGAATAAAGCTTTGTGGTAAGGCGATTTGCAATACGGGTAATGCATAATGCAATATTGAAAGTTTTGCGTTACAAATATTTCCGATTCGAGCGCCAGAGGTGTTATCTGGAGCGGGTTGCAGGATATTGGACGCGGCCGAATCCGGTCCTGCGGGACTTTCTAGTTGTCAAAGCGTTCGAGGCGCGCTTGAAGCACTCGAACGAAAATAAATTACGCCGCCTCGCTGCTCGTCGGATTATCGATATGTCCTGCTTTCCTCGCCGAATCCTGCACGTCCTGAACTACGGATGGCCGTATATCGATGGTTACACGGTTCG
>JBHJGW010000298.1:0-5245 GCA_050331415.1 Opitutales bacterium | reverse complement strand
AAGCTCGGCAAGCTCCTCGGCCAAGCCAGAACCGCCGAGGCCGCCCAGGCGGAACTCCGCGAGCAAGGCATCACCACCATCGAAGGCGCCCACACCACCCCCGCCGCCTTGCAATACGCCCGCGGCCTCGAAGGCATCCACGCCGATCAACTACCGCTCCTCGTCGGCGTCGACGCCGTCCTGCGCGGAGACCGCGACGTGGGCGAGGTCGTGGGGGCCGTTACTCGCGGAGACTTTTGATCTTGGAACCGCCGATGGACGCGGATGAGTTGCTGCACATGGTGGTGCGAGCAAGGCGAACTGTAGGGCCGGACCTCGTGTCCGGGCCGCACCGGGGCTTCCGACATGGCCGACGTTTCGCCTTTGCGGAAATCGCAGAGCGGCCTGGACACGAGGTCCAGCCCTACAGTTTTTGATCCGGGAACCGCAGATGAACTCGGATGGACACGGATGGGTGAAGGCTTGGTTTCACCTACACCAGCACGTCTTGCAGGTGTTGCGGGTTGGTGGGTTTGATGAGGTAGTCGTCGAAGCCGGCGGCGACGGCTTTGCTGATGTCGTCGTCGCGGTCGCGTCCGGTCAGGGCGATGAGTTTGGCCTGCTGGCCCCACGGGTGTTTACGCAGCTCGTAGGCGGTGTCCCAACCGTTGAGGCCGGGCATGATCAGGTCGAGCAGCACAACGTCAGGGCGAAAGGCCTCGGCCTGCGCCTCTGGGCCGTTGTCGGCGACCACCACCTCGTAGCCAAGCCGTCGCACGATCTCGGCGGTGCAGTCGCGGGTGTTGGTATCGTCGTCCACCAGCAAAACGCGCGGACGGGCTTCGGAAGGGGCGTCGGATAGCTCGGTCATGATGTCGGGTCAGACGATGGCCTCGGCGGGAGCGCTGGTCGGTTGCCGGGGCAGGTGGATGGTGAAGGTCGTGCCGTTTTCCTCGGTCGATTCGACCGCGAGCTTGCCGTCATGGCTCGCGACGATTTCACGGACGATATACAGGCCGAGGCCAAGCTGGTGGACGCCGTGGCGACCGGCGACGGGTTTGCCGCTGAAGAGCCGCTCGCGCACCTCCGGCGGGATTGGCTTGCCGGGGTTGTGCAGCCGGATGATCACATGCTCGTTGGGTGCTTCGAGGCTTACCGTGACCGGGCCACCGGGTTTGCCGTGGCGCAGGGCGTTGCTGATCAGGTTGGCCAGCATCTGACACAGGCGCTCGGTGTCCGCCCAGATTTCCATCTCGCCGGGCGACTCGAGGGTCAATTTCGCGTTCGGGTAGGCCACGCGCATTTGCCGGAGGAGGTTGCCGCAGAGCGTGTGCAGGCAAGTGCGACGGGGATGAATTTTCAGGCCGGTGCCGAGCCGAAGCCGGGTCAGTTCCAGCAGATTGCGGATCATCTCATCCATCCGGCTGACGCTGCTCTCCGCCGTGCGGAGCATCTCCCGCTCGTCGCTCGTGAGGTTGTCCGAGAGCGCCAGCACGCTGGTGATGCCGGAAAAGGTTTGCAGCGGCGAGCGCAAGTCGTGCCCGAGTATCCCGAGAAACCAGTGCTGCGACTGGTCGAACAGTTGCTCGGCTCGCCGCAACGAGCGCAGCCAAGCCTCGTCGATCGCCTCGTTGAAGCGGATCAGCTCTTGAAACTGCGGTTCGCCCAGGTTGCCATCGTACCTGCGCTCGATCACCCGGAGGACGCTCGCCCGCAGAGCGCGGAACTCGCTGCTGACGTCCGCAAGCCCATAGCCGGATTCCGCCCGCGCCGTGCCATGCGCCAGCGGCGCTTCGAAAGAAAGCTCGCTGCCGTGCGACAGGCCCTTCGACTTGCGCTCCTGTTCCTCGCCATTCTGGCGCGTCTCAACGTCCGCGACGAGCCATTCGAGCATCCCTTCGAGGTGGTCGCGCAGTTCCCACTCACTCAGGTCCTTGGCGACCGCCACATGCTCCCGCGCGAACGCGCACCACTCCTGGGAAATCTCTTCCTTGGATTCGTTAATGATTTCGGAAAAGCGCAAGGCTCGGTCTTTCTATGGTTCAGGATTCGGTTGTCTCGGCGGTCGGCAGCCCCTTCAAAAGCTCGACGAGGCGATGGGGAGCGACCGGTTTGACCAAGTGCGCATCGAAACCCGCCTCTTGGGTCTGCTGAATTGCCTGATCCTCGGCCTGACCGGTCAACGCGACCAGCCGGACAGCGCGGCCACCGGCCTGGCTCCGAATCATGCGGGCGGCCTCCAAGCCATCCATCACCGGCATCTCGAGATCCAGAAATACCAGCTCGGGCCGAAAGCTCCGGAAAGCGGCAACCGCCTCGGCCCCATCGGCGACCACCATCACGTTTTGCCCCAGCCGTTGCAGCAGCAACTCGGAGACCCTCCGGAGGCCTGCATCGTCCTCGGCTAAAACGACGCGATGGGAATGGGGCAAATCAATCAGAGCCCTTGCCACGCCGGTCTCGTGCCAAATCATCCCAGCCCGCTCCCGGTAAAGAGCGAAGCCGATGGAGCGCCGGAGGCATCGGGCATTACCCCGTGAAATCGAGGGGTGGCCGTGCAGAAGGATATATTGCGACAACGCGATAACAACTCGAGGCAGGGTTTCCTTGAACCGCCTGCGGGCACCTCGTCAAATGCCCTCCATGATTGATGCGCAAGCGGTGGTGTTGGCCTTGTGCCTGTTTTTAGTGACAGGGTATGGTTTTGGCTTTGTCGCGGAAAAGGTGGGGCTGCCCAAGGTGAGCGCTTACCTCCTGGCCGGGGTGCTGTTTTCCGACGCGCTGCTCGGGCGCTTTCTGGAGCTAAACCGGCAGGCCTGGAGCGACCCTTTTTCGTCGATCGCGCTGACCTTCATCGCCTACATTGTCGGCAGCGAGATCAACCTGCCGAAGCTGCGTCGCCACGGCAAAGTGGTCGGCCTCGGTATGCTCGGCGAGGCGCTGACATCCTTCGCGGTGGTTTACGCCGCCTTCTGGCTGCTCGGGCTGGTGCTCGACTTACCGGCGCAGCTCGGGCTCGCGCTGGCTGCCGTCTCCGCGACCACCGCGCCCGCCGCCACCATGGGCGTGATCGAGGAATACCGCGCCCAGGGCAAACTGACGACCACGGTGCTCGGCATCGTGGCGCTCGACGACGCCTTTGGAGTGCTGCTGTTCAGCCTCGTCGCCAGCCTGTTTTTCGCCACGGGCGGCGAGAACGGCGGCGCGCTGCTGTTCGTGCGCGACATCGGCCTAGCGCTGCTGGTGGGCGCGGCCGCCGGGCTGGTGCTCAACCGCGTTGCCCGCTACACCGATACCGCCGACTTCTTCTTTCCGTTCCTCGCGGGCATCATTTTCGCCGTTTTCTACCTTAGCGAATGGCTGCAGTTCTCCAATTTGCTTGCGTGCATCGTGGTCGGCATTGTGGCGAATAATTTCCACCGCGAGGAAAAGCACGTCTCGCTGTTGCTACCCGTGCAACACGTTGAAGACTTCATCTTTATCCTGTTCTTCACCCTCGCCGGAGCGCACTTTTCGCCAGAATACTTCGGCACCGGTCTGATCTACATTGCGCTCTATTTTGTCGCCCGCGGACTCGGCAAATACCTCGGTGCCTGGGCGGGCACCTCGCTGGCGGGGGCGGACCGCAACGTCGCGCGCCACGCCGGGCTGATGCTCCTGCCGCAAGCGGGCGTCGCCATCGGCCTCGTCCTGCACAGCGGCGTCGGTGACGAGCAACTGCGCTCCCTCCTGACCAACATCATCCTCGCCACCACCATCCTCTACGAATTCCTCGGCCCCCTCGCCGCCAAATTCGCCCTTCAGCGCGCCGGCGAAATTCGGGGCGGCCGGTCGACGGAGGCGTGATCCAACCGCCAAACGGGCATTTTGAAGTAGCCAACGCCGACAAAAACCATCACAACGATTGAGAATCCGCACCACCAGCCCGCATGGCCGCATTTTCTCGCACTGACCAGGTTGCTTTGAGGATATCTGAAAAGCGCCTATTACCCCCAAATGTGTGATATCTGATTAGCGAAGCGCCTGAACGTCAGATTTCGGAGGATTCCCCAGCGAGCAGCGGGAGCGATATTTGAAAATTAGACAATCACTTGTTAGGCAGAAAAAAATATGATCAACGAAATCATTCCCTACATTGAAATGTGTCAGCGAGAAGGCACGAGCCTACAGAAAGGAATGAATTTCGGACTAGGCGGAGATCACTCGGTCATTTTGATGTCGGTTCGACCTGGAGCACCTTACGAAGACCGAATCGAAGACCATGGAGAGACTTTGATCTACGAGGGGCACGATGTTAATCGGACTCGTATGGGACCAAACCCAAAAACAGTAGATCAGCCTCAGAAAAACGCTTCGGGCAGTCTTACTGAGAATGGAAAGTTTTACCAGGCGGCTCTACATTCCAAGGATGGAACGAGAGAACCAGAGAGAGTTCGGGTATACGAAAAGATTAAGCCAGGAATTTGGTCCTATAATGGAGTTTTTCATCTAGTAGACGCCTGGATCGAACAGTCTGGTGTCCGGAATGTTTTCAAGTTCAAGCTGATTGCAGTTGAAGGCGATGAAGATTTTTCCTCTCCAGTTTCGCGAAATCTTCCTCATCGCAGAATTATCCCAACAAAAGTAAAATTGGCGGTTTGGGAAAGAGACCAAGGGAAATGCGTGGAGTGTGGATCGACCGATAATCTTCACTTTGACCACATTCTTCCTTTCTCCAAGGGAGGTGCATCTATTACTGCCGAGAATGTTCAGCTTCTATGTATGCGGCACAATCTCCAGAAATCAGACAGAATTCAATAAGCCTAACCAGGCGAGGGAGGCAACGCCTTTAGCGCGCCTTCTCTCCACGTTCGACGAGGCAATGAAAGGCGGGATTTGAGCTACTGGACGAGTCGACCTTCGAGGTCGAGTTCAGCGATGCTCGCGGCGTACCTACGCGGTGACCCGCTGCTCCGACCGGAGTTGATCGCGCTCCATTACGCGTCCGTGGCGGCCTGACGGCGAGTGCAACAGGTTTTCGCGTTCGGCGGCATGCCATCTGATGAGCCGGGCTGCGTGGACGTCTCACCGCTGCGCGCGCAGCTCTCCTTCTGACGGTTCCACCGTGACGCCGAGGGGCTCACTCTCGCGATGGAGGGTTTCGGTGAGCGATTGCGTTTCTTCGGAGGTAGTGGCGTTGAGCTGGTGCTGTGCGAGGCCTCACCGAGGCGGTCGAGCAGTGGCGAAGGTCAGCGGTTTCAAGATCGTCGAAGGGCTCGGCATGGGC
>JBHJGW010000297.1:0-16826 GCA_050331415.1 Opitutales bacterium | reverse complement strand
CGCGCTCTACCTCGGCCGCATGCGCGACCTCTCTTTCCAAGCAGGCCGCGAGATGGTCGAAGCCTTCCGCGCGGTGCCAAACCTCGTCGCCAAGACCCTGCAACAGGCGGAAGCCATCGAGGCGATCGCCCATCGCTACGCCCACTACGAGGATATGCTCTTCCTCGGCCGCCAGGATATGTATCCGGTGGCGCTCGAAGGCGCGCTGAAGCTAAAGGAAATCAGCTACATGCACGCCGAAGGTTACCCGGCCGCCGAGCTCAAGCACGGCCCGATCGCCCTCATCAGCGACAAGTGCCCGAGCGTCTTCCTCGCGCCTGACGGACCGATCCTGCCGAAAGTCATTTCTAACATTCAAGAGGCCCGCGCCCGCGGCGGCAAGGTTATCGCGGTGACCACCGCCGGTGGAGAATTCCCCGAAGACGGGGCCGACGACATTATCCGCGTGCCGCGGTGCCACCCGGCCGTGCTGCCGATCCTGATGACGGTTCCGCTGCAACTGCTCTCGTACCACATCGCAGTCCAGCGCAAGTGCGACGTCGATAAGCCACGCAATCTCGCCAAGAGCGTCACGGTGGAGTAGACAGTCCTCCGGCGAAAGTCTCCTGGCTGCGCCGTCTCGCATTGGCGGGGCATCGGGCGCTTCCGCACGCTGTCCTCTCGGCGCAAAAATGCGCCCTCTGGGCAGGTCTGCTTTTCGCGAGTTGCGCTAGGTTGGGCTGATATTTAAAGGCTGATAGCGTTTGCCCTGGACGGTTGCGTTGCGGCAACCCCCGGGACAAACTCCCGGCAATGGCAAAAAACTATTGGCTCATGAAGAGTGAGCCGGACGTCTTCTCGCTGGAAGACCTCCGGCAGCGACCCAATCAAACGGAGCCGTGGGATGGCGTGCGCAACTATCAGGCGCGAAATTTCATGCGCGACGACATGAAGCCGGGGGACTGCGTGCTCTTCTACCACAGCAACGCGAAGCCGCCCGGCGTCGCCGGCCTGGCTGAGATTGCCTCGGAGGCCTTTCCCGATGAAACCGCCTTCGACCCCGACAGCGACTACTATGACCCAAAAAGTACCCGCGAAGAACCGCGATGGGTTGCGGTGAAAGTCCGCTTCGTCGAAGCCTTCGGACGTATCGTTCCGCTTGCGGAGCTCAAGGCTGAGCCCGCCCTGGCGGACCTCCCCATCGTCCGCAAAGGCAATCGGTTATCCATCTGTTCGGTCACCAAAGCCCATTACGAAAAAATCCGGAAAATGGCCAAGCACAGTGAGGGTTGAAGAGCTCCCGGGTGGTTGAGTTATTGCGATGTCGAGCTAAACTAACCGCAACGCCAACTCCCCAACGCGAAACTCAAACAACTGCTACCTTATGCCTGACGATTCTCCTTTGACACCCGAGCAGCTTTCGCCAGCCCTCGCGGGATTGCCCGGTTGGACAGCCAGCGGCGGATACCTTCAAAAGACCTTCAAATGCCGGGATTTTCCTGCGGCCATCGCCTTGATTTCGGCAGTGGTCGAAGACTGCGAGGCGATCAATCACCATCCCGAGGTGAGTAATGTCTACCGCAAGACAACCTTTGCTCTGACGACCCACAGCGCGGGAAACCAAATCACCGGCAAGGACATCGATTTGGCGCAGCGTATCGAGGCGAGAGCCGACGCGTTTGCCTGAGTGATGGCGCGCCTGAGCGTTTCGGCGTTGCCTTGACGCCGCGCCCTAACTTTGATGGCTCAAAATGGACACTTGGACACCTTTTGATACGTGGATCGTCATCGTCGGGGCGCTGAGCGCAATCGCCTGCGCGACCGTTGGCGCCTTTCTGGTGCTTAGGCAAATGAGCATGATGGGTGATGCGATCAGCCACGCGGTGCTGCCCGGCCTCGCGATAGCTTTTCTGGTGACCGGCTCGCGGGCGAGCTTCACGATGTTCATCGGAGCAGCACTCGCCGGCGTCCTCACCGCCGTCTTCACGCAATGGGTCAGCCACTGGGGCCAAGTCGACCGGGGCGCCAGTATGGGCATTGTGTTCACGTCGCTATTCGCCCTCGGCCTGATTCTCATCGTTAGCGGCGCGGATCAGGTCGACCTCGACCCAAGCTGTGTGCTTTACGGCGCGCTGGAATTGACCCCGCTCGACAGAGTGACGCTTTTCGGCGCGCAAATACCCCGAGCTGCGGCGCTCCTGGGCGGCGTTGCGCTGGTGAACGCGTTCCTCGTCATCCTTTTTTTCAAAGAGCTGCGGCTCAGCTCGTTCGACCCTGCCCTCGCCACCACCCTTGGCTTCAACGCAGGTATCATGCACTATTTGCTGATGACCCTGGTCGCCATCACCACCGTGGCCTCGTTTGAGGCCGTCGGCAGCATCCTGGTCATCGCCATGCTGGTCGTGCCCCCGGCTACCGCACACCTGCTGACAGACCGCCTTGCGCCGTTGCTTTGGCTTTCGCTGGGCTTCGCCGTCGCCTCGGCGGTCCTCGGGCACATCAGCGCGATAGCCGTGCCGTCGTGGTTTGGCTTCGAAGCCACAACCACGAGTGGGATGATGGCTGTGGTCGCCGGGCTGTTTTTCCTCCTGGTGGCCCTGGTCGCGCCCCGTCACGGGATCATTGCCCGGCACTGGCGACGTAAGGTCGCGGCTCAAGAGGCCCCCTCCGTCCCCGCCTAGGGCAGCTCTACACCCCGCCTTCGGCCTTTCTCAGCCGCGGATTCAATTGTTCCGGGAAGCCTTTCAGCAAGTCGAACGGAATCCCCCATCGCCGCGTTTTTGCTTGGCACCGCCACCGGATTTCGGGGTCGATGTGAGCATGAAATCCCCCGCCTTCTTTCTGTCGCTCGTGGCTATGCTCGCAATGGCCGCCGCTGCTGCGGCTTCGCCATCTCCCGAGGAAGCCGTCATGGGCGTTTACTGGGCTCCCGACAAAGACGCCAAAATCGCCGTCCGCATCAGTGACGACGGGACACTCCAAGGCCGCCTCATTGCGGTGCAGCCGCGGCGTGTCAACCAACGCGACGAATTCAATCCTGACGAATCCATTCGCAACCGTCGGGTACTCGGCATCGACATCATGCGGGATTTTCGCTACGATGCCGACGATGGTCGCTGGGAAGATGGACGCTTGTACGACCCCAAGGAAGGGAAATTCTACAAAGGCCACCTCTGGCTCGAGGACGGCGACCTGAAGGCGCGCGGTTACGTCGGCTTCTCCCTCTTCGGCAGAACCGAAGTCTTCGAACATGTCGCGGGCCCAAACCCGCATCTGCAGCAGGAAGGGGAGCCGGAACTCGTGCACCTGGCCACCGCGCCGGATTCCGCTGTCGTGGAGAACCCGCGACCGGTGCCATCCGAGGAGCCGCGATCAATCCATGACCGGCGACGGGGTCCCCGTTGAACCTCGGGTCGTCAGCGGCAGTTTTGCGGGCATGGAAACCCGTTTACGCCTACCCCCGAAGGGAATCGAACCCCTATCTTCGGTACCGGAAACCGACGTTCTATCCATTGAACTACGGAGGCGCGAACTTGAAACTTGAACACAGGCTGACGGCCTTGGCAAGCTAATCTTTCGAGCGACTCCTGCCCGCCTTTCGTTATGAGTTCCCGTATCACTACCGCTTTTACACGGGCCCGCGCCGCGGGCCGTGCCGCTTTTGTTCCGTTCCTCTGCGGCGGTGATCCCAACCGGGAAACTTCATTGAAGGCCTGCGAAACCGTGCTCGCGGCAGGGGCTGACCTTCTGGAAATCGGGGTACCGTTTTCCGACCCCCTTGCCGATGGCCCAACCAACCAACGCGCCGCCCAACGCGCACTGGATGCCGGAATGACCCCCAGCGGGGTGCTCGACATCGTGCAGCAGCTTCGCGCGGGCGGGCACGAAGCACCGGTGGTCCTCTACCTCTACTACAACCTCATCTATGCGCGAGGGGAGAAAGCCTTTGTGGCTGAAGCGGCCGCTGCGGGCGTGGACGCCCTGCTCGTACTCGATCTGCCACCGGAGGAATCCGCCTCGCTCCGGGAGCTGTGCGCCGAAGCCGGGCTTGGGCTCGTTTTTATCGTTGCCCCGACCACCCCGCGCGAACGGCTGCCGATCATTGCCGGGGCCGCCACGAGCTTCTTGTACTACGTCTCGCGGACGGGCGTGACGGGGGCCACGGACACCATCGCGGAGGATTTGCGCGAGCGCATCGCGCCTATCCGTGAGGCAACGGACCTGCCCATCGTGGTCGGCTTCGGCGTTTCCAAACGCGAGCACGTGGAACAGGTCGCTGCCGCTGCGGATGGCGTCGTGGTCGGTTCCGCCCTCGTCAGCCTGTTTGAAGTCCATCAGGACGACCCTGAAGCCGCGTTGGCGGAGCTCCGGGCAAAAGTGCTCGAGCTTATCGGCGGCCTTGCCCGCCCGACCGGCGGAACCGAAGGCTCGGTAACGCGCGGCTAACTCAAAACGAGGCCCGCTCGCCACTTTCCCCGCCGGTTGACGCAGCGCCAGCCCCACGTCACGCTACCCGTAGCAGTCCCCCTGCGTTTTTTCCTATGGAACCTCTCGCCACCTCCACGGCACCTTTGACGATCGCTGGCCGCGCCTTTCAGTCGCGGTTGCTCGTCGGCACGGGTAAATTCGCTTCCAATGAGGGCATGCGCGATGCGCTGCGAGCCTGCGGCACGGAGCTGGTAACGGTCGCCTTGAAACGAGCCGACCTAAGTGGCCAGGGTGATCCGTTCGCCAACATTCTCGACTACCTCGAAGCCGACCGCTACCTCGTCCTCCCCAACACGGCGGGTGCCATGAATGCGGAAGAAGCCGTGCGGCTGGCGCGACTGGCCGCTGCAGCTGGCCTGCCACAGTGGGTGAAACTGGAGATCCACCCCGACCCCAATCATCTGCTGCCCGACCCGATCGAGACCCTCAAGGCGGCAGAAATCCTGGTGTCCGAAGGCTTTAGCGTGCTTCCCTACATCAACGCCGACCCGGTGCTGGCGCTGCGGCTGCAGGACGCCGGTTGTGCAACGGTGATGCCACTGGGCTCGCCCATTGGCAGCAACCGCGGGCTCGAGACGCGGGCCCAGATCAAAATCATCATTGAGCAGGCGCGCGTGCCGGTGGTCGTCGACGCCGGGCTTGGCCGCCCGTCGCAAGCGGCAGAAGCGATGGAACTCGGCGCCGACGCCGTCCTCGTAAACACCGCCATCGCAGTTGCCACCGACCCCGTACGGATGGGGCGCGCATTTGCCGATGCGGTTGTCGCCGGGCGCGTTGCCTATGAGGAGGGCCTGCCCGCAGATGCGCCAACCGCATCGGCAACAAGTCCCCTGACGGCTTTCCTCGGCTGAACCGCTTCTACCCGAAGCGGGGCGTCACAGAGCGGCGTTGCCCGGGCTCGAGGTCGATCCAGCCTTCCTGGGCCGGGATTTCGTCGTTCTTATAAATCTGCACCCTCAGCGGGGCGGTGGAGTCGGGCGCCGTCCACTGCCATTTCCCGATCTCGAGGAATTCCATCGGCACGCCTTCATCGGGCGACAGACCGGGGCCTTCGCCACGCACGTAGGGTTTGTTGCCGATTCCGATCAGCACTTGGGCGATAAGAGTCGTGTCCTTGCGGCCCGCTTTCCGCGCTTTCGGCGGTCCCCCATCGGCGCCCTCGATGAGTTCGGGTTGCGAGGCGCCCTGCACGTCTTCATCGATCAGTTCTTCGCCGGTTTCTTCCTCGCCCCAGCCTTCGCCCCAGTCCTCATCCTGCATGAGGTTTGCCACCTCTTCGCCAGGATCTCCGGAAAAATCACTGGCGGCCACGGACGCGGCCGAAGCGCTGTCGCCCGATTCGTCGGCGGCAACCTCATCCGCAGCCATCAGCGCCGCTTCGCGGTCAGCTTCGACCCTTTCCGGAAACGCGCTTTCTTCGGAACCGGTCGCAAAGTCCTCTTCGAGCCCCTCCGGCATTTCCACGATAGCGTCGGGTGCCTCTGGAGCCGGGGCGTCGAATGAATCGTCGAGCGGGACATAAGCGCCCCGATCGGTCACCTCGCCCGGCTCGTCGGGGGCGTTGCCAATCTCTGGCAGGGTTTCGCTGTCCGCAGCTGAGGCGGAGGCGAGCATTTCATTGGGTGGCTCGTCGCCCGGAAAGGTTTCTTCGGGCTCGTCGAGCGGGGTTTCCGCTGACTCATCGAAAGGTTCGTCTGCGACCTCCAGGACGGACCCCGACGAAACCTCTTCGCTGGAATCAAACTCTTCATCCCAATCGGCTTCGGGCTCGGAATACGCTCCGGTTTCCGCAACGCGTTTGCCGGAGTCGCTCTGGCGGTCGGGAACCGGCGGCACTTCGACCGCCTCGGGCCCGGCAGACGGGGTCGAGGGCGGCAGCGGCTCGGGAGATGTCGCTTCTATCGCGGCTCCCGGCGAACCGTAGCCCAGGCCACCGGGCGCGGGGGAGGAGTCATTTTCGCGGGCACTTTCCTCGCCGGTTGCCGGCGGTTCCGAATGCCGGCCGCTCAGAAGGTCGAGTTGTGCGGCGAGGCTTTCCATGCGCGCTTCCAGCCCGGCAAAAGCGGCTCCTTGGGCGCCGCCGCTCTGACTCGCATCAAGCCGGGCGAGGAGCTCCTCGCGTTCGCGTTCCACGAGCACGGCGATCTGCTCGAGCAGGGCGGCCTGCCGCTCGTCCGCGCCTTTCCCGAATTCGGCCGGAGCCTTACCTTGCGACTCAAGGCGTTCAAGCAGCCGGTTTTCCCCCTGCTCGAGACGCTGGAACAAGTCTTCGATCTGAGCGGCACCCTCTTCCAGCCGTGCCTGGCTGGCAGCTATTCCCGTGGAATCACCGGCCTGCTGCGCCATTTCGAACTCACGGAGCCGGGCGAGAGTCCGAAATTCCAGCCAGTAGGGTAAGCAGCCGACCAGCCCCCCGAGCAGGATGGCGACAATCACCAATACCCACAGGCCCGGACCCTCGGGGCCCTGATGGCTTAGCTTGATCCAGATGGCGCTGCCAACAAGACAGGCATCGAACACAAGAAAAGGAAACTTGGGCAGGCGGATCGAATTCGGATCACTCATATCGGACCCCGCAACGGGTTGACGACCAAGCTGAACGAACTCAGAGGCTCAAAGCAAGCCCATCCCGTCAGACGCCGGTAAACGCGACAAAAAAACCGGTGGCAGATGCCACCGGCTGAAAAACTGAAACCTTCTCGAAAACCGCACAATCAGGCACGCCGACGGGCAATCAGCAGCGCCGCAAGGCCAAAGACGCCAGCAAGAGCAGACGGCTCCGGGATTATAACCTGCTGGTCGGCAGGGATATCAGGACCCGCTCCATTCGCTCCGGTAATCGAGCTGTAGCGATAGGTTTCGTTGACATTGGCAGCGGGAAGGATCCAATTCGAATCACCCGCGAGGACTTCACCCTCATAACCGAGGAATGCCCCGTAGAATTCTAACCCGTTGAGCATCAGCGACTCAGTCCCGGTCAGGCCGGGGAACCAGTAGATTCCAAAAGGATCACCTTGGCCGAGGTTATCAAAGCCACCACCATTTTCGTAAAGGATTTGGCCACCGGCTGTTGCTTGAGCATCCCCAAACAAATCCTCTGTGTACTGTCCTACACGGATGACGATATCGTCCCCACTGGGTTCATCGATAAACGAGCCGACATTGAGATTGATAGAGCCGCCAAACGCGCTGGCATCTAAAACCGGGACAAAACCATCGTTCATCGTGTCAACAACGATAATAAACGAGGTTCCAATCCCAACTTCAGCGTCGCCAGCCGGGTTTAGCAGCCCGTTAGCGAAGATATTCGCATTTGTTCCCTGTGCAAACGCCAAGCCAGGCGCCACACAGAGCGAAAAGAGAATGGTAGACAAGCGCATGATCAAACAAGAGAACAATTCAAAATAGAGAGGAGACCGTTCAAGCACCTAGCGGTTAGAGAGATTGCGAAGAGCTTCCGGCAAAAGTATCCACTCTGAAACGCGGACGGGCCCGGCAGCTTTCCGAATAACCAGGGCATCACCCGGATCAACCATAAAGTCGTTCACTTCATTACCGGGGGTGGGGTTAGAAGTGAGGAACCACGAGCCATTTGCGAGCAAGAGGCGGCTGTCTGCTGGACGGTTGACTCCGGTTCCGGACTTGTAAACCAGCACTTCGTCAAACGAATCCAACGATGTCGCACCGTCTACCACTGTCTCGAGATTCAGATCACTGATGGTGAGCTCGACCGGAACTACAAAGCCTACGGGGTTGTCTTGGGCACGATTCGCGGCGACCGTACCGACTGGAATGCGGATTGCGGCAGTATTCACGGGGCCATAATGTGAGACCGACAGTTCAGAGTCAGTCTGATTACGCACGATGAGAAACGAATTCGGGGAAAGAGGTTCGTTCTCAAAGCCCGGAAATCCGTCTACTGTCTCGACCCAACGTTTCTCACCGCCAAGGTCAGCGAGCACCACCCGAGTTGCCGCTGGGAGGTTCGTCCCTGTTTCAGCACTTCCGACGGTCGATGGATCATCAACATTTGGAAGGGCGGGAAAAAGAATCTCGGACTTGGAGCCGATTTCCTCAGTCGTTGTGATCGCTGCAATGCCTTCACCATCCGGGAAAAGCGTTTCAAGCGTCCAGTAGGGAATAATTTTAACGGTTTCGCCGACGATATTATTCAGATCAGAAAAAGCACCATCAGCCTCAGGACCGCTCAAGACAACGTTACCGGTACCGTTGCCGATCACAGTAGCGAAGGCGCCTTCCTCAGATGCAGCGGTCGGATTTCCGCTACCATCCAGAGGACCTGAGCATACCAGCAGGTAAAACACATCGTCCCCCGAGATGAACTCACCGTTGCTAAACGGTGATCCGGAGAACGTGATCACCGGGTCAGAGCCGGAAGTGTCAACCGAATCAACGACTCCGCGAAACGCCTCGTCACGAGGAAAGATGAGGCTCAAATACGTGTCTGAATTCGCTGGAAACTCCAGGGTGGTCACGCCCCAAGTTTCGGAATAGGCTGCGTCTTGGGCGACCGCGAAGGGCGCCAAAGCGAGGCCGAAGAGAAAAGGTTTCAGGATTTTGTGCATGAGATAGGCTTCCAGATTCGTTAATAGCTTGGGGGAACGAGGTTTGACTGGCAACAAAATTCTTGCCGAATTTCAGAAAGTCAGCGTTTGCCACGCCTCATTGCGAAATGATATCAGTCCGGGCTCGAGCTTGCACGGTGGTTTGGGTGAGATCGCTCTTGCCAGCTACGTCCGGGACAGACCAGATACGTTAAACCATGAGGGGCCCGGAAAAGTTGCAGGAAATGCGCCAGCAACGGCGATTGCTCACCGAGCACCTGGCCTGGCTGGACCGGGAGATCGTGCAGGCAGAGGCGGAGGACGCCGCATCGCCCTCTCCCGAAACCCCTCCCACAGCCAAAGTCCTGCCGCAACCGCTACCGGAGAGCCCTTCGCCCGGCACTGAGCCCAACGCCGACGCGCTGCTGGCGAAACTGGCGCAAAAAGAGCCGACGTTTTCGGAGGCAAACCTGCGTTTGGGATGCATTCTGAGCGGCGTGGTTCTGACGGCGCTCCCGCTTGCCCTGCTTTTCGGCCTGCCCTATCTGATTTATTTCACGGGGACGGTGCATCATCTGATGCCCGCGGGTTGGTCGCCATAGTACGCCGAGAGCGTGCCGCGAGACTGGCGATTCGGGCTCTTTTCTCCTCCCGCGTTTGACAGAGACGCGGCGAATCGATCCCGAAGCGCGGTGCCAAAGGCCGCAGCTTCGGGAGTTTCGCCCGGGACGCACTCTTCATCAGCGGCAAGATCGGACGAAATGTCGCGCGCGAGCCGCCATTCAGATGTCCCGTTTTTCCGCCACCCTTCGGGGCCTTTTGCCGTTGACTTCACGGCGGGCCAGGACCATCTTCCGCGCCTTACATTCGCCCTTTGCCCCCGCGAAGTGGGGCTCGATGATGCGGGCCGTATGACGTGATGAACCTGAAAGACACGCTGAATCTGCCTTCCACGGATTTTCCGATGCGGGGTGACCTGGTCAAGCGTGAGCCCGCTCGTCTCGAGCACTGGAAGGCCTTGGGCCTGTACGAGAAAATCCAGGAAAAGCGGGCCCACTGTCCGTCCTTCATTTTGCACGATGGCCCTCCCTTCACGAGTGGCGATGTGCACCTCGGCACCGCGCTCAACAAGATCCTGAAGGACGTGATTTTGCGTTTTAAAAGTCTGCGCGGTTACCGCACGCCCTACGTGCCCGGCTGGGACTGCCACGGCTTGCCGATCGAGCAAAAGGTGACCAAGCGGCTGCGCGAGGAGGGCCGCGACCTCGACCCCGCCGGCCTACGCGCCGAATGTGCCACCTTCAGCAACGAAATGGCCGACGTTATGCGCGGCCAGTTCGAGCGGCTCGGCATCCTGGGCGAGTGGGACGAGCCGTACCGCACGCTCAACCCCGCTTACGAGGCCGACATTTTGCGGACCTTCGCAACCTTCGTCGAGCAGGGGCTCGTCTACCGCAGCAAAAAGCCGGTTTATTGGTCGATCCCGTACGAGACGGCGCTGGCCGAAGCCGAAGTCGAGTATCGCGAGCACACCAGCCCGGCCATCTACGTCAAGTTTCCGTTGCCGGACGCGGAAGGCGCTCGAGCTGGCTTGCCTGCGAACACCAGCATCGTCATCTGGACGACCACGCCGTGGACGCTTCCGGCCAACCTCGCCATCGCCGTCCACCCGGATTTGGAATACGTCGCTCTGCGCGATAACGCCTCCGGCGAACATTTCCTCGTCGCTCAGGCACTTGCCGAGGCGTTTGTCACAGCTGCCAAGCTCGACGTAACGCTGGCGGTAACCGTCACGGGCGCGCAACTCGAAGCCCTCCGCGCGCGCCATCCCTTTATCGACCGCGAATCGCTGGTCGTCACCGCCGGCTACGTTACCACCGACGCCGGGACCGGCTGCGTCCACACCGCGCCCGGCCACGGCGCCGACGACTACGTTACCGGGCGCAAGTACAACCTCGAGATCTACTGCCCGGTAGGCGACGACGGCAAATATGTCGATGACGGCCAGTTGCCGGAGCGCCTCGTGGGCCTGACCACGCTGGAGACCGACGGCAAGCCCTGCCCGGCCAACCTCGAGGTCCTGAGAATCCTCAGCGAAACCGGCAGCCTCCTCGCCAAGCAGAACCACAAGCACCAGTACCCACACTGCTGGCGCTCGAAGACGCCGATCGTCTTTCGCGCGATGGACCAATGGTTTGTGGCGCTCGACCAAGACGGCAAGCGGGCGCAGGTGCTCGCGGGCATCGAGCAGGTCGACTGGGTGCCCGATTACGGGATCAAGCGCATTCGCGCAGCCGTTGAGAACCGGCCCGACTGGTGTATCAGCCGTCAGCGCTCCTGGGGCGTCCCCCTGCCCGCCTTTTACGACCCCGATGGCCAGCCGCTGCTCGACGCCGGGGTCATCCGCGCCCTGGCGGCCAAAATCGAACAACACGGCACCAACCTCTGGTTCGAGAAATCGCCGGAAGAGCTCCTCGACGGCATCGCGCTGCCCGAGGGCTTCAACGCAGCGGAACTGAAGAAAGGTGGAGATACGCTCGACGTTTGGATCGACTCCGGTTGCTCCCACCGCGCGGTTCTTCAGCGCCGTGAGAACCTCACCTGGCCCGCGGACCTTTACCTCGAGGGCTCCGATCAGCACCGCGGCTGGTTCCAGAGCAGCATCTGGACGGCCACCATCGCCGATGGCAGCCCGCCCTTTCGCCAGGTGCTGACCCACGGTTTCATCGTCGAGGAAACCGGCGAAAAGCTCTCCAAGAGCAAGGGCGCCATGAGTTCAGACGGCTGGGTCAACCAGTTTGGGGCCGACATCGTACGCCTGTGGACGGCATCTCAGGATTTCCGCGGCGACATCAAGCTATCGGTTGACTACTTCAAGAAGAACGTTGCGACAACTTACCGCGGCATTCGCAACACCCTGCTCTACCAGTTGGGCAACCTGAGTGATTTCGACCGCGACCGCGACGCCGTCGTCCTTGGCGAGCTCGAGCCACTGGACCAGTGGGCGCTGCACCAGCTCGCCCTTTTCATCGACCGGGTTACCGAAGCCTACGACCGCTACGAGCTGCACCGCGTGTATCAGGAGGTGGACAACTTTGTCGGCGTGACGCTGTCGCGTTTGTACCACGACATGCTCAAAGACCGGCTCTATACGTTTGGGAGAACCTGGCGCAGTCGGCGCAGTGCCCAGACAGTCGTCGACCACTGTTTTTCCGCGCTCACACGGGTGCTTTCGCCGATCCTGACCTTTACCGCCGACGAGGCTTGGTCGTTCTACCGGGAGAACCGGGAACTGGTCGACGGGGAAAGCGTGCACCTGCAGGACTGGCCGGAGGTGCCCGAAGCGTGGCGCCACCTGCCGGCCGCCAGGCCCGTCGCCGAAATCCTGACCCTGCGTGATCCCGTCAACGAGCAACTCGAAGAACTGCGCCGTCAGAAGATGAAAAGTCTCGATGCCGCGGTGACCATCCGCGCGCCCGCGGATTCCCCGCTGCTGGCAGCGCTGCGGCAATACGAGGACGCGCTGCCGGAGCTATTTATCGTCTCGCAGGTTACCGTGGAAACGGCTGCCGGCGCAGCGGTGGAGATTCACGCCGAGCGGGCCACCGGGGAGCACTGCCCCCGCAGCTGGCGCTGGGTCCCCGAGCTGGTCGATGCCGGTGAATTTGGTCGAGTTTCTCCCCGCGACCGCGAAGCCCTGCTCAAGCCGTGATATTACCAACGAATTTGATGGACAAACGCCTCGCCAGATGGGAACGCCTCCGCGCCAAAGGCTGGTGGCATTTTACCTTCTGGTACGGTGTCCTCGGCTGGGGGCTGGTAACTGCCACGTTCTTCTGCGGCGTCACAGTCGGTTTCCGTGCCCTAACCGAGCGGCCCCAGCACCTTGAGATGATCCCGTTTGCCTTTATTGTGTTTCCACTCGGCGGTTTGGCATGGGGTTTCCTTGTGTGGAAACTCAACGAGCGCGCCTACCAAAAGTTCCTTTCGTCCCATCCGGAGCCAGCCGGCCATTCCCCTTCACTTTAAACGGGTCACCGAGCCAGCCTAACACGACCAGCGCTCGAACCTCCGAAACCTCATTGCGAACAATGCCCGCGAAGAAATCATCTGCCAAAAAGACGTCAGCCCCAAAGAATGCTACCAAGAAGACCGCTGCGAAGAAGGCCAGCCCGGCAGCCGCCAAGAAGGCTGTGAAGAAGGCTGCCGCCAAGAAAGCGGCCCCGGAAAAGGCGTCCAAAAAGGCTGCCAGCACGAAGTCACCCGCCAGCGCGCCCCGCGAAAAGGCCACCGCCAAGGAAGACACCGAGGCTCAGAAGCTCGTGCTCGGTGCCCGCAAGCGCAAGGCGACCCCCTCGCACTTCAAGCCGACAAAGAAAGGCAACACCCCGATCGTCTTTACCATGGAGGACGTTGCGGAGATCCTGAACAAGCGCGGGGGCGACACCCCGAAACCCGCTCCAACTCAGGCCGCGCCCGCCGCCAAGAAGGCGACCAAGGCGGCCGAAGTGGCACCCCCTCCCGAAGAGCACCACCGCAACCATGCCGCCGCCTCGCTGGCGGACATTCTCGGCTTCGACCCAACAGCGCCCGCTGCCCAGCAGCCGGCACGGAACCGCAAGGGAGAGGTGCCCAAGAAATGGCAAAAGTACTACGACGCGCTGACCGAAATGCGCGATCATTTGCGCCAGGGTCTTGAGCTGCACTCGCACGACACCCTCCGCCGCTCCAGCAAGGATGACTCGGGGGACCTTTCCGGATACGGGCAGCATATGGCCGATGCCGGAACTGACGCGTTCGATCGCGATTTCGCGCTGAGTCTTGTGTCCAGCGAGCAAGATGCGCTCAATGAGATCGAGGATGCCCTCGATCGCATTTTCGACGGTACGTACGGCCAATGCGAAATCACCGGCGAACAGATTTCCGAGGAACGCCTGGAAGCCGTGCCCTTCACTCGCTACAGTGTCGTTGGCCAGCGCCAGCTCGAAAGCTCACGGCGCCTGCAAAAACAACGTGGCGGCGCCTTCAGCGACGTGGAAGACGAGAACCTTGTCCTCAGCGACGAAGAAGAATAGCCTAAAAGGACTCACCTCCTGAAGGTCAGGTAGGCTTTAGCCAGCGTTCCGCGTGATTGGCGCGGAGCGCCAGTTGCCGAGTCGGCGGCCACGTCTCGGCTCAGAACTCGATGGCTAACCAGCAACCGACCTTCCCTCGCCCTATGTTGGACTCACTTAAGCCCTACCGCTGGCTGCTCATCATTGCGGTGGCGATCGTCATTGTCGACCAGGTCACGAAAGCGGTGATGATGGCGACGCTTCCGGAGGGTACCCTCGCGGTCGGCGCTCATGGCAACCAGGTCGATCCGATTACAGTCATCCCAGGCTTTTTCTACCTCGTCCACGTGACCAATGACGGGGCCGCCTTCAGCATTCTCGAAGGGCGCGCCTTCTGGCTGGGCCTGTTGGGGGTTGCCGCACTGGTGGCCATGGGCTTTTTTCGCAAAAAGCTCGAATTACACCGCTTCCCGCATCAGTGGATCTTCGGGCTGATCGCAGGCGGGATCTTTGGGAATGTCATCGACCGTTTCCGCTTTGGGCATGTGGTCGACTTTCTGGACTTTCACTTCGGCAGCTACCGCTACCCGGCCTTCAACGTCGCCGATAGCGCTATCACCGTCGGCGTGATTTGCTTTCTGGTGTACACATGGTTTTTTGAGGGGCGGGAGCGTAAACAGAAGCCGGCTCCCGCATCTTCGGAAAAGCCGTCATGAATGAAGACACCTGGCCGCTCGCGCTCTCGCCAATTTTGACCATCTGGCTGCTGCTCGCGCTGATTTCGGCGGCGCTCCCGCGGCTGTTCGATGCCCGTTGGGCCCGCTGGGCGACGTGGTGGGCATTTCGCCCGCTCATCCCCTTCGCCCTCGGGGCTGCGGCCACCCGTCTCGCCGGGATGCTCGCCGGCGCTTTCTTCTACCTCTTCGTCGGCGCCTTTACGCATGCCCACCTGAGCCTCTGGGACCGGGCGGCAGGTGGCATCATGAACGGCTACCTCTTCGGCTGGATGTGGTCGATCGGTGTCGGAGCCGTCGCCGCCGTCATGTGGCTGCACAAACAACATAGGCTCGGTCGACTGCCCCACCAAAGTGACCCCTCCCATACCCCCGCGCCGGAAACACCGGCAACGGCGTAATCGGAGGCGCGGTTTCGAGGTCACACGATCTATTCGGCAAGGTGGAATTAGCCGCTGCGGCGATGCGATGACTGACCAGGCGCAGCCGCCATGTGGAGGGCGTGGACTAGCTCGTCCTTAGTCATTTTGCTGCGACCCCTGATCTCGAAATCCGACGCCAGCGCATTGAGCTCCTGCTTCGTTTTCTCTCGCAAACCACCGTCCTGTTCGGCCTCCTTGACTTTGCTGCGGGCCTGCTTCGCCGCTTGCGTGTTGTCGACGTATTGCTGGCCGCGTTGGCTGGCTACGCGCTTCATGCGGTCGGTGTCGCGCTTTTCTTTATCGGAAAGCTGCTCCCAGGCCTTTTTGGGGAGGTAGCGCTTGACGGTACCATCGCCGCGGCGGGCATGGGCATCGCCGTCAATCGTCTGCCAAGCCTCCTCGGTCCATTGCTCGAGCGAACGCTGGCTGGCGTCTTTTTTACCCGGCTGCTCGTAGCCGCCGCCGTGTTTCTCGTATTCCTGCACCAGCATCTGGCTTTTGCGAGCCGACCACTGCCCGGGCTTGCCGCCCTTGTCGCTTGCCTTGATGTCTTCCTTCAGCTGCTCGCGCAACTTTGGCTTCGTGTATTTCTGCTCATAGCTTTTTGAGTTGCTCATGGCGTAAGCTTATCGCCACCGCCCCTGATCGTAAAACGGCGAAGGCACTTTGACGTCGCTCCCTCAAGCCTCTACCGCAGCGAGCCGCTTTTCGAGGTCAGGGATGACGCCGTAACGCAGCTCGGCTACCCGATTGAGATTATAATTTCGCTCCGCTTCTTCCATTTCGCGTTTGGCAGCTTCGAGCTCTTCGCGAAGTTTCTGGCCTTGCTCGAGTTCAGCTTTTTCCGACTCCCACTGTGCGCGTAACGCATTCGCATTTTCGCGGGTTTCGGCGAGTTCTCGGCGGAGTTCGCTGAGCCGGTGTTTTGAAGCTTCGTCACTTTCTTTTTGCAGAGCGGCCTCTTCAATTTCCAGGCGCAGGACTTGACGGTTGAGGTTGTCGAGTTCGGCCGGCATGCTGTCCATATCCGTCCGGATTTGCGCGCAAGCTTCATCGACGAGGTCGATGGCTTTATCGGGCAAGAACCGGTCGGAAATGTAGCGATGGCTCAGGATCGCCGCCTGCACCAAGGCGTTGTCCTGAATGCGTACGCCGTGGTGCACCTCGAATCGCTCCTTGAGACCCCGCAGGATAGAAATGGTGTCTTCAACGCTGGGCTGATCGACCATCACGGTCTGAAAGCGCCGCTCGAGCGCTTTGTCCTTTTCGATGTGCTGACGATACTCATTGAGCGTGGTGGCGCCGACGCAGCGCAATTCGCCGCGAGCGAGCATCGGCTTGAGCATATTCCCGGCATCGACCGCGCCCTCGGCCTTGCCCGCACCCACGATGGTATGAAGCTCGTCGATGAACATAATGATGCGACCTTCGGCCTGTTTCACTTCGGTCAGCACCGCCTTGAGACGCTCCTCGAACTCGCCGCGGTATTTCGCGCCGGCGAGCAGGCTGGCGAGGTCGAGCGCGAAAATAGTGCGGTCCTTGAGCCCGTCGGGCACATCTCCACGAACAATTCGCTGAGCCAGC
>JBHJGW010000296.1:0-7788 GCA_050331415.1 Opitutales bacterium | reverse complement strand
GGAACAGTTCGATGGCCTCCTCCAGCGGCGGCGTGTCCATGGGCAGGCGCAGCTGGGCCTTGTACGCCTGGACGGCGTCGGCCAGCTTCCGGTAGCGGGGCGGCAGGTCGTCCAGCATCGTGAAGGCGACCTTGGCCTCTTTCAGCTCTCGGGGGCTCAGGTGCCGCTGGTTCCGCTCGGCTTTAGTGAGGTTGGCCTCCCGCCGCCGCTCGGCCAGGATTTCCTTCTTGCGGGCCTCCGCGGCCTTGCGCTGCTCGGCCAGGGTCCCGGCCTTGCCTGCTTTGATCAGTTTCTGGCGGTACGACTCGCGGCGCTGTTTGAGCGAGCCATCTTCGGCGTACTCCTGCCATTCACAAACCCACTGGCCGGTGGTCTGGTTGACGAAGACCGAGGGCTCCTTCAGTTCCCGACGCTTTGGTTTCAGGCCCATTTAAGGACCGATTTTTAACTGAATCCGACTGAAAGGCAAGCGCCAACCGGCTCCCAGAGCTGGCGGAGAGGGAGGGATTCGAACCCTCGGTGGGTTTTGGCCCACACGTCATTTCCAGTGACGCACAATCGTCCACTCTGTCACCTCTCCAGAAGTGGAAACATATAGAATCGGGGTATTGGCTGTTGGCGTCAATCGGAAAGTCTTCCTAGGTATGTTTCGCGGGATTTCGCCCCGCGCCTGAGGACTCTCAATCTGCAATGCCTCAGAAAATGCCGCCCGAAAACGTTTTGCTCAGCTGAGAGGTAGTCCAATGCTTTGTTCGCTAGCATCGAGATCGTTGAAGACCAAAGGGCGAGATTTTCTTCGACGGGATGTCGCGAAGCCGCTCTCAGAGTAGAAGAAAGGCCAGTGCCATGATCACGGTAGGCAGGGCAGCGCCGGCGAGCAGATATTGGGGGGCAATGCCCTCTGCGAAAAACTTTTGCAGGATATTTTGGCCCGCGGGATTAGGCGCATTGGCGATGACGGTTAGGCCTCCTCCGGTGACGGCCCCCGTGATAACGGCGTATTCCAGCGCGCGGGCTTGTTCTGTATCGGCGGCGAGGTGCCAGTCGAAGCTCGGAACCTGCGAGGCAAGGAAGGTGATCGCAGCGTTATCGTTGAAGGCAGTCAGGACGGTTGCACCGAGGAATAAGGGCAATTCGCTGAGGCGATTCAGGACTGGAGCGATCCACCACTGTTGGAGCGCCCCGTGGGTGACGAGTGCCGCCAAAAAGAAGCCAACAAGTAGGGGGCCGCGAATGCGCACCTCATCGTGATGCGCGCGCGTGGCCATAATAAAGGCGAGGAAAAAGAGAAATCCTCCGACAAACAGGGGCGGGTGGTGCAGGTTGAGAACTGTCCAGCCGATGAAAAACAAAGTCATGAGCGTCACCCACACGGGAACTGGCTGTTCGCCGTTTGTCGCTCCATAGCTGCTGTCTTCGCGGGTCTGTTGGTTCATCCTGGCAAACTCTTGCCGGAAAAGCGCAAGGTAGAGACTGTTGGCCACGACGATGCCGAAAGCGGCTTTCCAACCGAAATTCGTGAGCATGAACGGGAGGTCCCACTCCCAGTGCTCGGCCACCATTAGAATTGGCGGGGCCGCAAAATGTGTCAGCGTGCCGCCAACGGAAACATTCACAAACAGCAGGCCGAGGGTCGCGTACTTGAAAGCGGAGGTCGGTTGGAGCACAAAGATCAGCTTTGCGAGCAGCAGGGCAGCTATGGTCATTGCAGCGGGTTCGGTGATGAACGAGCCCAGGAGGGGACCAACGGTTAAAATACTGAACCACCATGCTGCCGGGGTTCCTTTACCCAGCCGAGCAAATTGCCGCAACAGGGCCGCCGAAGATTTCAGGACTGGCCGCGTGCCTGCGACCGCCATTATGACGACGACAAACAGCGGTTCCGTGTACTTGTGATCCTCGAGTAAGCCGTCAAAATAGCCGGTGACGCCGTCCCATCCGTGAAAAACCGTGATCGCCGCAATCAGCGGCACAATCCAGATTCCGAAAACGGCTTCGACCTCGCCGAGGAAGTGACAGGCAGCGGCGGCGAACGAGGTATCGTCTTTGGCGTCGTGATACGGCTTTTGTTCGGCCGTCCGGCCTTCCGCGAGCATGCGTTCCCGGTGCCGGGCCTCGAGTCGGTCCGCCAAGGCTCGAAAGTACCCTGCTTTAAATGTGTGGATGACCGCCCCTACGAAGATCAGCGTGGCGACGAGGTTGAAGGGATCGGCCGCGACGCGATGCGCAAGGATGGTGGCCAAACCGTGATGCCCTTCGGCCTGTTCGACCTCCTGATACGAGGCGAGTGGGATTGGTAGTGACGGCGAACTCTCGTGCGCACCTTCCATATGGCTGCCGGGAAGTTCGCCCGAAGCTCGGCCGTTAATTCGGAAATCAGTAAGCATGACGGCTCGAAACAACGCCGCGAAACGCGGTTGATTTCGTGCCATGACGGCGGTTGATAGTTTCAGCCATGGTCGAAGTTCAACGCCTGGAATTGCGGAGCACAATCTGTTTTGATTCCAATTCTCAATAAGTAGAACTTCTGTTTGTGCGCTACAGTAAGTCAAATAGCTTATGGTTTCAGGCAATTTGGCATGCTCCAGCGAGCACAGGCCCAAGCGAGGTATCCGTTCGGGAAGGCTGCGGGAGGTCTTAGGTCAAACCACGCTGGCGGCACCGCTTCCAAAGCCCTTCCAGTGTAGCGGCCGCTCCGCTGTCAAAGCGATGCGTGACGAGGTCGCTCAAATCCGTCGGCGACGGATTGATCTCAACGGCAAAGCGGCCTTCCTGAACCGCGAGCAAGATGGGCTGGGCAATATAGGGAAAGACAGCGGTAGTGCCGACCGCAAACGTGATGTCAAAAGGCTGCGAGAGCTCCTCGTAGAGGTGCGCGACCGCGTCTTCGGGCAGCATCTCGCCGAAAAGCACGACGTCAGGCCGCAAAACGCCGTCACATCTTGGGCAGCGCGGCGGCAGGTCCTGGTAGCGCGCAGCGTCGTAGGGCAGGGCGCTTTCCCGATGGCCGCAACCGTCCATGCAAAAAAGCATGCGGTTATTGCCATGGATCTCGATAACGTTCCTGGAGCCAGCGTCGCGGTGATAGCCATCGATGTTTTGCGTTAGCACACATACGTGCGGGAAATGGGTCTCGAAGGCCGCGATGAGCTCGTGTGCCCGGTTCGGTTTCGCACGGGCACAGGCACTGCCCACTTGAAGCAAGTACTTCCAGCAGACTTCGGGCTTCGCCTGCAGCATTTGGCCCGCTAGCGCCATTTCTACCGGGACGCCGTCTTCGGTATCGCTGTCGTTATAAAGCCCGCCAACACCGCGGTAGGTTGGCAAACCGCTTTCCGCCGACACGCCGGCTCCTGTGATAAAAAGGATCCTCTGAGCCGATGCGAACTCGGCCGCAACGGCGTCGAGCAAGGTTTCGTCTGGGGGCGGAAGCATTTTCGTTCGCGGGTTTGATTTATTGTGGGTGCCTGGGTTGCTGGCAAATGCTTTTGCCTTGCTGGTTTGGTCGTAACCGAATCGTTTCGAGGAATGGCTGCTGATGACGCGCAAGCGCCCTGCCGGTGGATGGCCTGGTGCGCGTACGAGGGTACCGAGTTTAACGGCTGGCAAAGTCAGCCAGGCGGCGGAGCGGTGCAGGACGTCCTCGAAGCGCGGCTGGCGGAGATTTTTGGCAAACCCGTGCGGATTCATGGCGCCGGGCGAACTGACGCCGGCGTCCACGCCTGCGCGCAGGTTTTCCATTTCGATGCAGCCTGGGGGCATGAAACCCGCAAGCTCAGCCGTGCATTGAACGTGCGCCTGCCGGGCGGGGTTCTTATCCGCCGGGTGCGGCGCGCACCCGAGAAGTTTCACGCGCGGTTCAGCGCGACGGCCAAGCGCTATGTCTATCGCTGGCACGAAGGCGAGGCCCCACCGTGGGAGCGCCGACTTGTGCGCAGCCTGGGCCACCGAAGACTCGATGCCGACGCCATGCACCGAGCAGCGCAGACTTTGCTTGGAAGGCACGACTTTTCTTCCTTCGGGGCGAATCGCGGTGACGGCTCCACCGACAACCCGGTCAAGACGCTGCACGTCATGGAGGTCCGTCGTGAGGGTCGGCGGCTCGCCTTTACGACGATCGGCAGCGGCTACCTGTTCAAAATGGTTCGGAGTCTTGCCGGGATTCTGGAGCGCGTCGGGGAAGGTAAAATGAGCGTCTGCGATGTCGCCGCCATCCTCGAATCAAGAAAGCGCACCCATGTGGTTGAAACGGCTCCTGCCCACGGGCTTTGGCTTGAGCGTGTGTACTACCGCTCTTCAAAATTCGCGGGGAACCGAGGCGTATCGGACATTTTTTCCGTTGCCAAAGATGAAAGGCGCTAAACAGGCTTGTCGTTTCGGACGAACGCTTTCCCTTTCACACACATGTCAGAAGAACTTTCCGGTAACTTGCTCGTGGCCCAGGTGGGCGAGGCTTCGCCAGCGCTCAATGCAGCGCTCGCCGGGGTCGTCAACGAAGCGCTCAATCATGGTGCGATCGAGGAGATTTACGGCGCCCTGCATGGGCTCCAAGGGGTTGTACATGAGGACTTTATCGATCTCGCAGAGGAGTCTCAGCAAGCGATCCGCGCCCTGAGCCACTCGCCGGGTGCCGTCCTCGGCTCCGGTAATTTGCGCGTGCTGCAAGGCACAGACCTCGAACGCGCTGTCGACGTGTTGCAGGCACGCGAAGTCCGCTTCCTCGTGCTTTGTGGCGGGGCCGAAGCGTTGGAAGCCGCGGAGGCGATCGACGCGCAGGCGCAGGCCAACAGCTACCGCGTATGCGTCATCGCAGTGCCGGTCGCCTTGGATAATTCGATCCCGGTGACCGACCACTGCCCGGGCTACGGCTCCTGCATCAAAGACCTTTCGGTGACCCTGCGGGCCCTTGCGTCGACGGCTCACAGTCGCGGCCAGCACGACTACGTTTCGATTCTAGGCGTCAGCGGCACAGCTGCTGGCTGGGTTGCGGCCGGAGCGACGATGGCCCGTCGTCGCAACGAAGCTGCGGACCCGCCGCAATTGGTCCTGATGCCAGAGCGGCCCTTTTTCGCCGATGCGTTCCTGCAGCGCGTTCAGGACGTTCTCCGTCAAAGCCGGTTTTGCCAGGTCGTGGTTTGTGATGGCCTCGTCGACCCGGACGGCAACTACGTCACCTCCGTAGCTCCAACGGATCCGCTGGCGGGCTATGCCGCAGGGGGCGTCGCCCAGCTCATCCGTGGTGTGCTGGAGACAAGCCTCGGTGGGTTGCGCGTTGAAGCGATCGACTACGTGCCTTTTCAGCAGGTGGCGAGTCTCGCCCTTTCCGAGACAGATATCAGCGAGGCGGGCCTAAGCGGAGCGGCAGCGGTAAAAGCCGTCGTCGCCGGAGAAACAGGCAAGTTCGTTGGCTTGATCCGCACAGACAGCGACAGCTATGGTGTGGACACCACCCTGTTGTCCCTGGCGGATGCCGCTGGGCGTTACAAGCCTTTGCCGGACAACTGGCTCAGCGAGGACGGAATGGGTGTTTCATACCAGTTTTTCAAGTACGCCAACCCGCTCATTCAGGGAGAGGTACCGGTGCCCTTCGAGAATGGCTTGCCGCTGTTCGCGCGGCTCAACGCCGCTCGCACAGAAAAGGTGCTCCCGTCCTGAGCCCGCTTGGGGCCTCCGCTAGATGGCCTGGAAACGCCGCTTCCCGCGCTGGGTGTATAACCTGGCGATCCCCAACCTGACGCTGTGGCTCATCGGGCTCCAGCTCGGGGTCTTCGTTTACGCCTTTCTCAGCGGGTTCAACGCCTACGGAAACCTCGCGCTGGTATCTGCGGCGGTGCTCGATGGTGAGGTCTGGAGGCTCTTCAGTTTCCTGATCCTCCCGCCCGGCGGTCACTGGGTGTTTCTGGTCTTCGTTCTGATGCTGTTCTACAACCTCGGGACAGCCCTGGAAGCGGAATGGGGGAGTTTAAATTACAGCCTGTACTGGGGCGCTGCCTGGCTGCTGCACGTGGGCTTGAGCTTTCTGGTGCCCTTAGGCTGGTTCGACAACCATTACATGGTGACCTCGACGTACATCGCCTTTGGCATCCTCAACCCAAACTACCCCCTTAACTTCTTGCTCATTCCGGTGGCGATCCCGGCAAAGTGGTTTGCCATCTTTACCTTTGTGTTCTGGATGTTCGGGTTGACGGGGATGCTGGCCACGCAGATTTCAATCGGCATCATGCTGGCCTTGATCGCCGTGTGTTTCCGAAGGTAATTCATGTCGATGTTCCAGGCGCAAAGACGTCGGGTGCGACATGCCAAGGAAACGGCCCGCGACCGTGATGCGCCTTTTCATACTTGCAGCCGCTGCGGTGCCACGGACCGGAGCCACCCAGACCGCCAATTCTTTTACGAAGAGGGGGTCTGCATTTGCGAAGCGTGCGACCGCCTGGAGCGAGAAGCCTGACGAACGGAAAGCAGATAAGCTGCTAAGGGCAATCCGCCGACCATTTATGCGGCAACCCCTGCGCCTTTCCGAACCTTCTCTTTTTTCTCCTCGAGCTCCTCTCTCAGCCGCTCGCGCTCTCGCGTTAGCTGCGTGAGTAATTGGTCGCGTTCGACGCCACGGGCACGAGCAATTTTACCTTCCAGCAACATTTCCCGTTCCGCGATTCTGGCCGCATAGAGCCGGTCCAGCTCTGCCAGTGCTTCGCGCTGGTCTCCGTTAAGAGGCGTTTCGGCAAATTTGGGATCGGCTGTGGCGAGCCGCTCCATGGCTAGTTCATAAGCAGTTTTCATGGCTTACCGCTACAGGATTAATTTCTAAAGTTTCGGAGACTCTGACGGAACCCAAATATCCCTGTCAACTATTGAGCAAAAACGCGGTCTGTAAGAACGCGGCAAAGAAGAAGGGCGGCAGCCAGATCCATGCCTGCCGGCCGAGCAGCGCGGTGCCGCGGAGGCAGGCAAAGGCGAGCATGCCGACCACTGCTGATGCAACCCACCACGGTCCCGGTAGCGCCAAGGGCAATGCTGCTCCCGGAGCGCGGCTCGCCTCTAGGGCGACCCACTCCATAGCCTCCAGCAAGCGGTAGCCTAGGGCATTTATGTCGGCCGCTAGCCCGAGCCACCCGAGGAGTCCCGCCGTTCCACTGGCCATTCCCAGTGGAACGGCCAGGGTCGATGCGGGAATCAGGATGAGGTTTGTCCCCAGGCCAATAAGACTCACTTGCCCGAAGTAAAAAATGGCCAGGGGTGCCCCGAAGAGAATCGCACTGAAGGTCACGCTCGTAGCCTGTACCAGCCAGCGAGCGGCAGCTACTGTCCAGCCAGGGCGTTGCGCCCACCGTTGCGTGGCCATTCTTCCGAGCGGCACCCCGTAAAGGAGGATCCCAGCGATCACGACATAGGACATCTGGAAGCCAATCGTGAAAAGCTGCCGAGGAGCGATGAGGAGAATCAGCAGCGCGGAACCCGCCAGTGCCGAGAGGCTGCACCTGCGGCGGTAGAGGATGTGCGCCAGCTCCCACGTCATCACCATTAGCCAGGCGCGCAGCGCCGATGGTGGTGCTCCGATCATCCACACGAAGGCGCCGCTGAGGGCGATCGTCAGCAGGAATCGGGGTAAGGGTGTCAGCCTCAGACCGTGGCCTAAAAGGATCAGCGTTGCGGTGATCAGACCGATGTGAAGCCCGCTGACCGCGAACAGGTGCAGCACGCCCGCAGCGGCGAAAGCCTCTCGCAGCTCAGGGTTTAGCCCGCCTTAACGGCCGGTGAGCATGGCACGCCAGAGATCGGCGATTTGCG
>JBHJGW010000295.1:0-2419 GCA_050331415.1 Opitutales bacterium | reverse complement strand
CAACCTGATCCACAATTTCTCGATGCTCAACCTAGAGCTCGACGATGCAGAGTGGATCGCGCTCGCTGGTGATGAAGCGCCAGCCGTGCGCCGCCGGGCGCTGCCCCTGGCCGCGCGCCGGCTGGAGTTCGCGCAATTGCGTCCGGTGGTCGAACAGCTGATGCAGGCCGAGGATCCCGCTGACCGCCTGCTCGTTGCGGAAACGCTGCGCTATCGCCCCGAACCGGAAACGCTCGAAGTCCTGGAGCGCCTCACAGGCGATCCCGACGATGAGGTTGCGGGCGAAGCGCTCATCACCCTGGCCCGCAGGGCGCCCACCGAAGCGCGGATGGCGACGTTGGTGGACTGGCTCGAAGCCGGGCGCCTGGGCGCGCAGCAGGGGAAGAATGCCCTGCGCGTGCTGCTGACCCGTGCGCCCTTGACCGAGGAAACGATCGCGCGCTTGACGGCGATCGACCGCAGCGTGTGGCAGGCGGAGATCGCTCAGGTGCACCTGGCTTCCCTCGAGCGCAAGGCGCTCGGGCGAGCGGTGCTGGGCTACCTCGACAGCCCGCAATCTGAAGTGCGCCGGATGGCCACCGCCTATCTGTCTGGCCTGCCGGAGCTATTGAGTCGCGAGGTGGCCGAAGGGCTCCTGCAGAGCCGCCACAGCGATGTGCGCCTGCGGGCCGTGGCGCTGCTTCCGCAAATGCCGCGAGAGGTCTCGCAAAGCCTTGCGCCGCAATTTCTTTTCGATCCCGACGGCGATGTGCGGGCGAGCGCGCTTCGCTACCTCGCGGATATGCGGGCAAACGGCTGGGAGCGGATGGTGCGCGGTGCCCTGAGCGACAAAGATCCCGCGCCGCAGCGAGAGGCCATCCGTGTGCTCTCCCGATTGCCTTTGGAAGAACGTCAGGCTATCATTGAGCCGTTTCTGTCCGGCGATCCCGACTCGGAAATCGCCTCCCAACTACGCCGTCTTTTGCCCAACCGATGATGCAGGCCACCCTCCGATCTTCCGTTCGTTTTCTTGCTGTTGCCGGCTCGGCTTTCGTGGCTGGCTTCCTCCCGGCCCAGGAAACCGCGCCCAGCCCCGACGTGGCGCCCGAGTTTGCCCGGGCGGGTGGTGGCAAAGTCGCGCAACTGGTATCCGGTGAGGTGCTCCGCCGCTTTTACCCGGATGCCTTGCCGAGTTTGCTGGAAGTGGCGGGGGAGTCCACGAGCCTCGCCGTCGATCCCGAACCGGTGTTCATCGCGAGCTTTGACGACCCGGCCATGATGGAGGCCACGGTGGTGTACGTCAACGTGGGCGACCGGGAAGACTGGGAATTAACGGAGTCCGAAATCGAGGCATTGCGGGCCTACCTCGAACGGGGCGGCTTCCTGCACCTCGATGCTGGTATCAGCGCCGAGTTCCTGCGAACCGAGGACAATCCCCGCTACGGCCAATCGCACAGCTTCGCCGAATGGCAGGTGGCACCGAAAATTGCGGAGGTTTTTTCGCAGGTGATTCCCGACGCCACGTTCGAGGTGATGCCCCGCACCGACCCGATTTTCCGGATGTTTTACGCCGGCCTGCCCGAACCCGAAAACCTTCCCGAGAGCATCCGGGACTACGTGATGCATGAAAAATGGCCGCAGGGCACGTATTCCTTTCTCGGCTTGGAAGTCGATGGGCGTGTGGCGGTCGTGGCCACGCCGATCCTTGCCATGGGCTGGGGCCGTAATTCTTTAGATCAGTGGACCACTACGATTGGCTTTCGCATTCGTGAAAGCGCGGAGGGGCTTTCCGAGCGTCTGGCCGAAGCCGTGAATACTGGTACGCGGTTCGAAACTGTTCGCGAAGACGGTCGAAAGGACGTCATTTACACTCAGGAGGCCGCCACGCCCGCCTGGGTACAGGAGCCCGATGGCCGCTGGCGCATTTTCAACTATTACCACACCCGTGAGATCAACGAGTACGCCCACACTTTCTACTCGCGACTGGGGGTCAACCTCCTGCTCTACGCCTTTACCCACTGACCCCGAGGTGACGCTTCACCACGGGAACGGGCTTTGGTTGCGTGGCACGTTGCCGGAGCCGCCATCGCCGCTGAGGACGAAGTAGACGATTAGGGCGACCGCGATGGCTCCGGCGATCGCGAGGCCGATTTTGAACCAGCTCCACGGCCGCTCGCCCTGGACTTCGCCAGTGCGGGCGTTGACCACAAAGCGGAACACCTTGCCCTTGAAGCGGTAGGCGCTCGCCCACACGGGCAGCAGCAGGTGCTTGAAGGTGATCGAGCGGTACCGGGTGTCCCGGTGACGGATGCGCTGCTTATCGCCTCCAATGTCGCGCTCGATGGAGCGTTCGATCTCGGTGGCCATCTGTTCGTTGGCTTCCTTAAAGGCGTCTTCGAGGTCGATCTGGTAGCGCTCAGTGCGGAAGCCGGCCAGGAAG
>JBHJGW010000294.1:0-13660 GCA_050331415.1 Opitutales bacterium | reverse complement strand
CATGGCAGAACCCAACGGTAACGGCAGCGGCAAAACCCTTATCATCGCGGAAAAACCGTCGGTGGCGGGCGACTTGGCGCGCGTGCTCGGCAAAGTCCCGAAGAAGGATGACCGGTACGAGAACGACGAGTTGGTGATCAGCTCCGCCGTCGGGCACCTTGTGGAGCTCTTCAAACCTGAGGACGTCGACCCTGAATACAAGAAGTGGCGTCTGGACAATTTGCCGATCGTGCCGAAACGGTTCGGGCTTCGCCCAATTGCCGACAACGAGAAAAAGTTCAATGAGCTCAAAAAGCTGATCAAGCGCAAGGATGTCTCACGGGTCGTCAACGCTTGCGACGCCGGGCGCGAGGGTGAGCTGATTTTCGAGTACATCACCGAGCTCGCCGGCTGCAACAAGCCCAAGTACCGCATGTGGATGTCGTCGATGACGCCGGACGCCATCCGCCAGGCGTACCAGAACCTGCGCGAAGACGTGCAAATGAAACCTTTGCAGGCTGCGGCCCGCAGTCGCAGTGAGGCAGACTGGCTCATCGGGATGAACGGCACCCGCGCGGTCACCCTGCAGTACGGGTCGATGGCCAACATCGCCCCTGTCGGTCGCGTCCAGACCCCCACCCTTGCCCTCGTGACCGACCGCGAGCGCGAAATCCGGGAATTCGTGCCTCGCGACTATTGGCGAATCGAGGCCCATTTCGGAATCACCAGCGGCAACTACACCGGTTTCTTTCAGAAGCCGGACTGGAAGAAGGGCGAGGACGCGCATGACCGCGCCGATCGCCTCTGGACGGAAGACGAGGCCAACGCGATCGCCGAAGCGGTACGCACCGCGCCTACTGCAAACGTCACGGAAGAGAAGAAGCGCAGCAAACAGTCGAGCCCGCGGCTATTCGACCTGACCACGCTTCAGCGAGAAGCCAACGGGAAATTCGGTTTTCCCGCCGGGATGACGCTGAACATAGCGCAGAGCCTTTACGAAAAGCACAAGGTGCTGACCTACCCGCGGACCGACAGCCGCGCGCTGCCCGAAGACTACCCGCAGACGGTCCGAGAGACCCTCGGCAAGTTGCCCGAGCCGTACGCGTTGTACGCTCGGAAGATTCTCGACGAAAAGTGGGTTCAACCGGGGAACAAGCGGATCTTCAACAACGCGCAGGTCAGCGATCACTTTGCGATCATTCCGACCGGCGTGCCTCCGAAGAAGCTCAACGAGCGTGAAGAAAAGATCTTCGACCTTGTAACCAGGCGCTTTCTTTCGATTTTCTTTCCGCCCGCTGAACACGACGTCACCACCCGCCTCAGCATAGCCGCCGAGCACACCTTCAAGACGGAAGGCAAAGTACTCGTTGTCCCGGGTTGGCTGGAGGTGGTCGGTCGTGGTCAGCTCGGCACCGATCAATTGCCGCCCCTTGGCCCGGAAGACGGTTCTCCCGCGGAGGCCAAGCCAGGCGAGGTCGAGGTCCTCGGCGACCAGACCCGGCCACCGCCCCGCTATTCGGAAGCCACCCTGCTGGCGGCCATGGAAGGCGCGGGAAAACTCGTCGAAGACGACGAACTAGCCGACGCAATGAAAGAGCGCGGCCTGGGAACGCCAGCGACTCGCGCAAACATCATCGACGGGCTTATCCGCCAGCGCTACATGCTCCGTGAGGGCCGGGAACTGTATCCCTCTGCCAAGGGCGAGGGATTGATGGAGTTCCTGCACAAACTCGGGGCGGACTACCTCCGCGATCCCGCCTTGACCGGCGATTGGGAATACAAGCTCAAACAGGTCGAGGAAGGGCGCATCTCCCGCGAAGAGTTCATGAACGGCATCATTGAGATGACCCGCCACACCATTGGCAAACTCGCCTCGCCGCCGCCTGTCGAAGAAACCGACCTCAAGGCTCCGCAGGCCGACGGCGCCGGCCTGCTGGAAAACCCGAAAGCGTGGGTTACTGAGGAAACGGTGGAGGTCCGGGGGCGCAAGGTCCCCCTCGTGCAGGTCAACAAGGTGGTCGGCAACCGCCGCCTCGAGCTGAAAGAAGTCCAGACCTTGCTCGATGAGGGTCAGGTCGGGCCGCTCGACGGTTTCAAATCCCGCCAAGGCAAACCCTTTTCGGCGGTGCTCAAGCTCGTTCAGAAGGACAACGGAAGCTACCGGGTCGATTTCGATTTTGGAGATGACGACGATGCCTCCGACGAAGGCGAGCGCCTTGCAGACCTTTCGCAATATCCCGTTGTCGGCCAGAGTCCCGTCGACGGAACCCCGGTACGCGCAACGCCCAACGCCTACGTCTCCGAAGGCACCGACGACGACGGGAAGCCTGCTTTTCGGATGAGCCGCGTCATGCTCAAGCGAACAATTTCCGAGGAAGAAGCCAAAGAACTCCTCGAAAAACGCAAGTCTCCGCTACTGAAAGGCTTGGTGAGTAAGCGCACGGGCCGCACCTTTGACGCTTTCCTGCTGCTCAAGGATGATGGAGGCATCGGCTTTGAATTTCCGCCGCGCAAAGCCGCGAAAAAAGCCGCAAAAAAGGCTTCGAAGAAAGCGGCGAAGAAGGCTTCATCGTAATGCTTCCCGCAATTCTGTAGCACTTGCACCAACTTGTAAGTGGACCGCGAGCACGTTTTCCCGGTCACGCCCTGCATATGGCGGGCAAGAATATACCTTGTCTCCAGGCGAGGCAGGTTTTCTGAGATCCGGGGCAAGGACAGAGCCCGCAACAAACGCTGGTGAACCCCTGAAAGTCGTTTGCTTTCAGCGACTTGATGCTCGAGGTGCAGCCTTCTTGTTAACAATCGGTTGACCGTAAAGCCGCTCCAGCTTTCTCGCATCGGAGCGGTGTGAGGCATCGGGAACCGGAGAACTCCCGGACCAGCAGTGGCAGCCCTTTTTCTCGTGAGGTAAAAAAGGCTGCCACTCAGCTGACAAATTTTTTCTAGTAGTAGTTTTTCCCTAAAACTCAATAAAAACATTGAAATCTCGCGAGACCGGCATCTTCGTGGGTTCAGCTACACTCAACTTCTGCAACTATAACCCAAATGAATGCCAAAAATGCTTTTTATGGATGCATCGCCATCGCTTGTCTGCTCAGTTCAGGTTCAGTTCAAGCTCAACGGTTAATTACCGCCTCATTCGAAAGTGACCAGGAGTTTGTTGACGCCCTCAACTTCTCAAACGCTACCGAAATAGCGGTTGGGGAAGCTCGCTGGGGTAACAATGATTCCGGTTCGCCCAACGCCGGCGATATCGAATTGCTGCTGAGGCCTGGCAACACCTTCCAGACCGACGTGCAGGATAACGTTGCATGGGATCTTGCTGGCTTCGACTACCAACTACGCTTTGAGCCTTCAGCGACGACATCGGGCTTCACAACCGTGGAACTGAGCGCCCAGACCGAATCGGTCAGCTTCGACTACGATATGAGCGCTGCGGATCTCCTGGTCCTGAGAGTCGCATCGGGGCCCATGGCGATTGACGACTTCTTTGTGGATTCCGGCGATGACATCGAGACAATCGATGTCCCGTCTTTCGAAGAACGCTACTTTCTGATCGAAAACATCGACCCTTCGATGACCACAACGATCAACGGCTCGGCCCTGTTTGCGGGAGGCTTTCAAGGCTCCCGCCCCTCATTCCAGTTCAAGTTCATCGGCTTGCCGGAGGGTACCGACGTACTCATCCCCGAGCCGAATATGAGCCTGCTGGCCTTGGGCGCAATATTTGCGGTGCTTCGGAGGGGGCGCCGCAACTGATAACACTGCTACACTACCCTGCTCGCTGGGCAGTTGGATAGGATCATGGACCTTCCAGCTGCCCAGTTCTTTCGACCATAGGGGGGTACTGCCACCAATTCGGTTCATACCATGCTCTCAGCCGGTCCAACCGGGAGGTGGTGGCAGCGAGGCTATCGTGTCGAGGGTTTTCTGGGCGACCACGGCGTAACGCTCACTCGACTTCTTTCCCGGATCGACGGTGGAAACCTCGAACGGCGCTCCGAAGGTGACCGCTAGCTGGCCGCCAAGCTTCGGCAGTTTTTGCTGGCGCCCCCAGTACTCGTAGCTCCCGAAAACCCGCGCCGGAACAATCGGCACCTGAGCCCGGCAGGCGATCAGCCCGACGCCCTTCTCCGCGCGACCGATTTGGCCATCAGGGCTCCGGGTGCCCTCAGGGAAAACCAGCAGCGGATGCCCTTGATTGAGCAGATCGAACACCCGCCGGAACGCGGCGAGGTCACTGTCAGCATCGCGATCAATCGGGATAGCGTGCAGTGAGGCGATTAGCTTGCCGAACCAGCCTTTGAAAAGCGACTTCCGGGCGAAAAAATAAATCTGCCGGTAGGTTGGGACCGCCGCCGAAACGACTGGTGGGTCGATGAAGCTCGCGTGGTTACTCGCCAGAAGAAAGGGCCCCTGTCGGGGAATATGCCCTTCACCGAACACCTCGAAACGGTTGTCGATGAAAAACCATTTCCGCACCGCGCCACGCGCAAGACCATAAGGATTATAGGCACGCATCACCATAGCCGCTAATTGCGCCCGCCAATTTCGAAATTCGCAACCCTTAACCCGCCTGGCCTGCGTGCCTTTTCATATCAGCCGGACCGGAAATAGTACAATCAGATATTGCAAAACTAGTTTTTATGGCCGCGGAAGAAGCGGGTGACGTCAATGCACTTGGCAACAAAGAAACTGATCGAGCAGTGAATCCCCCAGGACCAGCTCGCCCGGCTTCCGAGCAAGCTCGTCGTGAAGCTATCGCTTGATATGTTCCTCCGGTACAGCCGAAACCTCTTCTATGCCAGCACGGTCTCCTCGATCGGCGGCATCTTTGCTCCCTTGGCGAAGGCGCCGTTCACCAGAGGGTACCTGAATACGCGGCCTTCGAAGTTGCGCATGATAATTTCGTCATCGGTGGCGCGCTCGACGTAGTCGGGGTTAATCGGGACTTTGCCGCCGCCGCCGGGGGCGTCGATGACGTATTGCGGGATCGCGTAGCCGGTCGTGTGGCCGCGGAGGCCGCGGATGATGTCGATGCCGGTTTTGACGTCCGTGCGAAGGTGGCGACTGCCGGTGATGAGGTCGCACTGGTAGAGATAGTACGGCCGCACGCGGATTCGCAGGAGACGGTGGACAAGCTCGCGCATTGTCGCAACGTCATCGTTGACGCCTTTGAGCAGCACCGACTGATTGCCAAGCGGCACACCGGCGAAGCTCAAGCATTCTGTCGCCTTGGCGAGGTCATGGGTAACCTCATGGGGGTGATTGACGTGGATCGACATCCAGATCGGACCGTGCTTTTTGAGAATTTCGCACAGGTCGGGCGTGATGCGCTGCGGCAAGAAAATCGGAATGCGCGAGCCGATGCGGATGAATTCAAGGTGTGGAATTGCCCGCAGCCTGCCGAGCAGTTGGTCGAGTTTTTTGTCCGAAAGCAGCAGCGGGTCACCGCCACTCAAGAGGACATCCCGGACCTCGTTGTGGGTCTCGATGTACTGCAGCGCGGCCTCGATATTTGGATGGAAATTGTAGTCCTGCGCGTTGCTGACCATCCGGCTGCGGGTGCAGTAGCGGCAGTAGGCGGCGCAGCGGTCAGTAACCAGCAGCAGCACGCGGTCGGGGTAGCGGTGAACAAGCCCCTTGACCGGCATCGTGCCCTCTTCGCCCACGGGGTCGAGCAGCTCCTCGGGCGCGGTGTGCATTTCGCCACCGCGGGGGATTAACTGCCGGCGGATCGGGCCGTCGGGGTCGTCCTTCTCGATGAGGTTGAAAAAGTAAGGGGTAATCGACAGCGCCAGCTTGTTGCCCGCGAAAGCGCAACCGGCTTTCTCGTCGGCGGAGAGGTCGAGGTATTCCTCGAGCTGCTCAGGCCGCGAAATGCGATTCTTGAGCTGCCATTTGTAGTCGTTCCATTGCTCGGCAGGGACATCCGACCAGTAGCCCTGCCCCGAATGCCATTGTGCGGGAAGCTGATTCATGGGAGATTTCTGTAGCTGTTACGGTCGAAACGATTGGCGCAACCTTTCACCAATGCAACCAAGAATCTAAATATTTAAATTTTACGATGCATTTGGCCGTAGAGGAGCTTACAACCCGGAGTCGAACGTGGCAGCGTTTCCCGGACTGCGCTCATCTGTCGGGTGCACCGGGGCGTTGGCGGACGCTTTGCTTTGTGGCCTCAGTATTCCCACAATGACGAGCGCTTCGATTGCTCCGAGGCATCGTACGATTTCCCCTATGACGACGAGGATGCCATACCGGTCGAGGTACCGGCGGGAGCGATTGTCTTTTTCAACGGTTACCTCCTGCACCGCTCGCTGCACAACGTTGCTAAAGGCGGGTTTCGGCGTGCCCTGGTCAATCACTACATGAGCGCCGAAAGTTACTTGCCGTGGAACTACCAGGACGGAAAATCGATGGCGCGCCAGGACTTCCGCGATATCGTGCTAATTGCGGGTGAAGACCCCTATTCGTGGAAAGGCTATAGCGACCCAAAAGCCCCCCGGGCCTATGTGCGCCGCGATGGTGCCGGAGGCTGTGGTGATGGCCGACTTGACCTCGACGCCTTTACGGCGGTTGTCGGCAAGGCCAATCACACGAGTGGCTGACGCCGTTCCCCTTGCGTGAACGTCATACTGGCGATACCGTCACCGGATGAATGTTGCATTCTTCAACGCCAAAAAGTACGATCGCCGGTTCTTCGACGCTGCAAACCGAGACCACCGGCACGAAATTACGTACGTTGAGGCCCGACTTGACGAAACCACAGCGCCGGTCGCGAATGGATTCGACGCCGTCTGCGCCTTTGTCAACGACGCCTTGAACGAGTCAGTCCTGCAGAAGTTGCACGAGGGAGGCGTGCGTTTTGTCGCGTTGCGCTGTAGCGGCTTCAATAACGTCGACCTGCACGCGGCGAAAGCGCTTGGCATTCGGGTGGCTCGGGTTCCGGCCTATTCGCCGGAAGCGGTCGCCGAACACGTCCTGGCACTTTTGCTGACAATGTTCCGCAAGACCCACCGCGCTCACAATCGCGTGCGTGAGCAGAATTTCTCCCTCGAGGGGATGGTGGGCAAGGAGGTCCACGGCAGCACCGTTGGGATCGTCGGCACGGGGCGCATCGGTTGTGTGGTTGCGAAATTGTTGGCGGCCTTCGATTGCGCCTTACTCGCCTACGATGTTCGCGAAGTCGACGACATAAAACAACTCGGCGGGCGCTACGTGGAGCTGCCGGAGCTGCTTGCGCAGAGCGACATCGTTACTCTGCATGCCCCGCTCACGCCACAAACGAAGCACCTCATCAATCCGGACAGCCTACGGCAGATGAAGCGCGGCGCAACGCTGGTCAACACCAGTCGCGGTGGACTCGTCGACAGTGAAGCGGCCTACCAGGCGCTGAAAACGGGCCAACTTGGGCATCTCCTGATCGACGTCTACGAGGAGGAATCTGACCTGTTCTTCGAAGACAAGTCATCCGAAATCCTTCAGGACGACCTTTTCCTGCGACTCAAGACCTTGCCGAATGTCTTCATCACGGGCCATCAGGCATTCTTTACCGAAAACGCCCTCCAGTCCATTGCCGCGACAACGCTCGACAATCTGACGGCCCTCGAGCGCGACGCGACCTGTCAGAACCTGGTGGAATCAAAGGTCTGACTAACAGGACGATTCAAGCTTCGAGCTTGCAACGCGCTGTTTTCGGAATTCATCCCAAGGTCATGAACAACGTAAATCTTGGATTGTTGCTCGCGCGCGTTGGCCTCGGCGTGATGTTTGTGCTCCACGGCGTTCCCAAGCTCGCCGGTGGGCCGGAGCAGTGGGAGGCAGTGGGTCAATCAGGCCTGCCGTTTCTGTCAGAGGGAGCTATTTCCGTCGCGGCAGGCCTGCTGGCAGCCCTTACGGAAACTCTGGGTGGCCTGCTGCTCGCCCTCGGGCTGTTTTTCCCTTGGGTCCCTGCCGCCATGTGCGGCGTGATGATCGTCGCCTTTACTACCAAGCTGGGAACCATTTCAGGCGTCATGGATTTCGCTTACAAAGCGGGTTGGCCGCTGGAAATGGCGATTATCTTTGCGGCTTTGGCCATAACCGGACCCGGAACATATGCCATGCGCCTCAAGAAAGGCACCGGCAAGAGCGAGTAAGGGCCGGTCTTCGCTGCTACTTGGTTGTCCTCTCGAGACACGATTGCGGATAGGCTCCTCAAACGGGGGAACCCCTCGCGGATTCTGCATCGGCGTTGACCTCCTTATCAGAGCACGCTGTACACTGGGCAGGATATGCGCCTAGCCCTTGTCCTTGCGGCGGTGTTTTCCGTCCGCGTGCTCTATTTGGTCCTTTCCGGCCTCGATTTGTCGCCGGACGAGGCTTATTACTGGAATTGGTCTCGGCACCTTGACGTCGGCTATTTTTCAAAGCCGCCGCTGATCGCGTGGATCAACGCCGCAAGCACCGGGCTTTTTGGCGCACACACCTGGGCAGTGCGCTTTCCCGCGGTATTGCTGGGGACCGGCACGTTGGCGCTGCTGTTTTTCGCCGCGCGCGATCTCTACGGGCGCCGCGCCGCGTGGATCACCCTGCTGCTGATTCTGGCGACGCCCGCCAATGTGGCCATGAATTTCGTCATGACCATTGACAGCCCGCTGGCTTTTGGGTGGGCCCTGGCCTTTTGGGCAATGACGCGGGCGTTTTTCCTTTCCCGAAGCCGGGTCGACAAAACGGAAAACGGTTCCGACGCCGAAGGTTCAGAATCCCTCCTTTCTTGCTGTGCAGGACCGGCGTTCTGGTGGTCACTTGCCGGGGTCGGGACAGTCATCGCGACGCTCTCGAAGCAAATGGGCGTGTTTTTGGCGGTGCTGCCAATCTTGTCGCTTCTCGCCCTGCGAAAACAGCCCGAGGGTTTTTGGCGGCGGTGGCCGGTATTGCTGACCGCAGTGCTGGTCGCAGCGGTGCCGGTTGTTGCCTGGAACGTTGCCAATAGCTTTGTTACATTCACCCACACCGGGGAGCACTTTGACGCGAAGCCGTGGACGCCCGCCGAGGTCCTCAACACTTTGCCGGAGTTTCTCGCTTCGCAGTGGGGGCTCCTGAACCCGGTGACGGCCACGGTGTTGGCAGCCGTGATCGCTGGCGGGCTGCGCCGCTTCCGGCATCTTGGCGACCGTGAGCGATTTCTGTTCGTATGGGGGCCAATGCCGCTGCTGATCTTCGTGCTGCTGGCCTTGCGACAGCGGGTTCACCCCAACTGGCCCCTCGTTTTTTACCTGCCCTGCTTCGTGCTGCTAGGCGGCTGCTTCGCAGGTGAAATCACCCGCTGGAGCCAGAGTCACCTGCGTAGGTGGCTCAAACCCGCCCTGGTAACCGGCTTCGCCATGGTCGCTCTGATGATGGCCCTGCCGCCCGTCCTGCCTGCTCTCGGACTGGCAGGGGGTCGCTTCGACGCCTACCACCGTATGCGCGGCTGGCACGAGCTGGCCAACGAGACATTCCCGTACTTGACCGCCGAAGTCCACGGGGCGGACCAAGCAGGGATGTCGGGGTTAGCAATGATGTCCGGCAAAAGACCGATCCTTGCTTACACATCGCGACATCCGGTGGACGCACTGACCTTTTATCTGCCGGGCCACCCACGGGTCTATCGCTGGAGCGACCAAGGCATCCACACCCAACACGAACTGTGGCCGGGACCGAAAATACACTTCGGCAAAGACGCCCTGGTTTTTAGTGACACCAAGTTTGAGGACAGCCCTCAAGCCACCGAGGGATTTCGTGCAAACTTTGACGTGCTCAAGCCGCTTGGCGAAATTGAAATTGTCATCGGCCCTTCCCGCGTGCGCCGTTATTGGCTCTACCAGGGCGAAAACCTGCAGGGCTGGCAGACCTTTTGAAGAGCGGTCGAGCCGTCCAATCGCCGTATCCGCCCAACCCGTAAAAAAGCCGCCGGTAACACCGGCGGCCCTGAAATAGAAAGCCCAAAGGTTAGACGGTGCCCTTAATCGTGGCAGCCGCAACCCCCGCCGCAGCATTCGCCGATACCCTTGCGGTAGAAAGCGCTGACGGTGTCCCAATTGATGACATTCCAGACGGCCTTGAGATAGTCCGGGCGCTTGTTCTGGTACTTCAGGTAGTAGGCGTGCTCCCAAACATCGACGCCGATGATGGGCTGGCCGTCCGCCCCGGAGACCTCCGTCGGCATCCAGGGATTGTCCTGGTTGGCGGTGGTGCAGATTTCAAGTTTACGGGTGCTATTGTTGACGACGACCCAACCCCAACCGGAGCCAAACTGGCCAGCTGCTGCCGCGTTGAACTTTTCCTTCATCTCGTCGAGACTGCCGAAAGCCTCATTGATGGCCTCTGACAGCTCGGCGCTCGGCGTGCCTGGGTTTGGCCCGAGGATCTTCCAGAAGAAGGTATGGTTGGCATGGCCGCCACCGTTGTTGCGCACAGCGGTGCGGATGTTTTCCGGAATCTCCAGCAGCTTTTCGCAGAGCACACCGGGATCCTTCGGCACCTCGAGGCCGCTGCCTTCGAGCGCCGAATTGAGCTTGGTCACATACGTGTTGTGGTGCTTGCTGTGGTGGGTTTCCATTGTTTGCGCGTCGATGTGGGGCTCGAGCGCATCGTAGGCGTAGGGCAGTTCGGGAAGTTCGTAAGCCATAGTTATCGTGGTTGAGGTGGAATAAAGCGGTTGCCACCCGGGAAAACCGAGTAGCTACGCGTCAAGTGAGGGACGAGGCGGCGCAACGTCAACCCTGCGGGCACAAAATAAGCCGAGGCGCCCGCCCCACAGTCGCTGCCTGAGGTACCGTTCATCCAAAATCGACGCTGCGAAGAACCGTTCCGATGACGACTAGCGCCTTAACGACGAGCACGACGCAACCTCAAGCCGAACGGTTCAAATTCCGTAATATTTCCGCAAGCCCCACTCGACTGCCCTCCAGGGCGCGATGCGGTAGAGCAGCGGTGCGATCACGGCCTGGAAAAAAGCGCCGGTAGCGACGGTATCGCTTCGGCCCCTGGCAAGCGCACGGCGGAGCCCACGAGCAGCTTTTTCCGGCTCGGGGGCGGCGCGCAGGTGGGCATCCAGGCTCTCCCAGGCTTGTTTGAGGCGTGGATCGAGGTCGAGCTCATCGGGCCGCGCAGCCTCGGCGTTAAAGCGCGTGCGGTAGTCTCCCGGCTGGAAGTCGATAACTCCCACGCCGGTTCCGGAAAGCTCAGTTTGAAGGCTGCGGCTAAAATTGCTCAGTCCCGCCTTCGCCGCGTTGTAGAGACTGAAATACGGCAGCGGGAACGCTCGTGCTAGGGAAGCTACGTTGACGATCATGCCATTGCCGCGCAAAAGAAAGTGCGGCAGCGCGGCATGGCAGAGCGCCATCGGCCCGTGCAGGAGGACGCGCAGCTGCTCACCGATTTGCTCGGGCTCGAACTCCTCGAAGCGATTAAAAATTCCATTGCCGGCATTGTTGACCAGCACATCGATTTTCGGCCACTCCTCCTGCATGCTTTCGAGAAAGGCGCCCATCGAGTCGCCGTCGGCAAGGTCGAGCGGCAGGCGGTGTAAGCCAGGCCGCTCCGGCATCTTTTCCGGTGATCGACTCGTACCGTAGACCTCCAGCCCTTCGGCCAGCAGCATGTCGGTAAACGCCGCACCAAGGCCGGACGAAGCGCCCGTAACGAGGGCCGCGCGGTAGTGTTCGCTCAGAGTTCGCATTGAGCCAAGCGAAAGGAAACCTTTTGCCAGGTACGAGTGTGCTTATTGAAAAAAGGCGGACACAAGGCGACGGAAACTTCGTCTTCCAATACGCCTGAGCTCTCGGCCGTTAGTGTCCTCGTCTAGAGTTCTAACGTTCCTCCGGCGGCAAGCATGCAGGGGCGCACACCGAGCTCGCTCACGGAAGTCTCAAAGGTGTCGAGTTGCTTTTCGCTGAGCTCGATGACCGGCATCGTATTATAGTGGATCGGAATCACCATTTTGGGTTGCAGCATTTCAACGGCCTTCAAGCCGCACTCCGGGCCCATGGTAAAGTTGCCGCCAATAGGCACCATCGCCACATCGACGTGGTGAATCGAGGCGATCAGGCGCAGGTCACCAAAAAGGCCGGTGTCGCCGAGGTGGTACAGGGTATGGTCGCCAATCTCGAGCAGGAAACCGCCCGGCATTCCAAGATAGATGGGCATGCCGTTATCGTCCGGGAGGGCCGAACCGTGGAGCGCGGGCATCATTTTCGCGTACCCAAACGGAAATTGATAGCCGCCACCGATGTGCATCTGGTGAACCTTCTCGATGCCTTTGGCCATGCAGTACATGCCCAATTCGTAGTTGCAGATGACGGTCGCTCCGGAAGCCTTCGCCAGCTGTTCGGTGTCGCCGTAATGATCACCATGACCATGTGTGAGCAGGATGTAATCGGGCTTGAGTGACGCCGGATCGACATCGGTGTGGGGGTTCCCGGAAAGGAACGGGTCAATCAGCAGGGTATGTTCGCCTGTTTCGATCTGGAAAGCGGAATGTCCGAAGTAGGTCAGCTGCATATTCGAAAAGTAAAAATGCCTTTGCGACAAAATGCAATGGTGAGGCGACGTGGATTCACCATTGCGACACGCGCAGCCGTTTAGCCTAATTCGAGGCCGATGCTCTGAACCAGCACCCGAAAGGCGCCTCCGGCATCGAAGGGGTTACGCAAGCGCTGCGCAACCGGATCTTCAGCCTCGTTCGGCGAAGGGGCAACCGTATCGGCAAGAAAGGCGCAAAGCAGATCGTCGAAATCGGTTTGCCAGCCGAGTTGCTCACCCCAACGGCGAACGTCGGCGAAGTTGACATCACAGGTGAGGTCTTGTTGCCCGGGCCGTTCGTACACCTGAAACCCTTTGCTGCGGTGATTGCGATAATAGCCCCGGCACTCGCTCGACGGGAAGTGTCGGCCGTAGTCGATCGTGACGATGACCCCCGCCTGGAGTTCGCTCAAATTGGCGTGCAACCACTGATGGTAATCGGGGTGGACAAACATCCGTTGACCTTCCCGCGGACGTGACGGCGCTGCACAATCGAGACCGTCAGGCCTGGGTTCAAAACGCTCCCGCCTAAACCCCTCAGGGCCGAACTCGAGCCAGACTTCCCGCCATTGCCCTTGCCACCAGCAAAGCTGTACAGCGGGAAACGCGTCGATCAGCTCGTTGCTGAATAGAAACAATGGCCCCTGCCGCGCCTTTAAAATCTCCACTGGAGTATCTCCGGTCTTGCCTGCCGCCAGGCCCGCTTTCGCCAGCGCCGCAACCTGCTCGGCGAGGCGTGCCGGCGCCCGTTCGGCGAGCGCGATTTCCGGTAAGGCCGACGAAGCGCTCGCCTTCTCTTTCAGCGCAAACAAGCAGGCGAGCATGAGGGCGCCCGCTCCCCCGCCGGCCTCCATGAGCGTCCACCCCGATTGTGAATAACGTGCGGATAACTCACCCTGATCCGCTGATGGCGGATTGCGGGGATTTGCGGTAACGCGGCAAAAGTATTCCGCAAGGCCCTGAGCCAGAAGGGGGTGCGACTGCGGGACCGTGGTGAAGTGCCCCCCTCGGCCGACCACTGCGCCCGCTTGGGAATAAAACCCGTATGCCGGGTGATAAAGCGCTGCCTCCATGAAGGCGCGAAAGGACAGCGGTGATGCCGCCGCCAAATCGCGAAGAAGGCCCTGTGAGC
>JBHJGW010000293.1:0-4980 GCA_050331415.1 Opitutales bacterium | reverse complement strand
CAAGGCAGAGGCAATGCACCCCGGCATCGGCCAGGACCTGACGCTGGGCGTCCGCCCACTCGTTAAGCGCTCGCGCGCCTTGGCTGCCGCCCGCAACGAGTAACAAGGGCCCTTGTTCGGGCAGACTCAGGCGGCGGCGCGCCTCCTCCGTAGCCATCGGCTGAAACTCTTCGCGAAGCGGCATGCCGCAACGGCGAACCCGCTCCGAAACGATACCGGAGTCGGATGCGCCTGGCGGCAGCCAGATGGTGTCTGCCCAACGCGCCGCTCGGCGAATCGAGCGACCGGGAATCTGGTTTGCCTCGTGCACGACCAGCGGCAGGCCCAGTACCCGCGCAGCCAGCGCAAAGCCGCCAGTGAGGAAACCGCCAAAGGCCAGCACACCCTCGGAGCCACTTTGGCGGAGATGCCGCAGGGCAAAGGCCAACAAGCGCGCCTGCCCGAAAGCAAATCCGGGAAGCTGCACCGGGCGCCCCGTCCAGCCCTCGCCGGGGGCCGAGATTGTCTTCAGCTCGGGGTAGCGTTCCGTCAGCCGTGCGTCGACCTGCTTCCGGCTGACGACCAGTGTCGGCTCGTGTCCTGCCGCGACCAGCCGCTGCGCCACCGCTATACCGGGCGCAAGGTGGCCACCGGTGCCACCGCAACAGATGGTGAAACGACTCATAATTCCAACGGCTTGCGCACAGGCGGGGCTTCCCATGTGCGGAAGGCGTTCAGCATCAGACCGAGAAAGCCGAACATGACCAGCAAGTTGCTGCCGCCGTAACTGATGAACGGTAGCGACATGCCCTTTGTCGGCAGCAGCCCCGTCACAACGCCCAGGTTAATCAGGGCCTGCAGCACAACAAAGAGGGTGCAGCCGAGCACCAGCGAGAATTGGAAGAGATTTGGCGCACGGCGCAAGTTCCAGATCGCCGCGCCGAAAAGCAGGCCAAAGGCGATTACGATCCCCGAGGTCGCCAGCAAGCCCATCTCTTCACCGATAATGGGGAAAATGAAGTCCGTGTGCGCCTCGGGAAGAAACGAGAGCTGCTGGCGCCCATTGCCCAGGCCGACGCCTTCCGTGCCACCCACGCCAAAGGCCAGCAGACCCTGCCAGAGCTGGTAGGAAGCGTCCCCGCGGTTGGCCTCGACATCCAGGAACGCGGTGACGCGCTCAAGGCGCACCGGGTCGTGGTAAACGAGGAAGCTGAAGGCTGTGAGACCGGCGATCGCAGTTGGCACGAAGTAAAGAAAGGGCACGCCGGCGACGAACAGCAAGCAACCCCCAATCGCACCGAACAGGGCCGCGGTGCCGAAGTCCGGCCCGAGGATGATCAGGCCGCAGAAAACGCCGATCAGGGCACAGGGAAGGACAAAACCCCGCCCGAAGGTGCGGATCTGGCGCTGATTGCTCGCGAGGTAGTGCGCGAGCAGCAGCACGAATGCAGGCTTGGCAAAGTCTGATGGCTGCATGCGCATCAAGCCAAGGTCCAGCCAGCGCCGCGCTCCGTTGACCTCTACCCCGACCGACGGCACCAGTACCAGCGCGAGCAATGCGGCGGCTAAACCGGCGATGGGCCACGTACATCGGCGGACAAACTGCAAGTCGATCCGGTAAGCGACGAGGAACACTAAAACGCCCAAGATCACCCAGAGCGTCTGCCGCTTGAGGATAAACGCCGGGTCGTCAGCGAATGAGCGCCCGGCAGAGGAGAGCGCCACCAAACCCATGAGGGTCAGGCAGCCCCCGACAAACAGCACCACCCAGCCAGCCGCAGGTATGCCCATGCGGTCTCGACGGTTGTGCGGCAAGGTTGCTTCCATTGGCAACAGGTTAGCCCCCGCGTTGGACGCGGTTGACGGGCGCATTTTCCAGGTCGAGTTCATCAAAGCCAGAGTCGTCGGTCGCCTCCGTGTCCTCGGGAGAATCCGGCGCGGTGGGTTCGGCGGATTGCCGCGAGGGCGGATCGTCCGGCAACGGAACATTCGAATTTGAAGGCGCACTCGCCGCCGGAGCGGTACGCGCCGGCTGACGGTTTTGCGAAGCGTCGGCAGGGCGCGGAATCGTCAGCTGCTGACCGGCGCGCAACTGCCGCGGATCGCTCAGGTTGTTCGCGCGCTGCAGCTCCGCCACGGACACCCCGAAGCGCTGGCTCAAGACGCCGAGGGTGTCACCGGGCTTCACCTCATAGGTGCCGCCGTCACCAGTGCTAGGCGCGGGATTGGAGTTCGAGGGCGGCGCGGCCGTACCCCCGCCCGGAATCGTCAGCACCTGGCCGACACGGATCAGATCGCCGCTGAGATTGTTGGCCCGCCGGAGCGCTGAAATGGTGGTGCCCTGTCGCGAGGCGATTCGTGAGAGCGTATCCCCGGGCTGTACGGTGTAGGTACCATCGGCGGCCGTAGTCGTTGGCGCTGTACTCGTGGAGGACGGGCTTGCCGAGCTTGCCCCCGGCCCCGGAATCGTCAGCTCGTCGCCCGGGTAAATGGTGCTTGAAGGCGTCAGGTTGTTAGCCACCATCAGGGCGTCAACGCTGACACCTTGCTGCCTCGCGATCCGTGACAAGCTGTCGCCGGAGCGGACCGTGTACGTCGAAGTCGAGCCGGTGGAACGCGACGGCCCTGCTTCACGGACCGGCTGCAGCGGCGGCGGCTCGCTGGTGGCGGCGGAACTCTGGCGGCTTGGCATCAGTGGTTCACCCGTGCCTTCCATCCCCGGAGCATTCAGGCCAGTGCCAGACCTTTCATCCTCCGCTGGCGTTCCGGGTAAGGGTACCGGGTCAGGATCGATGTTCCAGGTAGCTGTCGGGCGCATGGGCGGTTGCGGCGGCTGCCGACTCGCCGGCTCCGAGCCCGCTGAGGCGACAGACGAACGGCTCGAGCTGGCGGTCGACTCGGGCGCAGCGGCGACCGCTTGTCGGTGCGCTTCGGGCGCTCCCGTCTGGCTTGCCGGAGCGGTGTCTTCAGCTGCCGGAGGCGACGACTGACAGCCCGGAGTCACCATCAGCAGGCCGATTACTCCCACATGGATAGCGATAACGACGGCGAAAACGGGCACGAGATTCATAGCAAAAAGGTTGGAGGTTATCGGGTGTACGACGGAGACGAGAGGATGGCGTCGGGCTCGGTTTCCGGCAAACGGAAAACCGCTCGGGTGAAGACTTCCCCCCGCTGGACAAAGTCGCGAAACTGATCCTGGCTCGCCATTCCGGGGCTGAGCAGGACGCTCGCCGGCGCGGTGAGGCGTGCGGCCGCCGTGGCCCGTTCGACAGCGGTTTCCAGGCGATCGCAGACGACCGCGGAAACCCGCTGCCGATGACACGCCGCGGCGAGCGCCGGCGCCGTCTCGCCGATTAGAAATGCCGTCGTGACGTGAGGCGCAGCTGCCTCGATCAGCGACTCGGAATCCTCGCCTTTGCTCTTGCCTCCGGCGATCCAGTACAGGGGCCCGGGGGTACTGCGGACGGCGGCAATCGCGGCCTCAAAATTCGTCGCTTTGGAATCGTTGAAATAGCTGACTCCGGCTACGTCGCGGATCCACTGGAAACGATGGGGCAACGGCTGGAAAGCCCGGGCCGCTTGTTCGAGGGCACTTTCGGATAAGCCCTCTGCCTGCCAGAAAGCCCGCGCCAGGAACCAGCCAATCGCCGGGGCACCAAGGCCAAATGGCTCCGGTGCGGGCCCGGTCGGGGCGACCCGCAAAAGACGCTCGTTCGGAGGGTACCCAAGGGCGGCTGCAGCGGCGGGCACGGACGGGCCGGCCCACGCTTTCCCGCCCGGGGCAAGGGCCTCGACGAGCCGGTATTTCGCTGCGAAGTAGGCCGAAAGATTGCCGTGGCGGTCAAGGTGGTCGGGTGCAAAGGTCGTCCAAAGCAGGGCATCCGGGCGCAACACCTCGAGCAGTTCCGCCTGGAACGAACTGATCTCGGCAACAACGAACTCTGGTGCAGGCGCTGTTTCCTCCGCGAGGTACGCGGAGAGGGGGCGCCCTGAATTGCCGGCCTCCACGGCGGTCCGTCCCGCCTTGGTCAGTGCGCGTGTTAGCAGGCGGCTGAGGCTCGATTTGCCGTTCGTTCCGGTAACGGCAACAAAGCGCGCATCACAATGGGCCGCAGCCCAGTCGAATTCCGTCCAGACTTGGAGCCCGGCCGAACGCGCAAGCTCGAGCCAGGGGTGCCGTGGGGCGAAGCCAGGGCTTGTGACGACAAGCGAATGGCTCTCTGCGGCGTCTTGGGAGAACGGCTCGCCATCCCGCTCGTCGTAAAGGCAGGCGGCGACACCGAGCCGCCGGGCCAGGGCAGCCGCCGCCCTGCCGCTCACGCCGGCACCCAGCACCGCGAGAGGGCGCCCCCCGAGCGCGGCGCTCGCGCGGGGGACCAGCTGTAGAGGTGTTTTCATTACCGAAGTTTTAACGTCAGCAGCCCGGCCATAGCGAAAAGCAGCGACATGATCCAAAAGCGGATCACGATCTTGGGCTCGGCCATACCGCCCATTTCGAAGTGGTGGTGGATAGGCGCCATGCGGAAGATCCGATTGCCCGTCAGCTTGAACGAGCCGACCTGAAGCAAGACCGAAACCGCCTCGGCCACGAAGATGCCCCCGACAATCACGAGCGTGAAGGGCTGCTGCACCATGAAGGCAATCGCCCCGATCAAGCCACCGAGGGCCAGCGAACCCGTGTCTCCCATGAACACCGTGGCCGGGTTTGCGTTGAACCACAGGAACGCCAGACTCCCGCCGACCAGCGCGGAGCAAAGCACGCCCAACTCCCCCGCTCCCGGAATGTGTCCGATCAGCAAGTAATCCGCCACAATCGCATTGCCCGCGGCGTAGGCCATGACTCCGAAGGCCAGCGCGGAGGTCACCGTGCAGCCGATCGCGAGGCCATCGACGCCGTCGGTCAGGTTGATCGCGTTGCTCGACCCCCCGATCACGAGGAAAAAGAAGACCGGCAGGACAGCCAGCGGCATCCACATTGTCACGGGCTCTTTTATAAAC
>JBHJGW010000292.1:0-6478 GCA_050331415.1 Opitutales bacterium | reverse complement strand
CACACGCACGGCGGGAGGAAGGAGCGGGCTCGATGCACGCACCGGGCGAACCTTGTTTGCCTGGACATTGACAGCCACGCTTTAGCCATGACGGCCAAGAAGCGGCTTCAGGACGGCTTCCCCTTCAACTTCGCGCTTTGGGAGACAAGCAGCAGCACCCCGGACGCTCAACGGGTGCGGGTGATCGTGGACGCTGAAGACATTCCGCAAAGCGACTACAAGCGGGCCGTCTTGTTCGCCTTTGGCCGGTTGGGGATTTCCGCTCAAGACCTCTCCGCAGCCAACGACAAAGCATTCGGGATCAATCAGCCCATGATCCTGCCATTTCGCTTCGCGGATGACGAAGAGACGCCGAAGGTTCTAAAGCAGGCAGACGCAAGGCCGCTCAAGCTTGAAGACATGGAGGGTTTCGAGCCTGAACCGAACTCGCAAGACTCCTTTGCTGACGCCGATTTCAAGCCGGGGTGCCTTGATATTGATACCATCGAAAAAGCCCGCCAGAAGCTCCACAGGGTCAGTCCCGACCGTTCCCGGAACGATTGGGTAAAGGTTGCAGCAGCCCTGAAGCATCAATTCCCGAACCAGCACGACGAAGCCTTTGAACTTTTCAACGGATGGAGCGCCAAGGGGGGCAAGTATCAAGGCGAAGAGGATTGCCGAAAAGCCTTCGATTCTGTGAAGGAATACCGCAATGGATCGAATGCGGACTTCTCAAGCATCATCTGGATGGGGAACGAAGATGAGAAGCAGCGAAGAAAAGCCCCATGGGTTCACGTCGATCAAGTCTCCTTCTGCCCAAAGGTTCGGAGCTTTGTAAAAGGCTTGTTCCTGTTTGGAACCCTTTCGATGGTCTATGCCGCCCGAAGCGCGGGCAAGTCCTTCTTCATGCTCGATCTGGCTGCCTCTGTGGCCTGCGGGCGTCAATGGCGGGACCGGAAGGTCAAACAAGGGGCCGTTCTCTATCTCTGCCTTGAGGGTCAGCGTGGCTTTCAAGACCGCATCCTAGCCTTTCGGAAAGAGGGACTGATTCCCAATGGCTGCCCGATATGGGTCCGTGAAGTGGCCTTTAACCTTTCGGAGAAGGAAGACGTCGGCTTGCTCCTGACGGAGCTTGCCGAAGCCCCCGAGCCGATTGCATGGGTGATTGTGGACACCCTCAGCCAGTCCATGCCGGGCAAGGATGAAAACTCGTTTGAGGCTATTTCCGAAGTCCTTGCCAACGCTCAAGCCGTCAAGGAGCAGAGCCGGGCAGCGGTTACCGTAGTCCACCATACGGGGAAGGACGCCAGCCGGGGCGCTCGCGGGCATTCGGACATCGAGGGCAAGGTTGATACCCTCATTGAATTGACCCGGAAGGATCAGCTTCGCACGGCGACGGTCAGGAAGCAAAAGGACTGCCCCGGCGAAGGTGACCGGTTCCCGTTCAAGCTCAAAAGCGTGATGCTGGGCATTGATGACGATGACGAACCGGTTACCTCATGCGTGGTTAAGCATCTGGACGAAAGCGAGGTGCCTTCGACCGAAACGCGGGGGGCTCCGAAGGGTTGCGGGCCGGAAGTGGTTGCTTGGTTCATCCCGGAAGACGGGATCAGGAAGACTCAGCTTGTTTCCGCCATGGTTGCCGAGGTTCGACACCCCACGGGGAAGAAGCAAGGCCAGCCGATTTCCGAGCGGAAGGCCGAAGAACTGATTAAAGGCGCTTTGGTTCAGGGGCTAATCCGGCAGCCGGAAGAGCGCGGACCCTACTTCCCCGCCATGGGGGCAGAGGAAGGCATTTTTGGGGCTTAATTATTTCGCCGGTTCGAGAACTAGCGTGATCGAATCGACTAAGCCGTCTGGCGTGTCGGTGATTTCCCGGTGAACGTGTTCGATCTTAAAACCCTCTCGGCTCCCTGAGGACTTCCCATAACCGAAGGATTGCCCGACAGCGAACGCCTGAAAAGGATATTTTGAGTGAATAACCTGCGTTTCCCCGTCAGGGCGTTGCGCGATAATCTGATACCGGTCAATCTGCCCCAATTCGTTAAAAAAGTGGTCCATACGCGTAGGGGACTAAATGTATCAAACGCCGTCAAGCCAGACTTCTTCACACATGAACCGCAAAAATTAACCGCAAAACATTTTTGCGGTTCGGAGCATCTGAGCCGCTACGGGAGAGAGGGGAAACCTTCGTTTCCCTCTCCCGTGGCTGGGCTCACCCTCCCGCAAAAAATATCTCACTAAGGGATTTTGCGGTTTGCGGTTCCAGTTTTGCGGCAAATTTGACCACATGGGGGAATCAAAGCCCCGCCGCTTAAAAGTCGAAGGTTAGGCCGAAGGAACCGCAAAACGGCCTTGAGCGGGTCAGGTTTTGCGGAAGGTCTGCGGAAGGGGTGAGCCTTTGAGGGGGTGAGGTTCGGGGCAGATGGGCTTTTTGACACTCTTCTGTGAATAAGGCTTTTCCCGCGATAATCCTCCCCGCTGGCGAGAATCACCGCGTTATTGGCACTTCGCTGCCATCAAATCGCATTTCTTCGTGCAATGGTTCGTGCAATAGAACCGCATTTCAGGGGTATTTTCGTGCATTCTGGACCTATTCCGTAACCGAAAATGATTTGCCCTTTCGATTTAAAAACCGCTGACGATCAGCGGTTTAGAAAAGGTGCAGGGGTTGGATTTGAACCAACGACCTTCAGGTTATGAGCCTGACGAGCTACCGGGCTGCTCCACCCTGCAATCAAAGAAAACCTTAAAAATGACACAGGGTCATGCTAGGTCAAGAGATAATTTTCGGCTTCTGTGTTTTTTTCTTCGGCGAGGACGAGTTCGCCGCTGAGTGTGGTCACTGTGGCTTCCGTGATGCGTACGGGCACCTGTTGGCCGATGAGGCGCTCACTGGCGGGCAGGATCACCTTGCGGAAAGATCGGGTGCGCCCGAGGTACTTCCCCTCGCCGCGGCGGGCGGGCCCTTCGAGGAGGACCTCTTGAGTCGTGCCGACAAGCGCCTGGTTTCGGGCGAGCGAGAAGGTTTCCAGCTCGCGTAACAGGGTTTGGTTACGATGCTCCTTGACGGCCTCGGGGATGGGGTCACCGAGGTCCGCAGCCGGGGCGCCGGGCCTGACGCTGTATTTAAAGATGAACGCCATGTCGGGTTGCAGCTCCTGGAACGCGTTGACGGTCGCCTGAAATTCGCCTTCGCCTTCGCCGGGGAAGCCGACAATGACGTCGGTCGAGATGCCGAGCTCGGGCACGCGCTCGCGGATGGCTTGGACAATCCGCTGGAAGCGCTCGATGGTGTAGGGCCGCCGCATGGCCTTGAGCATCGTGTTCGAACCGCTCTGCATGGGAAAGTGGATCGATTCGCAGAGCTTTTCGAGGCGCCCGTAACATTTGATGAGGTCTTCGCGGAAGCCAACGGGGTGCGGGCTCGTGAAGCGGATGCGCTCGAGGCCTTCCACGGCATTCACGCGCTCGAGCAGCTGAACGAACGGGCTTTTGCCGTCGCGGTACGGGATCTCCCGGGTTCCGTATTGGTTAACGATTTGGCCTAGCAGGGTGACTTCGCGCGTGCCTTTGGCCACCAGGGACTCCACCTCGGCCACAATGTCGTCCATCGGCCGGTAGCGCTCCGGCCCGCGCGTTTTCGGAACAATGCAGAACGCGCAATTCATGTTGCAGCCCTGCATGATGCTGACAAAGGCGCTGATTTGGCGTTCGCCGCCATGGGCCTCGGCATTGATCGTGTTCTGGGAGCCGTCTTCGGCGTCGAGTTCCACGAGCGTGGCAGGCTTGGGGCCCTGCCCGTTCAGGGTCTGTCGCAGGTTGTCGAGGAGGTCCGGGACACGGTGAAATTTTTGGGTACCGATCAGCAGATCGAGCTCGGGCAGGCTATCGAGCAGCGCGATGCCCCTGTTTTGCGCCATGCAGCCCATAATACCGACAGCTAGCTTACGAGGTTTGCCGCGACCATTGCGCGCCAAGAGGTGGCCAGCCTTGCCGATGGCTTTCTGCTCCGCTTTGTCGCGCACCGAGCAGGTGTTGAGCAAGACGACATCAGCCTCGCCTTCCTCGGCGACAACGGAATACCCACGACCCCGCAGCAAGGCGGCCACAGCCTCACTGTCGCGCTCGTTCATCTGACAGCCGTAAGTTTTGATGTAGACGCGGTTCATTCAGCGGATTTTCTCCAAACGTCGGCAAATACGGTTGGGACCTTTCGACAGCCGTACTCGCCTTTGGGGCTAGCGCGGATATTGGCGAAACGGTCGAGAATCATGGCGCTTAGGTTGGCTCCTCGTACTCGCAATGGCAAGGCGTCAACGCCGGGCCATGTCACGCTGGGCTTCACGCATTTCGGTTTTGCGTTTCACGTCTTCACGCTTGTCGTAGAGTTTCTTGGCCTGAGCAATGGCGATCTCACACTTGATCAGGGCCTGTTTGAAATAAAGCCGCAGCGGAATGAGCGCCTTGCCGCCCGCCTCGATCTCCTGTTTGATTTTGCGTTGCTCCTTTTTGTGCAGGAGCAGCAGCCGAATACGCGTCGGGCTGTGGTTGGCATCGGTTCCGAAGGTGTATTCCTGAATGTATGCGTTGTGCAGCCAGACGTTCCCCGCTTTGTCGACGCGGCAGAAAGCCTCGCTGATTTGCGCCTTACCCATGCGAATGCTTTTGACCTCGGTACCCGTCAGCTTGATTCCCGCTTCGAAGCGTTCGAGCAAATGATAATCATGGCGCGCCTTGTTGTTCTTGATCTCAGGCGGTCCGCTAGACGCTTTGGCTTTAGATTTCTTCGCCATGGCATATCATTCAAAGTCGACCACGCAAAGATTGGCGTAGCGACGATGGTCGGTCTCACCGCCAAGAGACAGCAGCGTTTAGACGCCGTCTCGAGGAGCGCCAAACAACGAAAACCGGACCTAAGGGCACCGGCTTTCGTGACACCAAGGATCGGGCTCGAGTCTAAACTAACTCGACTTCGCGCTCTTGCTCTGGCTCGAACAACTCGTATGTTATTTTGCCCTCGATAATTTCGCGCAGGGCCACGTCTTCCGGCTCGAGTTTTTCAAGCGATTCGATCAGCGGCTTCATGCCGTGCTTGAGTTGCTTGCTCCGGCGGCTCACCACATTGATGAGGATGTTGGGGTCGGAAATGATTTCGCTCGCTTTTTTCAGGTATTCGTCTCGCATGGCAGTGAGGATGGGCAGAATCTTTAATTCAAGAGGCAAGTGCAAGCGAGTGGCAAGCAAAAAGTCAGCAAATTTGTCGGCTCGCGCGAGCAGTCCGGAGACCAGGCGGGTAGCTCAACAGAGCGATGCGCCGAGATTCTGTTTCGGCTAATTTTCCCCGTCCTCGGCTTCGATTTCGTTGCGCTGGGCCAGCTGATTGAGCACCTGGTAGCCATAGATCGTCGTACGCGCGTCCGACTCATCGGCATTTGGGTCAGCGCCCGGAGCGGGGCGGTCGACAATCAGGCGGATTCCGTAGCGGAGAGGTGGCCGAATGATGCGCGGGTGGAAATAGTAAACGCTGTCGGGGGAAAGCCGAAGCGCGAACTGGAAACGCTCGCTGTCGCTGTTGAGGCGTTCGGCATCGACGGTGATCTCGAAAATCTCCGGCGGTTTGGTGACGAGCCCCTCTGGATTGAGAAAGATGACGGCAAAGCGATTATCGATAAAGCGCACGTTGAGCGTCACGGGTTGCGGGTTGAAGTAGGGCTCTCCCCGTTCCGCCATGGCCTCGCGTTCCGCGGCGCTCGGCATATCGGCGGGGGGCGCTGGCGGGTCACTCAGGGGGAAATAAAGCCCCAGCTCACTCGGTAACGGCTCCTCGAGCTGAATGTCCTCAAAGCTCATCCTTCCCGACTCAGGGTCGGCATTCTGAGCTTGCGCCAAGCTAAAGACGAGCAGGCCGGCAGCCAACTGAAGGACATTGTGAAAGCTCATATGCAGTACCTTGAAGTTGAAAGCAGACGCAGCTCAAGCGAAACTCGTCTCCAAAGATTCCTTACGAATCTGGCTACGACATTACCTCCCTGCCCACCATTGACACCAGACAGGCCGTTGGGTGCCCCACGAATTAAACCTTGAAACCCGCGTTGCCACACGCATGCTGCGGACGATGTTCGAGCCCGTCACGCCGCTGCCTGACACGCCCGGCGCCGCCGCCATTCCACCGGTAGATCACCCCGCCCCGCCTGCCGGAGCCTGGGCGCGCATGCGGGAGCGCGGCGTTCTCTGGCTGCGCCAGGACCATCGCGAGGTAGGCTTCTGGGTAGGGCGCCTGCAGAGCAACTCCTGCATGGAAGCCGAATGGGTGCTCTGCCAGCATGTGCTCGGCGTGGAAGACGACCCGAAATACGCCGGGGTGATCGAGGCCATCTGGCGCGAGCGGCGCGACGACGGCGCCTGGGCTGTCTACTATGGCTCCCGCGGAGGCGACATCAATACCACCGTCGAAGCCTATACTGCCCTGCGCTGCGCCGGGGTCTCGCCCGAAGAT
>JBHJGW010000291.1:0-4179 GCA_050331415.1 Opitutales bacterium | reverse complement strand
TGTCCAAGACCCGACCCGCGATCCTGTTTTCAACATTTACGGCGGTTGGGAGCCGTTGGATCAGATGTCTGTTTGCCATTGTGGCGACGAATACGTCATTCGCTGGGCGCCCGTCCCCGCTGATAATTTCGATGAGCACCTCTACCAGATCGTGGTTCCGCTGACTGAATTGCCTTTATCCAACGCAGACTTCCCCAACGATGCCGAGCTGGCGGGAACGCAGTCCTACGACGGCGTCAGCAGGCCAACACTCGGACGTTCCCGCGCCGAAGGGAGTGCCTTCGACCCTGAGTCATGGCTCCACTATTTCATGGCGGACGATCTGGATGACATCGCCACGCGCTACCCCGAGGACCCGCTCCGGGCCCTGCATGGATGGCTGATGATGCAAAGCCCCGGGAGCACGGCCAGTCGGTGGCAAGTTCGATTCGGTGCCGACGCCGACTTCTACAACGTGAGGTTCCTTCACCCCTTCTTTCGGGAGGCGCTTGTCGGAAGATTGATCTCACTCGAAGTTCAGGGTGCGCGCGATCTTGGTGGCCCCTGGACGGACGAAATACAACTGCCCCGAGAGTCTTGGCCAGAGCCAGACCGCAGCAGCTTGCCACGACGCCACGTTAGGTTTTTGAACGCTGGCGCGCCACCACCGACCATGGTGCTTAGCGGCCCCCGAATCGGATTCGTCGATCCACAGTACCGATTCTTTCGCGCGCGCATGCGAGTCGATGAGTCTCTCGAAGCGGCGTGGCTGCAAATTGTCGCGGGCCGTACCTCTGAATAGGCCGGTCGCTATCGTCAGCAGTGCCCGGCTTTTCGCCTCAATACTTCACGTAGGCCACCTTGTGCTCGGTGAAGAACTCGATGCCGGTTTCGCCGGCCTCGGGGATGCCAAAGCCGCTGTTTTTGACGCCGCCGAAGCTCAGTTGCGGCTCCTTGAAGGCGCTGATGATGTTGACGTGCGTCAGGCCGACGTCCGTTTCGTTCAGGAAACGCATCGCGCGGTTGAGGTCCTTCGTGTAAATCGATGACGACAGGCCGAACTCGACGCCGTTGGCGACTTCCATCGCCTCCTCGAAGCTATCGACCGAGATGATGCTCAGCACCGGCCCGAAAATCTCCTCCTGCGCGATGCGCATCTGCGGCGTCACGCCGGTGAAGATCGTCGGCGCGATAAAGCAGCCTTTCCCGAGTTGGCCGTCGGTCAGCTGATGCCCGCCAAGGGTCAGCTTCGCGCCCTCCTGCTTGCCGATCTCAATGTACTCCAAAATGCCCTTGAGCTGCGACGAGCCGCAGACCGGGCCCATCGTGTTGTCCGGGTCGGTGCCCGGGCCTACCTTCAGCGTGGAGGCCTTTTCGACGATCTTCGAGATCAGCTCGCTAGCAACGTCCTTGTGCACCACCACGCGGCTGGTCGAGGTGCACCATTGGCCCGCGCAGGCGAAGGCCGCCGTGACCGCCGACTGCGACGCGGCCTCCAAGTCGGCGTCTTCGAGCACCACCAGCGGGTTCTTGCCGCCGAGCTCGAGCTGCGTGCGCGCGAGGATCTTCGCCGCCTTCTCCTGAATGCCGATGCCGACACCCGTCGAGCCGGTGAACGAGATCGCCTTGACCAGCGGGTTGGTCGTCATCTCCTCGCCGACGGTCGCGCCGCCGCCGTTGATGAAGTTGAGGACGCCCGCCGGCAGCCCCGCCTCTTCAAAGAGTTTCACGAACTCCAGCCCAACCTGCGGGGTGAGGCTCGCGGGCTTGAAAACCACCGTGTTGCCCGCCATCAGCGCGGGCGTGCACTTGCGACCCGGCACGTTGAACGGGAAATTCCATGGGCTGATGACACTGCACACGCCCAGCGGCACGCGCACCTGGTAGGCCATCACGCCCGGCATCGCCGAGGGCATGATCTTGCCGCCAAGCCGCAGCCCCTCATTGATCTGAAACTCCATCTCCTTAACCGCGGCCATTACTTCAGTCTTCGACTCGGCCAGGCTCTTCCCGTTCTCCAGCGTCACAACCGCTGCGATCTCGTCGGCCCGCCGCTTCATCGCCTCAAGCGCCTTGAACAGGTACTCCGCGCGCTGGTAAACGGTCAGCGCCCGCCACGCCGGAAAGGCCGTCTGCGCCGCCTCGATCGCCTTCACAGCATCTTCCCGCGGCGACTTCGGCCACAGGCCCGTCACCTCGTCCATGTTCGCCGGGTTGCGCTGCTCGAACGTCTTCCCATCCGAAGACGGCACCCACTCCCCGTTGATGTAATTTTTGAATTCCGTGGCCATCGCTAGGGAAATATCACCTGAGACGGCCCCGGAGGCGCAAGCGCACATGACGCCGAAGGCGGGGATGGCGAGCGCTATAAGACGGGGTTAAGGAGGCTAGAAAAAGATTCGGGTGAAGTAGCCCAAGCGGTAACCAGAGGCAAAACTTACCCAATCCAAAGGAAGCGCACATCCCCGCGAGCTTCGATGGAATCGAGCTCGTGGTGGTCGCTGCTCGCGAGCTCGGCATCGAGGCTTTTCGCCAAGCCCAGAGCCACCGCGTCAGCGAGCGAGATTCGATTGCGCGCCTCCCGTGAGGCCCTCGACCCCATCGCCCTCGCCGAGCAGCTCGAACAAGCCCTCAAAAATCTTTGGCAAGGCGGCCCCGCACAGCCATTACCGACGACACCGAAAAAAAATCAGGTTGCTACCGCTTAAACGATGGGGCAACTGCGCTCGATATAAATCAAAGTAGAAAATCAATCCACCCAAAGTGTCAGCCATTCTGAGGCAACGAACCCCCGCACCTCCAGGTGTCATTTACTTGTGAGGCAACACGAGATTGCAAACCTTGGAAGGCGACTCGATTCCTCGTTCGCCGGCAATTTGCCCTTGCCAGTTCCGGGCGCCTGCGGTGTCTTCATCGGTTTGCATGTTTTCAAAAGGCGTCACCAACCGATCCGTCCGGATGCTCGGACTCGGCACATGCGTGCCCGATAAGGTGGTGACCAACGACGATCTGTCGAAGCGTCTGGACACATCCGACGAGTGGATCCGCACCCGGACTGGTATTCGGGAACGGCGACTGGCTGCCCCTGATCAGGCGACCTCCGATCTGGCGGTCATTGCCGCTCGGCAGGCCCTTGCGGATGCCCATATTGGAGCCGGTGACATCGATTGCCTGATCGTGGCGACGATGACTCCGGATCAGCCGACGCCGGCGACCGCCGTTTTTACGCAGCGCAAATTGGGACTCGGCCCCATTCCCGCCTTCGACCTTGCGGCTGCGTGTACCGGTTTCCTCTACGCTCTGGAAACTGCTTCGGCTCTCACCGCAGTGGGGCAATACCGCCGCATCCTGCTTATCGGCGCCGAAAAGATGTCGAGTATCATCGACTGGACGGATCGTTCGACGTGCGTCCTGTTTGGAGACGCAGCTGCTGCTACCATCGTCGGCCCATCCGACACCAGTACCCCGGGCAGCAATGGTCAGACCCGCCGCGACCTTGAGGTGATCGACTCGATCATGCACGCCGATGGCCGCGGCGCTGAGATGCTGCACATCCCCGGTGGCGGCGTTCGCAGCCCGATCACGGTGGAGGCGCTGACTCAACGCTCGCAATACATCAAGATGAACGGTCGCGAGGTCTTCAAAATGGCCGTTCGGGAAATGGCCTCAGTGACCGAACGGCTGCTGGAACGCCACGGGCTTACTGGGGCAAGCCTCAGCTGTATTGTGCCTCACCAGGCCAATTCGCGGATCATCACTGCGCTTGCCAGCCGTTTGGGCACCCCGGAAGACCGTGTGTTCATCAACATTGGCCGCTATGGCAACACTTCAGCAGCCTCGATTCCCCTTGCCCTGGCGGAGGCACGCGACAGCGGTTACTTCTCCGGATGCGGCTACGTTCTGCTGGTCGCGTTCGGAGCCGGCCTGACCTGGGGCGCGACACTCCTGCGCGTTTAACCCTTCGCCCGACCGAGGGTGCCTCACGAGAGGAAGCTTTCTGCGACCCGCCTGGCCTCGGCGTCAGCCGCGAGGATATCCTCGAGGTTGCCAGGTGCCCGTGCCGGGAGCTGCGTCAGGGTCTGTTCGATAATCCGGGGGATGTCGAGGTAGGCGATGCGATCCTTCATGAGAGCCTCCACTGCGACTTCGTTGGCAGCATTGAAGACCGCCGGTGCCGTCCCCTCGGCCTCCATCGCGTCC
>JBHJGW010000290.1:0-15234 GCA_050331415.1 Opitutales bacterium | reverse complement strand
TACCGCCGCCCTGATCGTCGGCTCCTCGATCATAATGGCCGCCACCGTCAATCAGGACACGACCGTGGGCGAGCTCTTCAAGCTGCCCGCAGTTCTCGGCACGGCCGGGTACCTCATCAGTGCGCTAACAGGCTTTTGGACGATCTTCGACATCATCCGCCACGGCAAACACAAGCAGAAGCGCAAGTCCTAATCGGCAAAGGCCCTTCGACAGTGCTCGCGGTGGCAATCGACGTTTCGAGAGGGCCATCGGATAACGCCGAGATTAGTGCGAAAGCCTGCGGCGGCGCGCCATCAGCAGAGCTGCGAGTCCGAATCCTCCGCCAACCACCGCGGGTTCCGGGATCACCGTCGACACATAGGGCGGGTCGGACATGTTCACGAAGAAGTTTCGCCCAGGTTTGGCAATCGTGGACGAGCCGGTGATGCCGAAAATGAAGTCGCCCCCAACTGCCGGAAACTCATCGAAGAACAGCGAGGTCGTGACCGTCTGCTGGTTGGCGAAGTCGTCGTTGGCAAAGTTGTCGGCGCTCTCGAAGTCGGCTTCGGGCAGGCGGAAGGTCGTAAATCCGGTGTTGATTGGATCGGACGCACCGGTGTTCACGAAGGCGGGGAAGCCGTTCTCGGTACCGCCGGGCGGGATTCGGACCAGAGAGGTGTTGTCGGCCAGAATCGCATTTGGGTTCAGCCCTGATCCATAGCCGACCACATCTGCGAAGTCGTTGCCGGGGTTGGAATCCACATCGAAGAATTGGATGTTAAGGTCGTTGATCGCTACCGGCGTCCCGGTTGTGCCATCGAGAAATTGCAGGTTGAAAATCACGTACGGGTCATGGACGGGCGCATCGTCGAGGCGAATGCGGAAGCTGCCGCCGACGCGGTCGCCTGAAGTCGCGTCAAAGGCATTGCCGCCGCTCGTGTTGCCCGTACCGGTGCCCTCGTCAACGATCGACAACTGCAAGTCGAAATCCAGCTCCGTCATTTCGTCGTCGTAAATGTCGTAGACGAAAGGGCCCGCCCCGGTTTCGCCATCAGGAGAGTTAAACGGAAAGCGGAAATCGGCGAAACCGAATGCCCCAGGTCCGATCGCCACTGCGACGAAAAGGGCAAGAATTTGAAGGCACGATAAGAAACGCATCTGGCATACATCAGGGTTTATTTGACGGGGGTCAAATATCTACCTTATCTGGAAGAAAGCCCAACGTGGGATGCGATGACCACTACGCCTGCGGGCGCACTGTTGGGGTCTTCGCATCAGGAGGCTCCGCCCAGCCATGTTTTGCCCTGCCCGAGACCTCACTGTTCGTGTCATCGGTTCGAGTCAGTCGGACGGCATTGCGGGCGCGCCAGACGCTTGAGGCCTCCTTGGTTTTCAGCCGCTTTCGGCTCGACGCGCCTGCGCGCGCCCGTTTTGCCTGAAGGGATGCCCAAGACCGCCATCACGCCGACGCGCGAACAGGATTACCCGGAATGGTACCAGCAGGTGATCAAGGCCGCCGATCTGGCGGAAAATTCGCCCGTGCGCGGGTGCATGGTGATCAAGCCGTGGGGTTACGAGCTGTGGGAAAATATGCAGCGCGTGCTCGATGCCGAGTTCAAGCGTACGGGGCACCGCAACGCCTACTTTCCGCTGTTTATCCCGAAAAGCTTTCTCGAGCGCGAAGCCAAACACGTCGAAGGTTTTGCCAAGGAGTGTGCGGTAGTCACGCATCACCGGCTCGAGGACGATGGGCAGGGGGGCCTCAAGCCAGCTGGCGAACTCGAGGAGCCGCTGATTGTGCGCCCGACTTCCGAGACGATCATCGGCGAGGTGTACTCGAAGTGGGTACAGAGCTACCGTGACCTCCCGCTGCTCATCAACCAGTGGGCCAACGTCGTTCGCTGGGAGCTGCGCACGCGGCTGTTTTTACGCACCGCGGAGTTTCTTTGGCAGGAGGGGCACACCGTCCACGCCACCGCCGAGGAGGCCATCGAGGAGACGCGCAAGATGCTCGGCGTGTACGCGGACTTTGCGGAGGGCACCATGGCGATGCCCGTCATCTGCGGGGAGAAAACGGAAGGCGAGCGCTTCCCCGGCGCGGATATGACGCTCTGCATCGAAGCCATGATGCAGGACCGCAAGGCTCTGCAGGCCGGCACCAGCCACTTCCTCGGGCAGAACTTCGCCAAGGGTTGCAACATCCAGTTCCAGAACGAACAGGGCGAGCTGCAGTACGCCTGGACAACCTCCTGGGGCGTCTCGACGCGGCTCGTGGGCGCCCTCATAATGATCCATTCCGACGATGACGGGCTTGTGCTTCCCCCACGGCTCGCGCCGAGCCACGCGGTCATCCTGCCGGTGCTGCGCGGTGGCGAGGAGGACGGGCGTGTCCTGGAATTCTGTGACGAACTGCGCGCTGAGCTCGAAGCAAAGGCCTACCACGGGCGGGCCATTCGCGTAGAGCTCGATACCCGTGATTTGCGCGGTGGTGACAAGCGCTGGCAGTGGATCAAGAAGGGCATCCCCATGATCCTTGAAGTCGGTCCGAAGGACCTCGCCAACGGTGCGGTGTTCGTCCAGACGCGCTGGAACGGCGAAAAGGGTGGCATCGCTCGTGAAGAGCTCGTGGAAACGTTCCTGAAGCGTCTTGACGAAATCCAGAACGCGCTCTTCCACAAAGCCGAGGCCTTTCGTGACGAGCGCACCGTTGTCCTTGATTCCAAGGACGACTTCGAGGCCTATTTTACCCCCAGGAATACGGAGAAGCCGGAAATCCACGGCGGCTTCGCCCTTTGCCACTGGGCGGGTACCAAGGAGGACGAGGATGCCCTCGCCAAGGAACACAAGGTCACCATTCGCTGCATCCCTCAGGACGACGTCATTGCCGGCCACGATGTTGCCACGCCGGGGACGTGCCCGTTTACCGGTCGCGAGAGTAATCGGCGGGTCGTGTTTGCAAAAGCATACTAAATGGGTTTAACTCGTCGTTCTGGGAGGAAAAGAGTTCCCGCAGTTTGGATTCTTTGACCGAGCCGGTAAGGGGTCTTCTCACGCGCCTCATCGGCTTTAGCGGTGAGAAACGGAGCGCCCTCTTATAATCGATTCAGCGGAGGATTTTGGCTAAAACTGTTAGCGCGATAAGGCGTCGGTGACGGCGTCTTGAAACGCCTTTATGATGAAGAAAAGTACGTTTGTATTAGGGGGCATCGGGCTGGTCGTCGTGGCGATTCTGCTCGTACTGGCGGGTTCGTTTTACACGGTGCAAACCGGCGAGGTCGGGATCGAAAAACTAGGGGGGCGCATCGTGGAGATCGCCGAGCCCGGGTTCAATTTCAAGCTGCCCTTCGTTTCGGAGGTCGAGACTTTCTCCACCCTGGAGACGCCGCTATCGCTGGACAACGTGAGCGTGTACTACTCACCTCGCCGTACGGAGGAGGGCGCTGGCTCAACCGACGACAGCCTTCCGGCTGTAGATGACAGCTCGGTGCAGATCGCGGAAAACAACACCTCGCAGGAGACCATCCATGACTTTACGGTGTACTATCGCGTTTACCCCAAGGATGTGGAGAGGGTTCGCAACAACATCGGCGGCCAGGAGTTTCTGCCGGCCTACATTTCCCCGCAGGCAAACAATGTTTACAAGTCCGTCGTCGCCAATTTTGATCCGTTGACCATTGCGGACAACCGGGCCCGGATTACCACGGAGGTCAATAAGCGCCTGCAGGCCGAGCTCGACGGAACCGGCATAACCGTGACGCAAGTGGAGTTCGAAAATTTCGAGTTCGAGGAGGGCGTCAAGGCCTCCTTCGAAGAGGCCAATCGGGCGCGGTCACTCGTTCAGGCCGAGGAGTTTCGCCGCCAGCAGGCTAACATCGAGGCGCAGCGCGTGGAAATCGAAGCGCGCGGCGAGGCCAACGCTCGTATTGAGCGTGCCCGTGGCGAAGCGGAGGCGATTCGTCAGCAGGGCGTCGCCCTGCGAGAAAATCCCCAGGTTCTCCTGCTCGAGGCAATTACGCAGTGGGGGCAGAACGGGGGACAGGTACCGGAAACGTTGATGCTCCTCGGTGGCGGTGCGGAACTTGGTGAAGGCTTTTCGCTGGGCAACCTCCAAGCGGCCCCGATCCAGGTCGCACCTCAGGTCGTCGGCGGCGAGAGCACGTCGCAAACGGAATCGGACGAATAAACGCGGCAGTTAAAACGAACGCGTCAATCGCTCGTCCGTCACCTGATCGGTACCAGTTGCCGGGTGGCGGTACACCAGACCTTGAGGCTGAGGCAGCGGCGGATGTCCGGGATACGGAGCGAGGTCGTTTTGACGCGCTGCAGCTCGGGCATAGCACGGAAGGCCTCCGGAAGTCGGTAGAAGGGGATCTTGTGGTTGAGGTGGTGGATGTGGTGGTAGCCGATGTTTGCCGTGAAATAGCGCATCAGAGGCCCCATTTTGCAGAAGCTCGAGCTTTCGAGAGCTGCCCCCTCAAAGGTCCAGCCATTGTTCTTCTCCTCGAGCTTTACGCCGGGAAAGCTGTGCTGGGCGTAAAAGAGGTACGTGCCGACGGCGCCGGCGACGGCAAAAGGCAGAAAGACGCCGAAGAAAGCGCCGGCCCAGCCGAAGGCCGCGATCATACCGATATAGAGCACCGCATGGAGCACCAGGGCGAAGAGGCAGTCGCGGTGCTTGCGGGGATCTTCTCGAAACGAATTCCAGCACATTGCGTACAGAAAAGTGGCAGCGTAGCCGCACAGGATCGTCAGCGGGTGCCGATTGATCAGGTAGCGCCAGCGTTCAACGCGGCTAAGGCTCTCAAAGCGCTCGAGGGTCATTACCGGGAACGAGCCAATGCTGTCGGCGTGCAATTGGCTATTGTGGGCGTGGTGGTAATTATGGCTGTGCGACCAGGTGCTGTTCGGGGCCAGGCCAATGATACCCCACGCGCGCATGAGCACGCGCATGGTCTTCGATTTCGGGAGGATCGCGTGGTGCTGGTGATCGTGGTACAGGCAGAAAAAGCGGACGTAGCTCAAGCCCGCGACGAAGGCCGCGCACAGGCGCAAGTACCAGATGTCGGAAAAGACCGCCGCCGCCCAGGCGACGGCAAAAATCAGGCCCGTGGAAACGAAGGCCCACCAGCTGTAGACGGCGTTGTCTTTGGCAAAGGCCTTGGTGGCGCGAATGAGCTCGGTTCCCGACCGTAAGACGGTCGCCGGAGAATTCGATGAAACGGAGCGGTGGCCGCCAACTTGGGCAGATCGTACAGTGGAAGCGTTTGAAGTCACAATGGTTGCAAATCGGTGTAAGTCGTCTCAGGCCAAGCAAAGTTCCCGAGATTCGTAAAGCACGGTTGTCTCGATCGGGCCCGATGAAGAGGATTTAGGTGAAGACGGCCCGTGTTCGGCTTAAAAGGGGTGGAGCCATGCGATTGGTTTTGCAACCCTATCTGCACTTCTCGTACCTAGCGGCCATGTCTGTCCTTGTCGTCGTGAAAAAGAATGGGCGCGCGGCGATAGCCGCTGACAGTCTCAACACCATTGGCGACCTTGCGGTGTCTGCCGAAAACAAAGAGCAACCGGAGAAGCTGCGCCGCATCCCGGGCGGGTTCGTCGGCCTCGTGGGCTGGAGCGCCTTCGACAACATTCTCGACTCCGTTCTAGTTAATTACCCTGACCTCTTCCACTTCGCTAACGCTGGCGAACTTTACCGTGCGCTGATGCAACTGCATCAGGTCATGAAAGAGCATTACTTCGTTACGCCCTATGAAGAGGGCGCGCAGCCGGTGGAAAGCTCTCAGCTCGACGGCCTCATCGCCCACCGCAGTGGCATTTTCGGCTTTACCAGCTATCGGCACGTGCTGGATTTTAGCCGTTACTGGGCCAAGGGCAGTGGTCGCGACTACGCGCTCGGGGCCCTCCATGTGCTGTTCGACCGGTACAAGAATGCTGGCGACATCGCCCGGGCGGCGGTGGAGACCGCTTGCGCATACGATGTCCGTTGTGCGGCCCCCGTGCATGTGCACACCCTCAAACTGCAAGGATAGGAGTCGCGGCAACTGCCTTTTTTGCCTGCGGCCTTGAATCGTCGAAGCGCTGCAGCTAGTGCCTTCTCGGGTATGGAGTTCACGAATCTTTCTGCATGAGCCAGGCGCGCCGAATCGCGGTAATCGGCGCGGGCCCGGCGGGTCTTTACGCGGCGCTTACCGCCGGGGAATGCAACCCGGCGGCGGAGGTCATCATTCTCGACGATAGCGGAGACCCCTGGAGCCGCCTGCGGAAAATGGAGGGGCTGGTCGGGGTCGACTGCTTTGATGCCGAGACGTTTACCGAAGCTTTTCTCAACGGCGGCCGGGAATTGCTTGGCCCCTTCTACCAGTGGACACCTGACGACCAAGTAGAATGGCTGGCAAAGCGCGGCCTGGCGGTTGAGGGGTCGGAGGGCGGGCCCTTGAGAGCGGAGGACCCCGGCGCGGTCGCCCAGGTGCTCCAGGGCGAGCTCGATCGCGAGGAAATCCTGCTGAAAGCCGGGGAGCGGGTCATCCACGCGGATGCCTCGAGCGAGGGCAACCGTTTCTGGCTGACCCTTGCGGACAACTCTACCGTCGAAGCCGACGCCTTGATTATCGCCACGGGCGGTATGCTCAACGGTGGTGCCCCGCGATTGATCGAGGAGCTCGGGCACACCGTGCGCCCTCCCGTTCCGGCGATGTTTCACCTGCAAACGGCCGACGAGCGGTTTCGAGGCCTTGCAGGGGTCACCATCCCGCACACGGCCTGGCGGATCCCCGGTATCGATGGGGCGGAGGCTGTCGGGCCGACTGAATTTCAGCCTTGGGGCTTCGGCGGCACGGCGGTGCTGGCGCTCGGTGCGCGGGCCGCTGACCGGCTTGCCAAAGTTCGTTACCGGTTTGTGGCCGAGGTCAACTGGCTCGCGGCGCTCAATCAACCGGGCAAAGCGCTTGCTGAGCAGGCGCGGCGTTATCCGCGCCAGCGGCTCGGCTCCGAGCCCTTCGGTGGCCTGCCCGAACGCCTCTGGGCGCAGCTGATCCAGGGAGCTGGAGCCTCGCTTGACGATGCCTGGGGCGGGCTCGAAAAATCAATTTGGGGCAAGCTCCAGCAGGCGTTGACCCGTTGCCCGGTCGAGGTCCATCGCAAGCGCCTGTACCATGGCGAAAGTGCTGTGAGCGGCGGCGTGGCCCTCGGCGAAGTCCACCTCAAAACGATGGGCAGCCGGCGTGTCGACGGGCTTTTCTTTGCCGGGCAGGTTCTGGACTATCACGCGTTGCCCGGTGGCTTTAACCTGCACGCGGAGTGGCTGACCGGCCGGACCGCCGGGCGGTCGGCTGCCCTTGGTGTGCCCTCCAGCAATTAAGGCGAGATTTGAGGGTACGCCCGTGAAACGAAACCGTCTCGGCCTTGCTCTTGCCAGCCGGCGGGTCCGCCTTTTGGCTTTACCCACGCGGGATCCTCGCTGCCAATGGGGGCATGAGCTTCGACGTACGTCCCGCGACCGATTGCCTGTTTGACTGCATTTCCCTTGGCGAAATCATGCTGCGCCTCGATCCGGGGGAAGGCCGGATCCGCTGTGCGCGCGGCTTTCGCGCCTGGGAGGGCGGCGGTGAGTACAATGTCACCCGGGGCCTGCGCCGATGTTTCGGCCTCTGCACAGCGGTGGTGACGGCCTTCGTCGACAACGAGGTCGGACGCCTGCTCGAGGATTTTGTTCTGCAGGGTGGGGTCGACCCCCGCTGGATTGTGTGGCGTGAGGATGACGGCGCCGGCCGGAGCGTTCGCAATGGCCTGAATTTTACGGAGCGCGGTTTTGGCATCCGCGGGGCGAAAGGCGTGCCGGACCGGGGAAATACGGCGGCCAGTCAGCTCAAGCCGGGTGATGTCGATTGGGATCACATCTTCGGCGAATGCGGCGCGCGCTGGTTCCACACCGGCGGCATTTTTGCCGCGTTGAGCGAATCGACGGCCGAAGTAACCCTCGAAGCGGCTAAAGCGGCCCAAAAGCACGGCACAGTCGTCTCCTATGACCTCAATTACCGCCCAAGCCTCTGGAAGAGCATTGGCGGCCTGTCGCGCGCTCAGGAGGTGAACCGGGAGATCGCGCGCCACGTCGATGTGATGATCGGCAATGAAGAAGACTTCACGGCGAGCCTTGGTTTCGAGGTCGCAGGCGTCGACGAACACCTGTCGGCGCTGCCGGTAGAGAGCTTTCAGCGCATGATCGAGCAGGCCACCGCCGAATTCCCGAACTTCAAGGCCACCGCCACAACGCTCCGCGCGGTGCGCACCGCTACGGTCAACGACTGGGGTGCAATGGCCTGGATGAGCGGCAAGTTTTACCAGAGCCGCGACTACCCGAAGCTTGAAATCATGGACCGCGTCGGCGGGGGCGACAGCTTTGCCAGCGGCTTTATCTACGGACTGCTCAGCACCGGCGACCCTCAGAAGGCGGTCGACTACGGAGCCGCTCATGGCGCGCTCGCGATGACCACCCCGGGCGACACCTCGATGGCCACCCTTGCCGAAGTCGAGAAGGTCATGAGTGGCGGTGGTGCCCGGGTCGTCCGCTGAGTCGCGCCCGTGAGCGACGAATCCGCAATGGCGGGTGCGCTGGCCTGCTGAGCCTTTGGCGCGAGGCGTTACATGCCGGTGACGTTATGGTGGCGCTTACAGAAGAGGCTTGCCTCGAGCTGAAGCTAAACGGCATGAACGTCATCTGACCTATCCGTCCGACACAGGCCTCGCCTGGAGACCGATCGTCTCACGGAGAGCCTGGTCCTCAGTTACCTGAACCAGCCCGAGCGTTACCGCAGATGCAGGACCCGCAACAGCAATGGTTCGTGGTGATCGATCAGGAGCAGCGTGGCCCCACGACGTTCGACGGCATCCTGACGTATTTTCAGACCGGGCGGGCCGACCGCACATCCTTGGTTTGGCAGGCTGGTATGGCGGAATGGAAGCCCTTGGGCGAGATTCCTGAATTTCAGCGATTTACGCGCCCGTCGAGCGTTCCCGCCTTTACCTATACGCCCTCTTCGGAGGAGGCGGCTGGCGACGCCAAGCCGGTGGACTGGGTTACCCGACTGCTGGTCACCCTCGCGATCCTGGTCGGCCTGAGCATGATCGGTGGTTTGGCATGGCTGTTCGACTACTACGGAAACCAGCGCTACGAAGCGCCGGCAGCGGCAAACTACCGCCCGCCGGATGCCGAATGGGTTCGCGATTACTACCTGTTGAGTGGACAGGAAATCGTGTCTCCAAACAACATCGAGCGCGCGAAAGCCGGAAACTGGGTCCCGCTGTACGATGGGAATCTGTTGTTGCCGACTGACATGAGACTTTTCCAGGATGACGAACCCGTGTACGGGCTCAAGGTCCCCGTGTTCGAGGTGGAAGAGCTGGAGCCTGAGACCGTCACAGGAGCGTTTATTGTACCGGACGGCACGGAGATGCTGCGCTGGCGCGTAAGGCGGCAGATCATCCGACGCCCGGCAGCGGGCGCGAGGGCGGTCGGGGTGCCCCCGGAGGAAGACGAGACTTTTGTGGTTTATGCCTGTACCCAGGAAACCGACAATGGCGTTCCGTTCACCGTCACGTACACCGACCCGGCAGTTGGGGCGCTTGGCACCGAGGATGTGCCCATCACGGAAAACGGAATGCCCGGGCTCGGTGGCTTGTAGGAATGCGTGGGGCGGGCTGCCGTTGCCCAGGCTCGTCGTCACGGCCAAGCCGAGCCGCTGATAGATCCGAGCGCGGGGAACCCGAGCGTCCGCAACGGAACCGGGCTAGGTTGCGGCCATCGCGGCCAGCGGGTCCATAGGAGCATTCGGGAGCAGGTCGACTTTCGCCTCGGCTGCGAAGCGTTCGACCCGGCCAGCCAGGAAGTCGATGCAGGCATCGGACGCGTTCAGACAGGGGATCTGCGTGAGGCTTTCGCCACCAGCCTCGATAAAGAGGTCTTTGCCGCCCATCCGGATTTCCTCGAGCGTTTCAAGGCAATCGGTCACGAAGGCCGGGCAGATCACCATCAGCTTTTTCACGCCTTTGGATGGCAATTCGGTTAGGGTGCGATCCGTGTACGGTTCCAGCCAGGGGTCGCGTCCAAGGCGGCTTTGGAACGAGACGCCAAATTTCTCCGGTGGCAGTTGGAGACGATCCGTCAGCCCCCTGACCGTGCTCAGGCACTGATGTCGGTAGCAGGTCGCATGGGCGGGGTGGGGGCGATTGCAGCAGCCGGGTGTGCCACAGTGCTCGTGGGAAGGGTCACTCTTGCGCAGGTGGCGCACCGGAATGCCGTGGAAAGAAAATTGCAGACGATCCCATTCGTGGTCACGAAGGTAAGGCTCGGCGATCCGCTGAAGGGCGTCGAGGTAATCGGCGTCCTGATAGAACGGTTGCATGAGCTCGGCCTGCATTTCAGGGGCATCCCTGCGCAAGGCGGTCATCGCTTGAACCACGGCAGTCTCGTAGCTGCTCATCGCATAGTGCGGGTAGAGCGGGATGATGAGCACGCGCTCGACGCCCGCCGCTTTCAGCTCCGCGATCGCGCTCTCGACCCGAGGCAGCCGGTAGCGCATTGCGAGGGCCACCGGCAGGCCCGTCCGCTCGGCGAGACGTTCCTTTTGCTGGTGGCTCACGGTAATTAGCGGCGAGCCCGCTTCCTCCCAGATGTTGCGGTAGGCTTCCGCCGAGGCTTTTGGGCGGAAGGGCAGGATGAAGCCCCGCACAATCATTTGCCGGATCGGCCCGGGCGCGTCGATGACGCGCTCATCGAGCAGGAACTCTTCGAGGTATTTCCGCACGTCGGCGACCTCCGTGCTGTCCGGGGAGCCGAGATTGAGAAGCAGGACACCAGCTTTTGCCATGATGCCCCAAAGCTGTGGTGGCGTGGCGGTTGGCGCAAGCCCGCGCGACTGAATTCGAGCGCCGTGGCTTTCAATTCAGGGTGTTCCAGCACGCCAGGCGGTTGGCAGCCAGAGCCGCCATTAGTCCCGGCACCAGCCCGACGAACATCAGTACCTGGAATGTGCCGTCGGGCATCCAGCCGTAGTCGCCGCCGAACAACAGCTCGAACAAGTCGACGTCCGCGGTGCGCGCTACCGATATTGCGAACAAGAAAAACTTCGAGATCACCACCGCCAGAAATGCCGTCGCGGCCGCAAGGACACCGTGGAAGAGGTCGCGCAATCCCCGGTGATAGAAGACAAAACCGACAACCAGTCCGATCAGGGCCGCCAGCCCGAATTCGAAGGGCAGAAACATGCCGCCCATTGCGAAGGCAGCGCCCGACTCGTCGATGGTCAAGCCTCCCAGCAGGGAACCCGCGAGGACGTAGAGTACCGTCCCGACAAGGCAGCCAACCGCGAGCCCCTGAAAGAACAGAATTACATGAACGCCGTAGCTGAGAACTTCGCCGGCGAGGTCGGGAGCTTCCTGCACAGGGCGGAAATCATGCGCCGGCTGATCGGGCTCTTCTTGAGCCTCTCGTTCAAGTTGCGCGCGGTATTCTTTCAGCGGGCGCCACTCGGTAACATGGTCCCCACGCACAAGCGTGTTTTCGGTGATGAGTTCGTCGAAAAACTTCTTCAAGAGCATTTCCGGAGGAAACGGTCCGCGGGTCATCTTATCCTCGTAGTAATACCAGTTCGGCACAATGTTATGGTTCTAGGGCGAAACCCGTTTTTTCGTCAATTCAAGCGTCGTTCCCATTAAAAAAAACTCGAGATCGAATCATCGGCACGGCCAGGTGGTAGAGGGCGTCCAGGGGTCGCCTACGACCCCGCTTGCTTGCGGGCAATTTTCCGCTGGGGGTTTTCAGCGCCCAGGGATGCCAGCAACAACGCAAGAGTCAGCACGCAAAACCCGTACGCCGCGGGCAGGTAGCTGCCAACTTCTTCCTTTATCCACGCAAACGCGTAGGGCCCCATGGCGCTCGCCACCACCATGAAGACCATCAGCCGTCCGCTGGTTTCGCCCAGGTATTTGCGCCCGAAGAACCTGGGAAACGCCACCGTGGTCACAGGCCCGAAGGCGCCCCAGGCTGTTCCGTTGCCAGCCACGTAAAGCGCCAGGCCCAGCCAGCTAGGCAGCAGGGTCAGCCCGAATGCGCCGATGGTCATGGCTCCCAGCATCAGCACGAGCACCCACTTCATCCGCAGCCGTCCGCACATCCATCCCACCACAAACGTTGAAGTGATCTGAACCGGCATGGTTTTGACAAACAGCTCAAAAAATTCCTTCGGGGGCATCCCGGCTTCCTCTGCCAGGCTCTCGGCGTGAAAGGGAATGGCAGTGCCAAAAAAGGCCAGAAAGGCGGTCGCGAGACAGGTTATCCAGAAGGCGTAGGTGCGCCCGGCTTCCTTTACGGTCATCTCCCGGTAAATCGTAAATTCCGGGTTGGGCATTTCGGACGCGGGAGCTTCGCGGCGCGCCTTTGGGTCGTCCATCAGCAGCCCGCATTCTTCCGGGTTGTCGCGAAAAAACACGTACGCAAAGGGCATCATGAAGCCAATCATCACACCGCCGAGCAACAGCCAGGTACCCCCGTGGCCGAGGTTTTCGATCAGCCAGTACAGCAGCGCGGGTGAGGAGCCAAAGCCCGCCGAGGTCACCGCGCCATTGAGCGCAGAGACGATTCCCCGCTGCCGGTTGAACCACTTGCCGAGCATCGCGCGGCAAATCATCGTCAGCGTGCCCTGGCCGAGGAACCGGATCAGGAAATACCCGAGCGCGATCAACGGCCAGGCGATGACGCTCGATCCACCTACCGCCGGAAGCCAGTGGAAGCTGGTGCCGCCCGCTTCGCCCACCAGCGCCGGCGGACGTCGGCCCGGTGTCATGGCATGGTAGAGTTGATCGACTTGCGAAAGGTAGATCAGCGCCAGCCCGAACAGGAAATAGCCAGCGAGCGCCACCGGCCGCACCCCGAGCTGGTCGAAGGCCCGGCCAACGCGCGGCAGCAGCAGGCTCGAGCCAATTGTCCCGACCAGGTAGGCGAGCGCCAGCGGTGTCCGTGCGAGGTCCAGTTCCAACAGCAGGCTCTCGGTGAACGGCCCGACCCCCATCGTCTGCCCGGGAATGGTCGCGATGATGCCGATCGTCCCGGCAAAGACGATCACCCAGCCATAAAAAAACGGCAGCCGCCGCGGAGGAAACGGACGGTCCGCTGAAAGCAGCGTGTGCATCGGCGGCTAAACGCAGGTCCCCACGGATGGGGCGGGGGAGCGCCGGAAGTGTGCCAGCATGACTAGCGGAGAGCCCGAGGGCATGGGGTTGCGGCTGGCGCGGTCACGCTCGATCTTCGAATCGCTTCCGCGCAGCCTCGGCCCGGTCCGCGCCACATTGAGAGAGCGCAGGTTGGCCTTGTACGTGTCGTCGAGGCGGGGAAGGGCGACCACCAGTTGCATGACGGAAACCGCTAGCGGCTTCCCGAAACGAGCGCAAGCCCCCTTGCGGTCGCCACTGGAATCTGCCCTAGCCCAGGTACGGCTCTTCGACTTCGGCCTCGAAGGCGAATCCCGGGACGCTCCCCTGCTTGAAGGCATCGAAGGTTGTCTCGCGCAGAAATTTCATCAGCCGCTGATTGATTTCGAGCAGCTGAAAATGCAGCGGGCAAGGGTCGCCGTTTCCGCACCAGTCAGGGCCGAAGGGACATTGCAGACCTCCCTCGGTATTCTCAAACCGCTCGACGATGTCGAAGAGCGTGATCGCCTCCGGAGGCCGGGTAAGGGTGTAGCCGCCGCGCGGGCCGGGAGTACCCCTTAGCAGCCCGGCCTGCGAAAGCTGCGTCATCAGCTTGGCCACCACGGGCTTCGGCAGGTTGCGCGCCTGAGCGATCTCCAGGGAACTGCAGACCGCCTGACCGCCGTCATAGCGTTCGGCCAGATAACTGACGACCGATATGGCCGTCTGGGCAGTCTTTCCATATTTCAGCATGCGCGTTTCGGACCGGTGGCGTGCCGGAGCGGTGACAATAGAGCTTAGCATCGCTCCGAGCAGGTTCAAGGAATAAAACCTCTGGAATTCGGTTTTACACCGAATGAGCCTCGAAACATTTGTGAGGTCGCGATGTGTCGACACGAGATGGCGGCGGGATCTTTCGCAATCCCTCAAACGGAGCGCCGCTTTTAATTGCCTCATGTGATAGAGTGGGCGGCTTATGTGGTTTTATTCCGCCCGGGTTTTACCGTCTTCGCCTCACGGGGGGTTGAAGGGTAAGCGGCTGCTTGCTGTCCTGCTTGGGCTGGTGGCCTGCGTGGCACCCGCCCAGGAAGCCCCGCCCGCGGCTGAAACAAACGAAGCCGAGCGCGCGGATACCCTCCCCGAGCCGATCACGGTGGAGGCCACCATGGGCGAAGTCGAGGCCGTTTTCGACACTCCGGGGGACCGGACGGTCCTTTCTCTGGAAGAAACCCTCCAGCGCGCACTGGCCCACAACCTTGATCTTTACCTCGACCGCTTTGAGCCCGAGATCGCCCGCGCACGGATTGAGATCGCCGAAGCGGTCTTTGATCCCCGTGTCAGTGCCGATGCGGAGATCGGTGGGAGCCAGGCTGCGGACACCCGGTTCGATGCCAACCCGGATGACCGGAACTTCCAGACCGTCGGTGGCAGCGTCAGCAAGCGCTTTACTCCGGGCACGGAGACCACCGCCACCGTGGATCTCGGGCGGACGCACACGGAGGGCTTCGATGCGGATTATGCTTCGGAGCTCGGCGCTTCGATCCGTCAGCCGCTGCTGCGCGGGGCCGGCTCGGAAATCAACCTGGCGCCCATTGCGCGGGCCCGCTCGGGAGCCCGGGAAACCGAGTTGCGGGTGCGCGAGCAGGTGCTCGATGTGCTTGCGGAAACGGAGAGCCGCTACTGGGAACTGGCGTCGGCCATTGCTCGGCTGGCGCTCTTCGAGACGGACTTGCGGCTCGCACAGGAACTGGTCGAGGAAAACCAGCGCCGCTTCGAGCTCGGAGATGCCACCCGGCTGGAGGTGCTGCAGGCTCAAGCGGGCCTGGCCGAGCGGCGCGAGGACGTGATTCTGGCACAGCAGGCCGTCGATCAGGCCGAGGACAACCTGCGGGCGGTGATTGGATCATTCGACTTTATTGAGGCTCCCAGTCTCGCGGTGGCTCCCTTGCCCGCTTCGCCGCCGCCTTTACCGCCGTTTCGCCAGGCTGCCCGGCAGGCCGCCGCACGCGACCTTGGCTTGCGCGCGCAGTACGAGGCCATCGAGCAACGCTTGATCGACATTGAACTGGCTG
>JBHJGW010000289.1:0-7395 GCA_050331415.1 Opitutales bacterium | reverse complement strand
AACCAACCCACACCGAAGCGGCTCAAGGAGGAACGCAGCGAAGCGAGTAGTCCTTGAACCGCGTAGGTACAATCTCGCTGCAAAAGGAAAACCCAAAAACATCAACCAACCAGCCACGTCCCCAAACTTTGGTGTAGACCCATCTGGTGGAGCATAGCGGAGTCGAACCGCTGACCTCTTCAATGCCATTGAAGCGCTCTACCAACTGAGCTAATGCCCCGATCAAAGGGAACTGGAAAGCTGGGACAGGGCACGGGGCATGTCAACGAAAATTTCGGCACCCTCGCCTTTGACGGTTTGAGGGCACCACTGCACGAGGATTGCGCGTTGCCGTTAAGATAAACCGGCCAGGCCGAGGACGCGTTGGATATTTCCGCCGAAAAAGGCCTGATGGGCGGCCGCGGGAAGGTTCGAGCGGGCCTCCTCCAAGGCTTCGCGAAAACTCGGTTGTGTCTGCGTTTTCGGATACACAAGCAGTGGGTAGTCCGTCCCAAAGCAGAGCCGGTGCGGTCCAACGAGATCAAGGCAGCGGGCGTAGACGGCCGGGTCATAGAGCAATGGCGATGCGGCGCAGTCGTAGACGCAGTTACCGAGGGCGCGGCCGGTTCGACGGTTGAGCTCCAGCCACGGCAGGCCACCGCCCCAGTGCGCCAGCACAAAGCGGTTATGCGGAAAGGCCTTCGCCACCGCGACAAGTTCGTTGAGCGGAGTGGGGGCCAGGGGCGCGCGAGCGAGCAGGCCGGGGTCGCTCACATGCAGGTTTACCGGCTTGCCCCAGGCGGCGCAGAGCTCCATCAGGGCAGCCCAAGGCTCGTCCGAAAACGAAAATCCCTGGACGGCCGGCAGCAGTTCCCCAAGGCCGAGAAAACCCGCCTCGAAGCAACGTCGGGTCTCCTCGATTGCTGCGTGTCCGGCGGCAGGGTTGACGGTGGCGAAAGCATGAAGTCGGTCGGGATGCGCGCGCTGCCAAGACGAATACCAGTTGTTCTGGATCACGCAGGTGTTATGGTTTTCCCAATACCATCCGAGAAGGACAGCTTGATCGATGCCGGCGGCATCCATATCTCGCAGCAATTGATCGATCGCCGCCCAGCCTTGCAGGCTTCGGCGGTCGGGTGGAGCCACGCACTGCGTCCACCACGATTCTCGCCGTGCGGTGCCCCATGCCTGCGGGTCGGCAAAAACTTCGGCGGGGTAGAGGTGGATGTGGGCGTCGATGACCATGATTCAATAGGTTTTTCCGGCATTAAGGAAATTCCGAGGTGTTCGGGCAATGCCGGACGGCACCCGGCGGCAGTTTGCACTGGGCGACAGCGAACGCCTTGAGCATGAGTGGTTGCGACCGGAGATTCGCCCTGCGACTTGCGGGAGCCCTCAGCATGATTTGGCTTGATGCACGAAACCCTTCGCTAAAATCCCGGTCCATCAACGCACAACCTTATGCTAAAAAAATCTCGATCCCTTCTTTCGTTCGCCGCTGCCGGCCTGGTGGCTGGCACCTTTTTCTGGTCGGTTGCCGGCGGGCAAGACGAAGCCCCCGATTATCCTGAGCCGACGCTGCAGGTAGACGCCAGTCCGCTCCCGCGACAGGAGTCTCAGCCAGTCTACAGCTACGCCGACATGCTCGAGGAGGTCACCCCGGCGGTGGTCAGCATCGCCGTTGAACGCCGGGTGCCAGAGCGCCCCACGCAGAACCGCGGAGATATGTCCCGTGAGGAAATGATGGAGGAGCTCCTGCGGCGGTTTTTTGGACGGCCGGGGCCCTCACCGATGGAGCCCGACGAACTTCGCGAGGACGAGCCGGAAGACGAGAACGGCCCAGACCGCTTCCTGCGCGAAGGGCAGGGCAGCGGCTTCATTGTCAGCCCGGAAGGTTTTGTGCTGACCAACAACCACGTCGTCCGCGGACGGGCTGGAATGCGGGGTGAAACCGTCGATTTCGATGAAATGCGCATCATCGTGCAGCTGGCCGATGGGCGTGAGTATGACGCCGAAATCGTAGGCACCGACCCGCAGACCGACCTCGCAGTCTTGAAGATCGATGGCGATGGCTTGCCGGTGGCAACCCTCGGCGACAGTTCGAATTTGCGGGTGGGCGATATCGCTTTTGCCGTCGGCAATCCTCTCGGCGTCGGTCTGACCGTCTCTCAAGGGATTATTTCGGCGCTCAACCGCACCGACCTCGGCATCATCGAGCGCAGCCTTCGTCAAAGTGGTGCTGATATCAACCTGCTGCCCCCGATCGAAAACTTCATTCAGACCGATGCCGCCATCAACATGGGCAATAGCGGCGGCGTACTCGTGGATGCCCGCGGGCGCGTTGTCGGCATCAACAGCGCGATCAGTTCCATCACAGGCGGCAGCATCGGCATCGGCTTCGCCATCCCGATCAACCTCGCTGAACGTGTCATGAGCCAACTGATCCGTGGCGACGAGCTTTCCCGCGGTTTCATCGGTGTTTCCCTTGAAGAAATGACCCGAGAGAAGGCAGAAGCTTTTGGTCTGCAGAGCACGCGCGGTGTCATCATTAACGGCGTGTCCGAAGGCCTGCCTGCCGACAATGCCGGGCTTGAGCCCGGGGATGTCGTCCTCGCTGTGGACAATGAAGAAGTCGACAGCGTTCGCGATATGGTTTTCCTCATCAGTAGCCGCCTTCCCGGTTCGGAGGTCACCCTTGACGTCGTTCGCTGGGGCGAACGCATGGAGATTCCGGTGACCCTTGGAGACCGCGTCGCTCTGCTGGGTGAAGGTAACGGCCCTGCCACAATGCCGCGCCAGGGCAGCCTTCCAGACGGAGCTCAGCGCCTTGCTCCAGGATTGGTCGTGAAGGCTCCGGATGCGGGGACTCGCGAAACCTTTGGACTCTCTCCGGACGGCTTCGCGCTGGAAATTGTCGAGATCGACTTCAGCACCGGTTTGAAGACCAACTTGAAGGAAGGACTCGTCATCCTTGAGATCAATGGGCGCCAGCCCGCGGATCTCGAAAGCGCCCGCAACGCGCTTCGGCGCCCTGGCAATAACGCGGTGTTCGCTATCAATGCGGAGTCGAGGCGGGCGTTCTACTGGCTAACCCTCCCCGGCAACGGACGCTAGGAAGGCCGCAGATTTCATTTCAAAACGCTTCGCCGATCCCGGCGGAGCGTTTTTGCTTTGTTGCTTCAGACCCACCTGCTGGTAGTCTTTTTCAGTTGTTTCCGGGCGAAGGCCAAGCGAACACGGTCAGGCGCTAGAGCGGGGCTTCCCGTTTTCGTACCCAGCCGCGCATCAGCTGGTCATCGCCGAAGGTTGCGTGACGAACTTTTTCGAGGTGCCAGCCGTCACCAACGCTCGGAGTGATGGCACCGCGGAAAGCCGGTTGGGCGTCCGCGTCGGCCAGGATTTTGGGTGCCCTGTAGGCGAACAGGTAATCAAGAGCGCCGGCATGCAAGAGCGAGCTGATAAGCCTGCCCCCGCTTTCAACCAGCACGCCTGTGATGCCCTCTGCGAAACAACGCCGGGCGAAGGCGTCGAACCCCGCAACGTCATCGCCTTGGGGTAAAACCCAGATACGGATGCCGAATCGGCTGCTGAGATTGGCGAGGGTCTGCGCGCCGGCATGTTGAGTTGTTTCATCGACTACCAGCGTCGTTTCCCGCGCATACTCGTCCATAAAAATGCGCGGAGGCGCCCCTCGCGCGGCGGCGCTGGCAAGTACGAGACGCCGGTCGAAGACGAAACGGCGAGGGCAGAGCGTGCCTGAGGGAAGCCGAGCGGTCAGCGCCGGGTTGTCCGCCTGTACGGTCCGTGCCCCAACGGCAATGGCAGGAAAGAGCGCCCGCCAACGGTGAACATCCGAGCGGGCCACTTCCGAGGTGATCCATTGGCTCTGGCCGGAACGCGTGGCCGTGTGGCCGTCGAGCGTAGTGGCGGTCTTGCCCGCGATGAGGGGACGCCCGGTGGTGATCCAGTGGTTGAAAACCAGGTTGAGGTCCGCGCAGTCGTCTTCGAGCACGCCTGATTTTACGTCAATGCCCGCTGCTCGAAGCACTTCGATCCCGCGGCCGGAATGGGCCGGATTAGGGTCTAGCGTGCCCACGGTCACCCGTTGGATGCCGCCTGCGAGAATGGCTTCGGTACATGGCCCGGTTTGGCCGTGGGTGCTGCATGGCTCGAGCGTCACGTAGAGCTCCGCTCCGGTTGCTGGCTGCCGGCCCAAAGCTTTCAGGGCCACCACCTCCGCATGGGCTTCGCCAGCTCGGGCATGCCAGCCTTCGGCGACGATTTTGCCATCTTCGACGATTACCGCGCCTACCATCGGGTTCGGATGCGTATTGCCCCATGCACGCCGTGCAAGCCCAAGGGCGTGATTCATGAAATCTTCGTCGCTCATCTTCCGAACGAGAATACTGTCACGCCTGCCTGCCACGGCAAGCCGACGTGACGATTGCGCCAACGCGGCGCTCGACGTTTCCCGGAAGCGGACCCGCTTTTCGTAAAAGCAGCGTTAACGAACAACAAGTTGGCTCTCTCAACGCTGTCTATCAGTAGGGAAAGGCTATAGCCAGTCCTTCAATTCGTACAACTCCGGGTCTTTGGCGGGCTGGCGCTGGCGGGCTTCGCGGAGAATGGCGCGCAGGCGGCTGGCGGTGGTTTGGGCGTCGTGGCGGTCTTCAGCGTAATCGCCCATTTCGTCTTCGAGGTCATCACCGAACATTTCTTCCAGGGCATCCGGATCCTCGCCTGCTTCGAGGCGGCCCATCATTTCCTGCATCGAGCCGGGAAGCTTCTGGCCGGTGATCTCCTGCATGCGGCGCATCATCGCCCCCATCTGCCTAGGATCGGGGTTTTCTTCGTCCATCCCTTGAAATTCTTTTTCGAGTTGGCCGAGGGCGGCCTCCATCCGCAGGTCATCTCCGGTCATGTTCTCATCCCCGGGCTGGGCGTCTTCGCCGCGGCCTTTGAGGTAGGCAAATTGCGACATCACTCGCTCCATGCGCTTGTCGTCGCCGTCCGGGCAGCGCGGTGTCTTTTCGCCTTCGCTCAGGGAGCGGGCTAGGAAGCTGTAAACCTTGTGGGTGTCGGGGCTGTAATACTCGTAGATCGGCATGACAGGACCTTGAAAAGGCTCGGCTTCGCAAAGGCAAGCCCGCTCGAATGGTAATGCGGGCGGAGGTCCGCTCAGACCGGGCGGCTCTTGTCGGGGGAAGGCAGTTGCGGTTTTTTCGCCTGCCATTCCTCGACAAACTTTTCAAGTTCACGGACGGCATTTTGGGGGTCTTCGGCCTTGAGGCGGGCAGCGACGCGCTCGCTGTTCTGCCTGTAGAGCGGGTTGCGCTCGATGCGTCGGACCGCTCGCGGCAGACGCTCGGGCCAGCGGCTTTTGCTGAGGCGCTTTCCGACCTTTTTACGACAAATTTCCGATGCCCAGAAATGCTGGTCAGCGATATGGGGCACGATAATGTGCGGCTTGCCGGAGTACAGCACCGAGGCGGTCGTACCCGCGCCGCCGTGGTGTACGACCATCGAGGCGTAGCGGAACAGGCGATCGTGCGACATCTCCCCGATGAGCTTGATTTCGGGGCGTTCCCTATCGAGCGACAGGCCCGCCCAGCCGCTCTGAATGATGATCTTCTTGCCAGCAGGCCAATTTTTCACAAAGCGGAACATGATGCGGTGCACATCGTCGAAGGCCACGCTCCCGAAAGTAATCACCGGCACCTCCTCGCCGCCCGTAAATGCTTCGAGGACCGCCTCGCCTTCCTCGCTGGCCGGGCTTTGCCAGCGCTGGTAACCGACATACCGAAATCGGTCGTCACTGGGGAAACCCTCGCCGAAAAGGGGCGAAACGCCGACGAGGCAGCGCTCGGCGGGCGCGCGGAGAAAGCTCACGTGGGCCGGAACGCTGTGGTTGTATGCGATCTGGTGGGCGGCACCGCTCAAGGCAAGCTCCACCGCCCAGTCGCCGATGCGCCACGCAAGCTCGTTCCATCGCCGCTGCAAGGGGCGTGGCAGCCCCCGAAGTCGGGGAAAAGGCTCGGGCGGCCGGGCGGTCGTCGGCACAATATTGTGGCAGAAAGCAAAGGTCGCGAAGGCTGCTCCGTGACGTTCCGCAAAATAGCGGATATGCGGGAAGAAATAGGAGCACACGACGGCGTCGGTGTTGTCGGCAATGGCTTCTTCTGCTTTGGTCAGCAGGTCCTTCATGAAGGGCATGGCGCCTTCGTAAATGTGTCGCAGCTGCAGCAGCGGGGAGACGGCCCGGTTGAGCTCGCGCATGAACTCGATGAAGATGCTCTTTTCCCAGTCAGGGGGAAGGCGCACATACTCGAGGCCCGCGCGGTCGATGGCGGCACGGTACAAAGGCGAAGTCGCGTAGCGGACATGATGCCCCGTCTGCTGCAGGTGTTTCCCGTAGCCGATCAGAGGAAAAATATCGCCGGTCGAGCCAAACGAAATCAAAAGGACGCGCATGCCCTCAAACTAGGGGCGTGCGCGAGGGCGGGGGAAGGGCAAAGTGAAGCACCGAACTCCGAATCCGAAATTCCAGATCAGACCTCTTACTGACGGCACTTTTCGTTACGACGGCAGTCCGAATCTCGCTCAACGGGCCGCGTGACTCCGTCCTTGCGTCCGCCGCTAAAACTGCTCACGGTGAAGATTTGTGGTGAACAATGCAATTGGAGCTGGTTAAATCGAAAATCTTGCGCGCCGAAGTGACCGACGCGGAGCTGCACTACGAGGGCAGCCTGGCCATCGATAAAGGGTTGATGGACCGTGTCGGCATGCGCCCTTACGAAAAGATCCTTGTGGGCAACATTACCAACGGAGAGCGTTTGGAAACCTACGCGATCCCGGCTCCGGCAGGTTCGCGGACGATTTCGCTTAACGGCGCCGCTGCTCACAAAGGCAAACCAGGCGACTTGCTCGTAATCATGTCCTTCGCTTTCGCGACCGAGGCCGAAGCCGAAAATTGGGAACCCCGCGTCGTGACGCTGGGCGAGCACAATACCCAGATAATCGTCGAGCGCGGGCCTGAGCACCCCAACGAAGACCCGGTCCATATAGGACTCTAGGCGGGCAACTGCCCTGTCAGAGCCCGGAGGCTGTGCCTCCTTTGTCGACTCGGTATGGCTAAGGGCCTACCCGGCCAGCAGTTCGCGCAGATCGTCGAGACCGATATTGGCGTTTGCCGCGTCGGCGGCTTCAAATAGCTCCTGGAGCCAAGCGGCTTTTTTCTGCTGCAGGGTAAGCACTTTTTCTTCGACGGTGTCGGCGGTGACGAGCTTGATGGCCGTCACCGTTTTCTGCTGTCCGATGCGGTGGGCGCGGTCAATGGCCTGGGCCTCTGCCGCCGGATTCCACCACGGGTCGTAGAGCACGACGGTATCCGCACCGGTGAGGTTGAGCCCGACGCCA
>JBHJGW010000288.1:0-2188 GCA_050331415.1 Opitutales bacterium | reverse complement strand
CGGACCTCAGCCTCGGTGGCATCCAGACGACCGACGCGGATATTGTTGGCGATGGTATCGTGAAAGAGCGTCGGTTCCTGAGGCACGATCGCAATGTGCTCGCGGAGAATTGCCTGCGCCATTTCGCGCACGTCAATTCCGTCAACGCGCACGCTGCCCTCCCCCACATCGAAGAAGCGAGGGATCAAGTTGCAGAAGGTTGTTTTCCCTGCCCCTGACGGTCCGACCAAGGCGACGGTTTGGCCGGGCGGGATTGTCACGTCGACCCCCCGAAGCACCGACGCATCGGCGTAGGCAAAGGTGACATTTTCGAAGCGTACCTCGCCCTGAGGCTCACGCCAGGGTTTGGGCTCGGCGGGATCGCTCAAATCGGGCGGATGCTGCAGGACGCCCTCGATACGGTCGAGCGCGGTCAGACTTTGCTGAACTCGGGCGTGCAGGCGCCCGATCATTTTGACCGGTTCGTAACACAGGTACAACGCCATCAGAAGCGCGAGGAACGCCTCTTGCGGGATACTGCCTTGAGCGGAGTAATACAGAGCGATTCCCACCGCCACAGCCGCGACGACCTCCACCGCCGGCGAAATCAGATTCGCGGACAATACGACCCGCAGGAATCGCCGGGTAAACTCGCGGCATTGCTCACTGAAACGCCGCGACTCCCGCTCCTGCAGGTTGAAAGCCCGGATCTCATACAGCGCGCCGAGGTTTTGGCTGAGCTGCTGGGTCAGCTCGTCCTGCTGGCGCAGCATCGCCTCGGCCCGCTTTGCGACCTTTTTGCCAAAGTAGCGCAGAGGCACAATCACCACGGGCACGCTCAAAATGAACAGCAGCAGGTAGCCGACCTCGCGGTGCTTGAGCGTCAGGTAAATCAGTACCCCGATCGCCGCAAGCAGCGTTACCGGCTGTTTTACGACGTCCTGGGCGAACTGCGAGAGACCGTCACGCAGCAGTTGCGTATCCTGCATCGCGCGGCTGATCAGGGCACCGGGTCGGTTTTTCTGAAAATAGGCCAGCGGCAGCCGTTGCATGGTGTCGAAAACCCGAGCCCGCAAGTGCTCGAGCAGGTGCTGCCCGCAGTAATTCAACAGATAGGTGTTGCCGAAGCCCGCCAGCGCCCGGGCCAGCATAACCAGTACAGGCAGAAGGCAGAACAGCAGCAGCCTGGCCGGCGCAGCCGCGTCCTCCGCAAAGACGACCGGGTAGACGCGCTCGATCAGAAACGGAATCGCTCCGCCGGTCGCAATGCCGTAGACGAGCCCAAGGACCAAGGCTAGGGCGAAGCGCGAACGAAGGCCGTGTAGCGCTTGGAAATAGGGCCAGAACCGCCGGAAGACTTTCACCTCAACTCGGGTTCTGCCACGCGGCGGGCGTCAGTTTTTTCGGATCGGCATCAGTGCCATTTTCGGCGAAATAGACCGCCAGGCGGAAAAACGGCAAGAGATCCCTAGGCGCATCGGGCTTTGCCTTGCGAAGGTCTTCCCAGAGCGTCTCCGGAGAGCGTCCGGAAAGCTCGTAGACTTCGCGCAGGCCCACATCGAGCAGGCCACGCGCCGCCGGAATCGCCATTCCGGGAATCCGCATGAAAGGCGACTGCAACGCAGCGTAATCGGTCTTTTTTTTTGCACGTTCGGCCATCTCGGAAGCGTGAGCACGGGGCGCCCTCTGCCGCAACGGCAAAAGCGGCGCCGAGGCACCGAGGCTTTGCCTTGGCTCACAAAGGGAGGGGGATCAAATGCAAGTGATTGGAACAGGCTTCTTACGCATTTTCGCCAAATGCCAGCGGGAACGGAGGAAAAGCATCGTTAACGCGGGCGTGCAGGCTTCTCAACGGGTCCGCCAAAGCGTGCCTTGTGAGCAGCCGCTACCTTGACGTACTTTTCGGCCCATTTGCGCAGGCCGAGTTGGGCGTCGGGGTCGAGCGTCTTGACCACCTTTCCGGGTGCCCCCATAACAACCGAGCCCTCGGGGATTTCTGTTCCCTTGGTGACGAGGGCACCGGCGCCGATAATCGAGCGCGCCCCAACTACCGCGCCATCCAGAACCGTGCTGTGCATTCCGATCAGGCACTCATCCCCGATCGTGCAAGCGTGGATCATTGCCATGTGGCCAATGGTGACATACTCGCCGATCACCACACCGAACTCGTCGGCCAGGTGGATTACCGAGCCATCCTGGACATTCGACC
>JBHJGW010000287.1:0-17661 GCA_050331415.1 Opitutales bacterium | reverse complement strand
GGGAGTTCCCGGGGCGCGAGCGGTCGTAATCAACGGCTATTCTGCGCGGCTGCGGTATTGGGTGACGCTCTCAAAAGTATCTTCTGGAGCAAGGAAAACGCTTGGGAAGTTCGGCTGGTTGGGTGCGTCGGGGAAATGCTGCGTTTCCAGGCACAGGGAGGGGTTTTGCGCGAAAGCGCCCCGTTTTTCGGGCAAATCGAAACCCGGATTGTTGATGTGGGCGCCGCTGTAGACCTGGATTCCCGGTTCAGTGGTGTGCACTTCCAAAACGCGCCCGCAACCGGGCTCGCGCAGTGTGGCGGCGTGGCGCAGCCCATCGGCAGAGCCGCTCTGGCGCAGGACGAAATTGTGGTCGTACCCGCCGGCGATCTGTAGCTGTCGGTGGTCGCGGTTGATATCGCGGCCGACCGGTTTGGCCGTGGTGAAGTCAAAGGGCGTGCCGTCGACGGGGGCCAACTCGCCGGTGGGCAGCAGGTGCTCGTCGACCGGCGTGAAGCTGTCGGCGTTGACTTGCAGCTCGTGGCCGAGGATGTCGCGACCGACCGCGGCGAGGTTAAAGTAGGCGTGGTTCGTCAGGTTGACAGGCGTGAGCCTGGTCGTCCGGGCGGTGTAATGAATTTCCAGGACGCACCCTTTTTCTCCCGGGATTTCCTGCAGGCGATAGACGACATGGGCGACCACTTCCCCGGGGAAGCCGCCTTCGCCATCGGGGCTAACATAGGTCAGGTGCAGGGCGGGCACACGGCCCTCCATCAAAGCATGGCTGCGCCAGATGTTCTGCTGGAAAAAGCGGCCGCCGTGCAGGCAGTTGCCGCGGTCTTCGTCGTTGTCCGGCAGCTGATCGTAGACAACACCGTCGAGCTCGAAGCGGCTGCCGCCAATACGGTTGGCGCAGCGGCCTACCAGGGCGCCAAAGCCGCTGCCTTCGCCGTCGAGCGCATCGAGGCGTTCCGGACCGACAATGATATCGCCCAGGTTTCCGTCGCGGTCGGGCACCCACCAGCGCAGGATGCTACCCCCGTAATCGAGGATCTCGGCGCGGCAACCCGCGTTCTCCAGGGTGAACAGGTTGACGTGCTGCCCGCGGAGCAAGCCGTACGGTTGGACGGAAATCGATGGGGTCATGCTCGGGAGCCTAGGCAGCTGCCAAGGCTCTGCGCACGAAAATTTTTTGGCTCAGATCCCGAAGAGCAACCGTTCCGGCGCCTCGATTAATTGCTTCACCTTGACGAGGAAGGTTACGGCTTCTTTGCCGTCGACGAGGCGGTGGTCGTAACTGAGGGCCAGGTACATCATTGGGCGGATAACAACCTCGCCGTTGACGGCCATCGGGCGCTCCTGAATGTTGTGCAGGCCAAGAATGCCGCTCTGGGGCATGTTTAGCAGCGGCGTTGAGAGCATCGAGCCGTAAATGCCGCCATTGGAAATCGTGAAGACGCCTCCCTGCAGGTCGTCCATCGTCAGCTTGCCGCCGCGAGCGGCCTTCGCTTTGGCGATAATGTCTTTTTCGATTCCTGCAAAGCTCTGCGTGTCGCAGTCGCGAATCACCGGAACAATCAGGCCCTTTTCCGTCCCGACAGCGACGCCAATGTCGTAATAGTGGTTCTGAACGATATCGTCGCCGTCGATCTGAGCGTTGATCCCCGGCACCGTCTTGAGGGCTTCGACGGAGGCTTTGACGAAGAACGACATGAAGCCGAGCTTTACCTCGTGCTTCTCGACAAACTGATCTTGGTATCGCTTGCGCAGGCCCATTATGGCGGACATGTCCACTTCGTTGAAGGTCGTCAGCAGGGCGGCCTCCTGAGTTGCGTTGACCAGCCGTTCGGCGATTTTGCGCCGCAGCGGGCTCATTTTCTTGCGGGTTGTTTTACCGTTGCTTGAGCTTCGCTCTTCCGTCGCTTGCTGAGAGGGCTTGGTGCCTTCGCGCTTCGTCGGGAAGGGAGGTCGCGAGGCGGCGGCCTGTTCGGGATCCATGCGCTTGGAGGCAGCGCTGCGCTGAGCAGCGGCGTCCGGCGATTGCGTGCTGCCGCTTGCGCCGCTTTCCGCAGCGGCCAGCAAATCGCCCTTCGTTACGCGGCCGCCTTTGCCGGTGCCTTGGACCGAGGTCGGGTCGATTCCGGTTTCGGTCGCCACGCGTCGTGCGGCGGAAGAGAGCGGGAAATTCAGCTCGCTGCCGGATGCAGCGGGTGCGCCTGCCGACGGGGCAGGGGAGGCCGCCGCGGTCCCATCCCCGGAAATGCTGCCAACGATCTGGCCAATTTCGACTTCTGCGCCGTCCTCAACAGCACGGCTGAGCGTGCCCCCGGCTTCGGCGGAGAGCTCCTGCGTGATCTTATCGGTCTCGAGTTCTGCGACAGTGTCGCCGCCGTTGACGTTTTGACCCTCGTCGACCGTCCAATTCAGGATGCCGCTGGTGATGGACTCGCCAAGGGCGGGGATTTTGATCTCAACGGTGCCGCCACCCGGTGCTGCCGGTCCAGCCGAGGCGGCGGCATCCGACTTGGCGCCCGGGGCGGCTTCGTGGTCGGCGCGCTGGGGTGCCGCCTGGGCTTCGGCAGGTGCCTGTTTGCGGTCACCGCTGCCGTTCGCACTCCCGCCGTTCCCACTGGCAGGCTCGTTTTGGGTCGCAGTGTTACCGGCGCTGGCGGTTTCGTCGATGGTGGCAACAACGGTGCCGATTTCCACTTCATCGCCTTCTTTGGCGCTGAGCGTGATGACGCCGGAGGCTGCCGCAGGTAACTCCTGGGTAATTTTGTCGGTTTCGAGTTCGAGCAAGGTCTGGCCAGCCTCGACGTAATCGCCGTCGGCCACCTGCCAGCCGGCGATGATGCCGGAGGAAATGGATTCACCCAGGGAGGGAATTTTGACTTCGGTCATGGTGTTGCAGAAAGGGAAGGCGGTCGCACGAAAGGGCGAATGTGCACCGTCGTTTTGACGAATTGATGTCGCCGAGCGCAAGCCGGTTGCAACCTTGAACTGGGCCGGGGGCGGGAAGCGCGCCGAAAATTTCGCCCCTGCCGAAAGAAAATGGCTCGGCTCAATTGGCGTCTGCGTCTTTATCGCTGCGACGATAGCCGAGATCGGGCACGGAGGGCAGGGTGGCGCGGACGCGCCCTCCGGTCTCCGCGTTGGGCGCTTCGGGGTTCGAGAGCACCTCGACGCGCCTTTGGTCACGATGCAGGACCATTTTCCAGCCAGTAACGGTTCGCCCCTCGATATTCACGCGAGGGTTGTCCATCAGAATGACTCTGCCCGCGCGGGGCAGGATTTCGGCACGGCCCGCGGTGGCGCGGCGCCCGGCCTGCTCTATGATGACGTTGCCGCGAAGTTCGATCCACTGGATCGCGCCGACTTCCGGCAGTGCGTCGGGATCGGTTGCGGCGGGAGGATCTTCGGCCCCCTCCGCGACACCGCGGTCGACGAGTACTTCGAGCACATCACAGGTCGCCTGGAGGTTTGTCGCCTCAACGAGGACGTTATCTTCGAAGAAAAACCGGCTCTCGGCATCGCCAGCGAACATTTCCACTCGCTCGCTCGTGATGACGGTCTCGCGGCGAGCTTCGTCCTCGGAGTCGTCTGCCAGAGGCATTTCCGAAGCCGCTTCGTCCTGCGCGCCAAGGGGGGCGGCGCTCACCCCGAGGGCGAATCCGAGCCAGAAAAGGCGTTTTTGCGAAAAAGAGAACATGGAAGGCAAAAAGGCTACTCGATCACCAGAATCGGGCCGAGTTCCTGGGCAAAGGTCACCCGCACGTCGTCACGGACTTCGAGTACACCCCCCGCCGCGCGCCATTCCCACTCGCGACCGATCAGGCGAAAGCTGCCGTCGGGCGCAAGCAGCTGCAGGAACCCCGGTCCTCGGGCGTTACGGGCCATCGGGTCGATGAAGGCCTCGGAGCTGGTGATTTGAAAACGGGCTTCGAGGGGACGTTCGGCGTCGAAGACGTTCATGACGAGGCCTTCCACGCGGAGTCGGTCCATTTCGAGGAATTCGCCGATCCGGCCCCGCAGGAGCCATTCGCGGTGTCCCTCGGGCGCGAACTGCGGCAGGGAAAACTCACGCACCGGCGCATCGGGCATCAGCATCGGCGCCTCTGGTGGCTGCGCACGGCAGAGGCCCGGCAGCATCAGCAGCAAGATCAACCATCGCATTGCTCCAAGGGTGCCCCACGGCGGGTGCGGCTGGCAAGTACCGACCTCTGGGATAGTACGCAGTTTCAACGAGGCACCCCTGTGACGCCCCTGGGGAAACTCGTACAGCAGACTTCGGCAGAGGCCGAGCCCGCGAGGCGCGGAAGCCGCGGGTATCGGCAAAAGGCCTCACACCAGGGAAAAAGACCGGCTGTTTACAGTTTGCTCCGAATTAAGCCCATCTGTTGGTTGAGTCGGCTAACTTGCATGCCGACGAGCGCGAACGTTGATTCATCGTCTATGATCCTGAAATTGTCCCTCCTGTTGGCCGGCGCTGTTGCGTTCGGCGCGCTCGTTTCCGCTGCTCCGAAGCAGTACACTTTTAAGGACCCGAAGGGCGTGAATCATATCGTCTTCATGCTCGATGCGCCCTTGGAGTTTATCTCCGGCACCGGCCGTGGTGTCGACGGCACGCTCGAATATGACCCCGCCAATCCTTCCGCGACCAAAGCCATGGTGACCCTTTCGGCGGATTCGCTTTCCGTGCCGAACCCAACGATGAAGGACCACATGCACGGGCAAAAGTGGATGGACGTATCGGAACATCCGAGCATCCGTTTCGAACTGGATGGCTTCGAGCCCAGTGAAACCGAGGGTCAGCGAGTCAAGGGTACGGCTACCGGCAAACTGAGCATGCTCGGCACGACGCGCGAAATGGAAGTCCCGGCAACAATCACTTTCGTTGAGGGCGGGGCCGCCCAGCGGGGACGCGGCGAAGGCGAACTCGTGGTGGTGCGCTCCGACTTCACGATAAACCTCAGCGACTTTGGGATCAATTTGAACCCCGCGGAGAAGTTGAAAGTCTCGGACGAGGTACAAATTCGCGCCGTCCTCGCCGGCTATCCGCAACCCTAGGCTATCGGCTCCAATTGCGAAACCCGCTCCGCCACGAGCGGGTTTTTTCTGCGCCAAATAGGCGGACCGGTCAACCCGCCTGCTTTTGCGCGAGTTCTTCGGCGAGGCGTTCGAAGGCAGGATTTCCGTGAAGTGGTTTCAGGTCCGGGTCTTTGCGGAGCCAGCGAGCGTCATCGTAGCCCAGACTGATGGCCTTGCGCAGCGCGCGCAGGGCGTCCGCCGAACGGCCCTTGAGCGCGAGGCTACATCCTAGGTTGTAGTGGGCGGTTGCATTGTCGGGGCGCAGGCGAACGAGCTGGCGGTCCATGTTGAGGCCGTCGTCGATCCGCCCGGCGCGGGTGTAGAGACCGCCGAGAATTTCAATGACCTCGACGTAATCGGCCACACGCCCGTGCACGCCTTCAAAAAAAGCGATTTCAAACTGCAGATCCGATTTTGCGGGCATAAGTTTCCACGCTGAAGAGCCAACTCCGCGCTTCAAGTCAAAAGGGCTGCGTTCAAAGCCTCTCTCGAGCGTTATCAGGATAGCTTGGGCACATTTGACGAAATCGCTGGTAACGAGGCCGCCTCTGGCACGGCCGGGTCTCACCGCATCCCTCGTTATCGCGGTCACGTCCAAATATCGGCCACTCCAACAAAATCGCCCGTAAAGGACCAAGGCGAGTTATGCCGTGCAGCATCATTCCCCTGAAAGCGCGAGGCCGGAAGACCTGTTTTAGCGCGATGCCTGTGGGCAGAAGCCGTGTTCCTCGAGGCTCAAGCAGTGGGCGGTGACTTGCAGGCGGGGCGCGATCAACCGCATCCCCAGCTTTTTGCAAACGGTTTCGCCGTACCAGTGCATAAAGGGCGCGTCGACTTCCACGATGCGGTCGCAATCGGCACAGACCACCTGAGCCTGAAAATTCTGTCCCTGCTCATTAGCGGCGTAGTACTTGTTATCATGTCCAACGTCGATTTCGCGAAGGATTCCACTCTCTTTAAAGATCGGCAGGGCGCGGTAGACGGTTGCCCGCGAGACGCTTTCGTCAATCTCCCGCGATCGTGCCAAGAGGTCTTCAGCCGTAAAGGGCTGGCCGTGGCCGATGGCGGCGTCGAAGATGGCCATGCGCTGGTTGGTCACCCGCAGGCCGCGCGAGGCGAGAAAACGCCGAAAGGTTTCCCGCGGATCTTCTATCGGTGGTGCGGGGGGTAAATCACGGGAAGGTTGAGGCATCGCGAGAGCTCCATGAAAACACCGTCGGGGCAGGCACGTCAACAGCGAACACAGCAGCCTCTCGATGAGCATGAAGTGGTTGATAAAGAACCCCTTTTTCGGGCTCCAAATGCGCCAAGATAAGGGTTGACACGCCCTTCGCTGCGGCATCTGCTCGACCCGGAATAACCTAAGTGCAAACTCTGCGGTTTCTCTTCCGCCAGCTTATATATAGCCCATGAATTTTCTCGCACGAGCCATCCCTTCTGTTTGGGGTTCGCTGTTTTTGGCCGTTCTGTTGACGAGCGGCTGTCAAACGGTTTCCGATTCGGGGACCACGCCGCCGCCGCCCGGCCCGGTATCGCAGACGGAGGCCAATGCCCCCCTGCAATCGGCCTCCATGCAGTCGGTTGACGACGAGGTCATCTATGAAGACCACCTGATCGTCGTAACCAAGCGCTTTCTCTCCGGCACTACGGCCGGTACTGAGCTGCGCTACCGCCTGCAGGTGGACGCGAAGGTTCCGGTCTCCAACGTGACCGTCACAGAAGAACTTCCCGAAAGCTTCGAATTTCTAAACAGCTCGCCGCAGCCGACCTCGATGCAGGGCGGTTTCCCGCAATGGCAGCTTGGCTCAATTGACGCGGGCGCTTCGCGTTCCGTGGAGGTTTCCGTCAACCCGATGGAAGTCGGCACTTTCGCCGCCTGTTCGGTGGTGACCGCTGATCCGCGCATTTGCCTGCCGATCTTCGTTGGCCTTCCGAATCTGACCATCGCGAAGACGGGTACCGAACTGCTCGAAGTTGGCGAAACAGCTGACTTTGAAGTGACTGTCCGCAACACCGGAACTGCGACGGCCGAAAACGTTGTCCTCGAAGACCGCTTGCCGGAAGGCCTGACGGCTACCTCGCCGCTTCGCCAGAATCTCGGCTCGATTCCTCCGGGTGAAACCCGCACGGCGACCTTCAGCGCCCGCGCTACCGAGGAAGGTGCCTTCCAGAATATTGCCGCCGTTTCCTTCACCGGTGGCGAAGAGGTTACCGCGAACGCGCCCGTGCGCGTGGAACGCTCGGCGATTGCCGTGACCAAGGTCGGTCCGGAAGAGTCCTTCATCAACACGCAGCAACCCTATGACATCACCGTGGTCAACGAGGGCTCGTCGAGGCTGCGTAACGTGGTTGTGACCGACGACCTGCCGGAAGAGTACCTGAAGGTATTTGCGACGGGCGGCGGCAGCGTTGCCGACGAAGACGGCGACGGCACGCCGGAGCGGCTCGTCTGGAACGTGGGCGATATGGCTCCGGGCGACGAGCGTTCGTTCCGCGTGGTGCTGACCCAGATCCGTCCTGGCACCTTCGACTATCCGGTTGAAGCGGTAAGCGAGCGTGGCCTCAGCGACGACGCCTCCGTGACAACCCGCTGGAAGGCCGTTCCGGGTGTGCTGACGTGGATCGTCGACAATGTCGACCCGATCATGATCGGCCAGGAAACCGTCTACACCGCCCACATCCAGAACCAGTCCGAGTTCGAGCCCTTCACCGTTACGCAGTCGCAGATTATCTTCGGCAGCCAAGTCGAGATCGTGGAGACCGACCGTGGTGGCACTGTCAGCGGCAACACCGTCACCTTCGAGCCCTTCGAACTGCAGCCGGGTGAAAAGACCACTCAGCAGGTCCGGGTTCGCGCGGTCTCGCCGGGTCTGACTACTGCCGTCATGCAAACGATGACGAACTTCACCGAAGTGCCGGTGCAGAATAGCGAAACGACTACGGTTTACTAGACCGCGTTCACCGCTGGATTTCATGCCCGGGCTGCTTTGTGTAGCCCGGGTTTTTTGTTTTCGCCCAGATGACCCCCACCGCGCGCAAGACCTTCCGCCTCGAGCGTTGGCGTGCCCCTCTGGAGGGCATGCTGGAGCCCGTATGGGTGCCGCTGGCGCTGCTGATTGCGATCCGCCATTTCGACGCGCCAGCTGGGCTCAAGTCGCTACTGGTGGCAGCAGGATTCATCGGCCTCTTACTGACGCCGTTTTCGCTTTCGCTGCTCAGCCGCTGGCGCGGGACACCCACTCTGCTCGTGGCAGGCATCGCCGGGCTCTCCGGGCTCCTGTTGAGCCTTGCGGTCTGGGCGCGCGATCTCGGCTGGTTCGTCGCAGCAATCGTCAGTGCGCGTATTCTCTGGGTCCAGAGTACGCCCTTGATGACCCACACCTTCGCTGCCAACTACGATGCCAGCGACCGGGGGCGGCTGTTCGCGGTCGCGGTTGTGCTCAATGCCATAGGCGGGGTGATCGCCAGCGCCGGTGGCGGGACCTGGCTCGATCAGGACATCAGCCGCTACCCGCTGGTCCTGCTGTTGCTCGTTGGTTGTGCCTGGGGCAACGCCTTGCTCGTGCGTGCCCTTCCCGCGCCGCCAAGGCTTTCGGCGCCTCCACGCAATCCCCTCAGCCACCTGTCGCTGGTTTGGCGTGATCGGCTCTTTGGATGGGTCCTGCTCAGCTGGATGATCCTGGGCATCGGCAACCTCGTCACCGTGCCCTTGCGGATCGAATATTTGGCGGCGGAGGAGTACGGGCTCGAATTGGGCGAAACCGAGATCATGCTTCTGACCTTCGCGCTGCCGGTAGGAGTGCGGATCCTAGCCTCGCAAGTCTGGGGGAGGCTTTTCGACCACCTCAACTTCGTCTGGTGGCGAATTGCGGTCAACGTGGCTTTCGTCGCCTCTTTTCTCATCTTTTTCAACAGCACGACCCTCTGGGGGCTTAGTGCTGGAATGTTTTGCCTGGGGTTTGCGATGGCGGGGGGCTACATCGGCTGGCAGCTTTGGGTGACCAAACTCGCGCCGCCCGATCAAGTTTCTGCGTACATGAGCGTGCACACCTTCTGCACCGGCTTCCGCGGCACCCTCGCGCCCTTCCTGGCCTATCCGCTTGCAAGCGCGCTAGGGCCCGGCGGTGTCGCCTGGTTTTCCGCGATCCTGGTGGTTTTGTCCTCGATCATGATGGCCGCCGTGCTGGGCTCCCCTCGCTGGGCGGGAGAGCGCCTCAGGCCACCTGCGGAAGTCTGATGCCTTTAATACAAACCCGGATGGCATCTCCGCCGTACTGGCGTTCTCCTTCCGAAGCCGTAGCGCCGACAGCGATGCTCGCTTAGGGTCGACAAAGGCAGGCCGATGGTGGATAGTCGCAGTTGTTTGTTACCTTTTTCATGAATCAACAAGGCTTTACGGATCTTTTAGAGCAGTACGGATGGACAGATGAGTGGTGGGTCGCCGTCGACGGTTCCGTCCTGGACGGCCGGATGAACCTGAAAGACGCCTGCGGTTTGAAACGCCAAGTGGCGAACCGGCAGGTCGCCCTGTTGCACCCTCGCGCGCCCGACACGATCGGAGTTCAGTGGCACCCGCTCGAAGTTTCCCAGGCGACGCCACCCCAGCCGCGGCTGGCGAGAAAAACGGCCACACCTCCGCCGGTTGGAAAAAAGGGCGGCGCGCCGCGAGGAGGCAGCGGGGAAAGCAGCGAGCAGCAATCCCGCATGCTCCAGCAAATTTTGGAAATGAAAGCCGACCTCACGGAAACGCAGATCAAGATGACGGCCTCGTTTAACGAGGTCCGCACAGAAGTGCGCCAGCTGCGCGAGGCTTTCGAGGAAATGATCGATCTCAAGCGCTTCAAACAGCAACTCGATGAACGCCGGCGGACGTTGGAGCAGAGCGAACAGATGCTGATCAAGAAAGCGTTCAAGCAGGACGCTATGGACGACCTTGGCGGGGCGTCGAAAGCCGGCCCGGCACAGAGAGCGGTTTCCGGTTCAGGCCACTCAGGGCCGCCGCCAGGGCCTGGCAAGAGCGAGCCAGAGCCGCCCAGCAAACCGCCCGCGCCGAGCAGAAGCAGCAGTCGGCAGGACGATAAGGGCGGTCAAAAGCAGCCGAGTAAAGCAGATCTCGAAGCCTTGCTTCCCGGGAGACCGGTGGAAACGCGGGGCGGTGAAGGGTCTGCGAAGCCGCCGCCCCCCGTCGCCCCAACGGGTAATCTGGAGCGCCCAGCTGAGCCCGAATCCCACGGCTGAACCGCGCGCGAGTCAGCCCGTCAAACCGTCAAAGACCCAAGCGGTTTTGACCAAGAAAAAACCGCACCCGGGCAGGGTGCGGCTTTTGCGGTAAATGCCCTCGGGATTAGGCCAGTTGCGTGACGCCCATTAGGTAGCGGTCAACTTCGCGGGCGCACCCCCGGCCTTCGTTAATAGCCCAAACGACGAGGCTTTGCCCCCGCCGACAGTCGCCGCAGGCAAAGACGCCATCGACGTTCGTAGTGTAGACCTCATGGTCGGCCTTATAGTTCGAGCGGGCGTCGCGCTCGAGCTTGAGTTCATCAGCGATCGGGTCCTCGGGACCCCGGAAACCCAAGGCGAACAGGCAGAGCTGAGCCGGAAGGACGCGGCGCGTTTCTTCTTTTTTCTCCATTAGCGGTCGGCCGCCTTCAGGATTTGGCATCCATTCGATTTCAATGATTTCGACTCCGGCAAGTTTCCCCTTCTCGTCTTTCACGAAGCGCTCCGTATTTACGAGATACTTACGCGGATCCTCGCCCTGCCGGGCCGCCGCTTCTTCCTGACCGTAGTCGAGCTTGTAAACGCGGGGCCACTCTGGCCACGGATTATTGTCGGCGCGCTCCGTGGGCGGCTTCGGCAAGATCTCCAACTGAGTAACGCTCTTGGCACCATGACGCAGGGAAGTGCCGACACAGTCGGTTCCAGTGTCCCCACCGCCAATGACAATAACATCCTTGTCCTTGGCGGTTATGGGTGCTTTCTCCGGCACACCAGCGTGGGCGACGCCCTGGCTATCGAGCAGCGAGCGAGTGTTGCCGGTGAGGAACTCCATCGCAAAGTGAATGCCCTCGGCGTCGCGGCCTTCCGCTTTGGCGAAGAAGTCGTTGGGCTTGGTAGCTCCGACGGCAAAGACGACGGCGTCGTAATCTTTTTGCAGCTGGCTCGCCGGGATGTCCTTGCCGATTTCGACATTGCAGACGAATTTAACCCCCTCGTCTTCCATCAGTTTAAGACGGCGCAGGACCACATCGGCCTTATCGAGTTTCATGTTCGGGATGCCGTACATCAGCAACCCGCCGGGTCGATCGGCCCGCTCGAAAACGGTGACACTGTGGCCCGCTTGGTTGAGCTGGTCGGCAGCGGCGAGGCCGGCAGGCCCGGACCCGACGACAGCAACCTTTTTGCCCGTTCTGTCCTGAGGAGGGTGCGGAGGCAGCCAGCCTTCTTCCCAACCTCGATCGACGATGGCACACTCGATGTTTTTGATCGTCACCGGGGGCTCGATGTAGCCCAAGACGCAGGAGCCTTCGCAGGGTGCCGGGCAGACTCGCCCGGTAAACTCCGGGAAGTTGTTCGTCTTGCGCAAACGTTCGAGGGCCTCTTCCCAACGATCGCGGTAAACGAGGTCGTTAAACTCGGGGATAAGGTTGTTGATCGGGCATCCGCTGGCCATTCCCGACAGGGTAATCCCGGTGTGGCAGTAGGGTGTCCCGCAATCCATGCAGCGGGCTCCCTGCTCGCGGTAGTAGCTCTCCGCTGGTTTTTGTTTGAACTCGCGCCAATGGTTGAGGCGCTCCAGTGGAGCCTCCTCATCAATGCTGTTGCGCTCGTATTCGAGGAATCCGGTTGGTTTTCCCATGGCTGAAAAGTTTGAAATGAATGGAGTGTTGCAGCTGAAAAGGGGAGGACGAAGCTTTCAACGCCTCGCCCCTTCCTTCTGCTTCGATTGGCTCAGTTGCCGGCCAGGCGTGCGAGGTCGCGGAGGTTCTCTTCGAAGGCAGCCATCGCGGCGTCGTCACCCGAGAGGCCCTCGGCTTCGACTTTCTTGAAGGCCTTGAGCATGCGCTCGTAGTCCTTCGGAAGCACCTTGATGAACTTCGCAACCGCTGTTTGCCAGTTGTCCAGGATTTCGCGTGCCCGCTCGCTGCCCGTGTAGTCGGCGTGCTTTACGATCATTGCCTTCACCTCGGCAATCTCGCTGTCCACGCACTCGATAAGCGCGTAGCGGTTCACCATCTCGGCGTTGAGCTTGGTGTCGAAATCGCCGTCGATATCGTAAACGTACGCCACGCCGCCGGACATGCCCGCTGCGAAGTTGCGGCCGGTGCTGCCGAGGATGAGGGCGCTGCCACCGGTCATATACTCGCAACCGTGGTCACCTACGCCCTCGATAACCGCCCGCACGCCCGAATTCCGCACGCAGAATCGCTCACCGGCGATTCCACTGATAAAGGCTTCGCCTAGGGTTGCGCCGTAGAACGCCACATTGCCGATGATGATTTGCTCGTGAGCCTTGAATGGCGCCTGCTTCGGCGGGTAGATAATCAGCTTCGCCCCGGACAGGCCCTTGCCGACGTAGTCGTTGGCGTCGCCTTCGAGTTCGATCGTCATTCCCGGCGGGCAGAAGGCGCCTAGACTTTGGCCGGCGCTGCCCTTGAACTGCATGTGTACCGTATCTTCCGGCAGCCCTTTGCCACCGTGGCGGCGGGTCAGTTCGGCCCCGGTAATAGTTCCCACAACGCGATTGATGTTCTCGATGGGCAGGCTGAATTTCACTTTTTCGCCCTTTTCGATTGCCGGACGGCAAAGATTGAGCAGGTGGGTGGTATCCAACGCCTTGTCGATGCCGTGGTCTTGCGGCTTCTGGCAATACCGGCCGACCTCCGAACCCACATCGGGGTTGTGGAAGATCGACGAAAGGTCCACGCCCTTAGCCTTCCAGTGGTCGATGGCTTCGCGAGTGTCGAGCATGTCCACCTGGCCGATCATCTCGTTAAGCGTACGGAAGCCGAGTTCAGCCATAATTTCTCGCAGCTCGGTTGCGATGAACTGCATAAAGTGCACAACATGCTCCGGTTTCCCAGCGAACTTCTTGCGCAGGCGCGGATCCTGAGTCGCCACGCCGACAGGGCAGGTGTTCTTCTGGCACACCCGCATCATCAGGCAGCCGAGCGTGACCAGCGGAGCAGTGGCAAAACCGAATTCCTCCGCGCCCAGCAAGGCAGCGATCGCGACATCGCGGCCGGTCTTGAGCTGGCCGTCGGTCTCGAGCACAACCCGGCTGCGCAGGTCATTGAGCAACAGGATCTGATTGGTTTCGGCAAGACCGAGCTCCCACGGCGCGCCCGCGTTGTAGATCGAGGACGCTGGCGAGGCCCCGGTGCCGCCGTCGTGGCCAGAAATCAGAATCACGTCCGCATGCGCCTTGGCGACGCCGGAGGCAATCGTGCCAACGCCTACCTCTGCGACGAGCTTTACGTTCACCCGGGCGCCCGTGTTCGAATTTTTGAGATCGTGGATCAACTCGGCTAGGTCCTCGATCGAATAGATATCGTGGTGCGGGGGTGGTGAGACGAGCCCGACGCCCGGAGTTGAGTGACGGACCTTTGCGACCCACGGATAGACCTTGGAGCCTGGCAGCTCGCCGCCTTCGCCGGGCTTGGCGCCTTGGGCGATCTTGATCTGCAACTCGTCCGCGTTGACCAGGTACTCGCTGGTGACACCAAAGCGGCCGCTGGCGATCTGCTTAATCGCGGAACGCTTGGTATCGCCATTGGGCAGTGGTTTGAAACGAATGGGGTCCTCGCCACCTTCACCGGTGTTGGATTTTCCGTTGATGCGGTTCATGGCGATCGCGAGCGTCTCGTGCGCTTCCGAGGAAATGGAACCGTAGGACATCGCGCCGCTCTTGAAGCGCTTCATAATGCTCTCGACAGGCTCGACTTCCTCCAGCGGCACGGGGTGGCGCTTCTTGCGGAACCCCATCATGCCGCGCAGGGTCGCCAGGTTGGCCGCCTGGTTGTCGATCATGCCGCTGTACTGCTTGAAGGTTTCGTAACTTCCGGTACGGGTTGCCTTCTGCAGCAGGTGGATCGTCTGCGGGTTGAAAAGGTGGTATTCGCCGTCCTTGCGCCACTGGTACATACCGCCGGCATCGAGGGCTTCGTTATCGCCATGGAGGGAGCGTGGAGGGAAGGCCTTGCGGTGGCGCCGCAGGGTCTCTTCCGCAATCTCCTCCATACCGATGCCTTCGATGCGGCTGGCAGTACCCTTGAAGTATTTCGAGACGACCTTACTGTTGATGCCGATACACTCGAAAATCTGAGCGCCGCGGTAGCTGGCCACCGTCGAGATGCCCATCTTCGCCATCGTTTTGACGACGCCTTTGATCGAGCCCTTGAGGTAGTTGTAAACGGCTGTGCCGTGATCAAGCTCGAGCATTTTGTCGTCGATCATCTGGGCCATCGTGTCGAACGCGAGATACGGGTTGATGGCGTCGGCACCGTAGCCAATCAGGACCGAGAAGTGATGCACCTCGCGAGCCTCGCCGGTCTCCAGGATGATCGAAACGCGTGTACGTGTGCCGCGCTGCACGAGGTGGTGGTGCAGCCCGCCCATCGCGAGCAGTGCCGGAATCGCCGCGCGCCCTGCGCTGACGTTGCGGTCACTGAGGATCAGCAGGTTGTTGCCGGCCTCTATCTGGCGGTCGGCCTCGGCGAACAGTTCGTCGAGCGCCCGCGTTAGCGTCTTACCGTGCGGCTCGCTCGCGGCGTCGAAAAGCATGTCGAGGGTGCAGGCCTGGAAGCCCGACTTGTCGACATGCCGGAGCTTTGCCAAGGTCGCGTTGTCGATCAGCGGGCTCTCGAGCCGGATCATCCGGCAGCTCTCGGGCGTCGGCTCGAGAACATTACTTTCAGAGCCGAGGAACGTGTCCGTCGCGGTCACAAGTTCCTCGCGAATGGCATCCAGCGGAGGGTTGGTTACCTGAGCAAAGATCTGCTTAAAATACTGGTACAGGTGCTTCGGTCGGTTCGACAGAACAGCCAGCGGCGTGTCGTTGCCCATCGAAGCGATCGGCTGCACGCCGCGCTCGGCCGTGGGCCCGAGGACAAAGCGCAAGTCTTCGTAGGTGTAGCCGAAGGCGTGCTGACGGGAGAGGAGTTTGTCGAGCTCCGCGCCGATGGGTTCTGCCGGAGTCAAGTCCTCGGCGAGCAGGCGGTTCTCCGCAAGCCACTTGGCATAGTCATGCTTCTCGTAAACGCGGCGTTTGACCTCGTCATCAGGGACGATACGGCCCTCGTCCATATCCACGAGGAACATGTGCCCCGGGCGCAGGCGCCCCTTGGTCACAACCTTGTCGGCGGGCAGGTTGCCCACAACGCCGACTTCGGAGGCCATGATGACATAGTCGTCGCTGGTGACATAGTAGCGGCTGGGCCGCAGTCCATTGCGATCGAGCGTCGCGCCGATCATCCGACCGTCGGAAAAGGTGATCGAAGCGGGCCCATCCCATGGCTCCATCATGCAGGCGTGGAATTCGTAGAAAGCACGCTTGGCCGGGTCCATGTGCTGGTGGCGCTCCCAGGGTTCGGGGACCATCATCATCATGGCATGCGGCAAATCGTAACCGCCGAGATGGAGGAACTCCAGGCAGTTATCGAAGCGGGCGCTGTCCGAACCATCCTCGTTGATGACCGGGAAAATCTTGTCGATGTCTTCACCGAAGAACTTGCTGGCGCAGAGCGCCTGGCGAGCCTTCATGAAGTTGACGTTACCCATGATCGTGTTGATCTCCCCGTTGTGGGCCATGTAGCGGTTCGGGTGAGCGCGCGGCCAGCTCGGGAACGTGTTCGTGCTGAACCGGGTGTGCATCAGCGCCAGAGCCGTCTCAAAGTCCGGGTCGTGGAAATCCGGGAAGTACTCGGCGAGCTGACAGGGCGAGAGCATGCCCTTGTACACCATCGTTCGGCCCGACAGACTGGGGACGTAAAAATACTCCTCGCCAGGGAAGGACTTCGCCGTGGCGCTGCCGTGCACGTCGTACAGGCCGCTCGGTACTTCATTGTCGCGGATTGCGTTGGCGACTTTGCGGCGGATCATGTAGAGCTTGCGCTCCCAGGCAAGATCATCAGTGATGGTCTTGCTGCGACCGATGAAGATCTGCTTCATCACCGGCTCGTACTCCCGCGAGGTTTTGCCCAGAATCTCGCTCCTAACCGGTACGCGGCGCCAGCCGAGGAAGGTCTGGCCCTCCTCGCGGATGATGTGCTCGAAAAGTCGGCTGAGTGCCTCGCGGTCGTTCGCGTGCGGCGACATGAAAACGATGCCCGCTCCGTACTGGCCTTCCGGTGGAAGTTCGATGTCCTGCTTGGCCATCTCCTTGCGCAGGAACTTGTCCGGCATTTGCAGGAAAATGCCGGCACCGTCGCCAGTCAGCGGGTCCGCGCCCAAGGCTCCGCGGTGGTCCATCGCCATGTCCATTTTCAGGGTCATTTCGATGATTTCGTGCGAGCGCTTGCCCTTGAGGTGCGCGATGAAGCCGACTCCGCAGGAATCGTGCTCCATTTCGGGCGTCCACAGGCCCTGCTTTTCGGGCCAGCCAAAGGGGGTCTTGTGAGTCTCAGCCATAAATTCGATAGAAATAGCGACGGTGAGTTACCGGCCCAAGAGAGCAGGAGCAAGCCAAACCGGTAGCGCGACCCTGTAGGGTGGCGCATCGCATAGCGCCAATCCGACAGAATGGCTAAGGTTGAAGGGCAAAGGCGACTATTGCAATGCTTATTGAAGGTTTCTGGCGCATTTTACTGGCTAATTCGGGGGAGAGTTTATAAGCTGCTGATAAATGGCTGTTTAAGAATAACTTGATGTCATGAAAAAACGCGCCTCTGCTGCAAGAAAGGACCTCGTGGTTCTGTAGGGGATTTCGGAAGGGGATTGCCTTTTTGAGTTGAGGCTGCTGAACCTCGAGTAGAAAATTTCAGGCGGAAACGGCATCCTTGCTGCCGAAACCCTTCGCAACCATGAAACGACTTGCCTGCATTTCCCTGCTGCTTTTGCTGTCCGCAGCGGCTCCAGCCAAAGCTCTACATACCTTCAAGGGCCAATTCGCAGCCGACGGAACCTCCAATGAGATTACGCTGTTCCTTCTGCAGGACAACCAGTTCGTCTGCCTCGTGGTCGCCGAAAGAGCCGAAGCCACCTTGGGTCTCCGGGGCACGTGGACGACGCAAGACAACGTCCACTACGACCTCCAGCTGACGACGCAGCGCTTCGTCGGCGGAGAGGAAATTCCGATCAAGGAAGCCAAGCTGTCGGTCGTCGCGCCGAATACCGCCGTGCTGACAGCTGGTGGTCTTGGAGCACTGCTGACGAGCGACAACAGTGAGTGACGTTCGACTAATATCACCTTACCGAATAGATCGGTAGATTGAACGCCGCGTGGCGGCTTCGGATGCTATTGGCGCAGAGCGGCGTTCGCGACAACGAGGCGGGGCCTACAGGCCCAGCCTTCGCCCTCGCTCTACATCCAAATGCATCTCGATCAATTTACCGACCTCTCCGGCAAGATGGTAAAAGGCCGAACGGTTGATTGCC
>JBHJGW010000286.1:0-10374 GCA_050331415.1 Opitutales bacterium | reverse complement strand
AGTGCGCCGAAGCCGCCGCGGGCGTCCTCGTTGCCGATGTAGCGCTCGGCGGGGATACCGATGATTTTGTGCTCGGTGCCATCGGGATCCGTGTAAACGATCCACTCGGGCCGCAGGCAGCTTGGGCTGACCTTGCCGGGGCACCAGACGTTATTGAGGCCGGTCCAGTCTTCGACCGGCGGGTTGACCTGATCGGCGGGGTTCGGTGGCAGCATGCCTTCCTCGCTGCCCGCGTATGGGTATTCCTTGCATGCGCGGTAACGGTGGAGGCTGTCGTAAATGACGGCCTCGACGCCCGCCTCGCGCAGCGCGGGGATCATGCGCACGTGAAAGGCCGTTTCCGGCGGGAAAAGCGTTTTCGTCGGCGGAACGCCGAAGGTTTCCTTGCAGATGCGGGCGTGCATCTCGATGTGCTTTTTGATGTTCCGCGCCGGAATGAGGGCCATCAGCGGGTGGTAGAAGCCAAAAGCGGTGAGCGCGCAACGGGCGTGGCCGCCGGTGGTGTTTACCTTCACGATTTCGCGGAGCTGGTCGGCCCAGCCAGGATACTTCCAGTTTTGCTGTTCGATGAGCGTGCCGGACCAGCTGACGGACAGGCCGGCGTTGTCGAGGCCACCGTTGATATAGTTGCGTATCGCCATCGGCACGAACGACTGGTACGGGCCCTGGCGCGTGGAAAAGATTCCGTCTTTCTCGCCGTCCCAGTAGTGCTTGTCGGTGGCGTTGTAGTACGGCTGGTGCATGTGCTTGTGGATGCCGATGTAGATTTTCACGCCAGTGGCATCCTGCGCGGAAACCTTGGGTCTCGGCGGCGCGGCGACCTCGAACTGATCGAAGGCCTTGATCCAGTCACCGCCACCAGCGCTGCGCCATTCCGGCTTGCGGCAACCTTCCACCTGCACCTGCCATTTGCCCGCAGAGAGCGTCTTCTCGGGGACCGAGACCACGTACCGAAAGTGACCATTTTTGCTTTCGGTTTCGTTGATATCGTCTTTGGAGAAAAGGCGCTCCGGGCCGTCGCCGCGCAGAATGATCTGCGGGAAGGGAACTGGACCGTCGGTTTCAAACGCGATCGAGCAGACCGGGGCGCGGCGCGTCTTCGCGTCGGCCTCGAGGCCATGCGGCACGTCGATCTTGAGGATTTGAGAGAATACGGTAGTGGTGTTCTCGGGCATGCGCTCAGGCTAGCAGGCCCGGTGCCCGGTGCGCAAGTATGCGCTTTCGTTGGGGGGAACAGGCGAGCAATGCCCGGACCCTGGAACCCTGCCTCGGGATCAACCCGAATTCCGGCCACGGCCAGCCAGTCGGGCGGGCCGCGGGTAGCCAACCTCCCGTGAGCGCTCGGGGCGGCGCGGTTGAAATGCCGCTCGACGTCTACCCGAAGAGCTCGCGAGAGGTTTTTTTGCGGTGTTGGAGGTCCGCGGACAGCCGGCTTTACTTGACGAAACCGCAAAGCTCGGAATTTGATTCGCCGCACTTACCAGAGTTTGCCTGGGCGGGGCTTGATGGGCAGGCGGTCCGTCCAGAACAGGATCAGCAGGAGGCCGGTCAGCATGCCGCCGAGGTGGGCAAAGTGCGCGACGCCCTGCCAGGAGCCGGAGAGCCCCAGGAACAATTCCACCGCGCCGTACCCGATGACAACCCACTTTGCTTTCACGGGGAAGGGAAAGAAGAGGATCAGCAGGCGCTCGTTGGGGAACATTAGGCCGAAGGCCAGCAACAGCCCAAAGAGCCCCCCTGAGGCCCCTATAGTTAAGCCTTGTGGAATAAGGGCGAGTTGCGTGAGGGCGGCTCCGATGACGCAAGCGAGGTAAAACACGAGAAAACGCTGCGCGCCCCAGACCCGCTCGATGACGGAACCGAACATGAAGACGCCAATCATGTTAACCGCGATATGCCCAATGCCGCCGTGCAGCCAACCGTACGTTACCAGTTGCCACGGGCGAAAGTAGCCGGAGTCTAATGGCCAAAGTGCTCCCCAGGAGAGGAGCCAGTTCGAATAGCCAAGCAGCTGCGCAGCGAAAACCAACAGGTTTGACGACAGGATCCACCGCGTGGCCGTGGGAATGCCGCCTAAACTCGTTGGCGGGGCGCAAGGGGATTCGGGAAGGCTCATTAATAGTGAGGGGGGGGAGGTTCAGGCACTTTGCCGACCGCGTCGGCCTGCGCATCCAGCCGTTCCTGAAGGGAGGTGAGTCGCTTCTCGAGCTGCTCGATTCGGCGATGCTGCCGCAGAATTTCGGCGGCCTGATCGCGGTTGTGGGAACGCAGCTGCGCAATCGCAGCCTCGAGCGCACCCTGATCTTCGTCGTTGAGCATGGGGGGAGGGTCGGTCGCTCACCAGCGAACGTCAACAGGCCAGTTGATTCCTTCAGGGAAAAACCGCAATGCGCAGGCCGACGCTGGCCTGACGGAAAATCAGCAAAACAAAGGGTTTTGGTAGTCCAATTACTTGATACTAACATAAGTAAAATTTATACAAGAACATCAAAGGATTATAATTGCTGAATCCATTAGCATTTTCGGGTACAAGGCAATTATTGCTTATGCCCTACCCACGATGCATCCTCCTTTTATTGGCCGTGTTGGCGGGCGCAGTTGCCGCCTCGATGGCCGAACCGTATCTTTCGCCTTTCGACCTGCGAGCGAGTCCCGATGGGTCCCGCTTGGCGTTGAGTGATGCCACGGCGGCGAGGGTTATCCTCGACCCAGCTTCCGCAGCCCCTGTCGCGGTCGGCTTACGCGGTTCCCCTCGCGGCCTTACGTGGCAGGGGACCGATCGGGTTTTTGTCGCTGAATACGACGCGGGAACCGTCGCGGAAGTCGATGGCGATACCGGGGGCATAGCCCGGCGCTTTCTCGTTGGCCCGAAGCCGGTCGGCGTCGCCCTGGCGGGAAACACGCTGCTGGTTGCCGGATATGGCCGGGGGGAGTTGCATTTCATCCCCTTGAGCCCAGGGGGCACCACGGAAACGCTGCCACTGGTCAAGCAGCCCTTTTTCGTAGCGGCGTCGCCCTCGGGCGGGAAGGCCGCGGTGGGTCATTTGATCCCCGAGGTCGCGGCAACCGCCGCCAATGCCGCCGCGAGTGTGACGCTGGTCGACATCCCGGGCCGCCGGGTGCAGGCGCGCATCCGGTTTCCTTACGGCTCGTCGATGGTGCGTCAGCTGGCCTTCTCTGCTGACGGCGACTGGGTGTACGTTTTGCATACCCTCGGGCGCATTGCGATGCCGACCACGCAGCTGGAGCGCGGCTGGATCAACACGAACGCGCTGACGATCATCGATGCCGGAGCGGGAAAAATCGAGGCCACCGTACTGCTCGACCTAGTTACGCGGGGCGGAGCCGATCCCTGGGGCCTGGCGCTTGCACCGGATGGCGAGACCGCCTGGGTGACCCTGGCCGGCGCGCACGAGGTCGCGCGGATCGATCTGGGGAAGCTGCATCGTCTCCTCGACGGCACCGAGCCGGTCGAAGCCTCGAGCAGCTACTCGGGCAGCGCATGGGAATATTGGAAAGCAATTCGCAGCGACCCCGCGATGAAAGCCTGGCTGCCGCATCACCTCTCCGCGCTCTACGGCGCGGGCGTGATGGAACGGCGCGAGGTGGCCGTCGATGGTCCCCGCGGCGTGGCGTACTTCGAGGGAGAGGTGGTGGTCGCCGGCTATTTTTCCGGCGACCTCATCGAGCTCGACGCCGATACGCTCGAGCTGCGCCGGCGCATTTCCCTGGGCGAACAACCGCCCATGGATGACGCGCGGCGCGGTGAAATGATTTTTCACGACGCGCGATTCGCCTTCCAAAGGTGGTTGTCCTGCTCCAGCTGCCATCCCGATGGTCGCGCTGACGGGCTTAATTGGGACCTGCTCAACGACGGTATTGGCAACCAGAAAAACGCCAAATCCCTCCTGTGGACCTGGCAGACGCCACCAGCCATGTCCACAGGAGTGCGTCCGGATTGGGAGGCCGCGGTGATGGCCGGCATGCAACATTTCCAGCTGCTCATGGCTCAACCCGAGGATGTGCGCGCACTCAAGGCTTACTTGGCGTCCATGGAACCCGAGGCCAGCCCGCACCTTGCGGAGGATGGTCGACTGACCGCCGCGGCTGCGCGGGGCAAGCTGGTATTCGAGCGGCAGGATGTCGGCTGTGCCTACTGTCACGGAGCGCCGCTGTACACGAATTTGCGCAAGTTCGAAGTCGGCACCGGTACCCAGGCGCCCGGCATCGCTGACGACCCGACCGACGAATACGACACTCCGACCCTTATCGAGCTCTGGCGCAGCGGTCCCTACCTGCACGACGGACGGGCCGCCACGATTCGGGATGTTCTAACCACACATAATTTGAACGACCGCCACGGCCGCACCTCAGGTTTAACCGCACAGGAGCTCGACGACCTCGAAGCGTACCTGCTCAGCCTGTAAGGCGGCTTTTCTCTTTATCCCTCATGAGTTTACCCCGATTTTTCCCGACCGCTCTGCTCGGCGCTGCGCTGATGGGCGGCGCAATCTCGCCGGTAGAGGCCGCGCCCAAAGCGCAGCTTGGCGGCTTCGACGTTTTTTATGAAGCGCTGTTCGACTACAAAGCCCAATACCTCGACTGGTTCAATGACCTGTCCAGTTCCGAGCAAAATAACGTTCGCAGCCGCTGGTGGGCCGATCCTGCCGACAACGATTTTGCCGACGTCATCGAATTCGAGGCTCCCGCGTACTTCCTTGCCCTGACAGCGGACACCGATGGGAGGTCGGACAACCTGTATCCCTTCTACGCGTGGTTCCGGAGTGCCAACCCGACGGCTCTCGAGCAGGACCTGCTGAGCAAACGTGTCGATGCGCTACGCCAAGAACTGCCACCTGGTGATCCGCTCCGGGCCGATCTTGACGGCCTGTTGGCAAACCCGGGTTCGACTTCGGAAGCGCGTATGGGGTTGTACTGCCTGCTCGTCGAGTACGGGGTTGCGGTGGAAGAATTGGCCAAGGCCGAACAGGCCCAAACCTGGGCGGCGGCGCACGGGCAGGGCGCATTGGCCAATCAGTGGAGCCCGCTCGCGAATGCTCTGGCAGGCTTGCGACCCGCACTTGAAGCGCGTCTCTCACAGCTGCGGCAAAAGATTCTCGCTCGCGGAGTGCCCGCTGAGCCGCGGGTGCTGCTCGGCGCCATCGAAGCCCAGGCCGCTGCCCTCAGTGTGCGCAGCCATGGCATCGACACGCTCGTTTTCGCGCAACGCACTCAGGCGAAAGGCTTCCATTGGTACGAGAGTTTTGGCTACTGGGCGGACCGCTATTCAGACAATCTGGAACAGTGGAATATCCAAAAACAAGGACGACTGGTCACCCTGGACCTCGACGGCCTTGCGGAGACTACCTTGCTGAATGACCCGGGGGGCAGTTACCGCGATCCGTGTGTGAGCTTCGACGGACAGCGCATCCTCTTTTCTCACCGTCCTGGTGGCCAGTATCACTCCCATCTGTACGAGGTCACCGCCGACGGTAGCGGCCTGCGCCAGCTTACCGACGGGCCCGACGATGATATCGAGCCCATCTACCTGCCCAACGGTGACTTGGTTTTCTGCTCCTCGCGGCAGCGCCGCTGGGTGCCGTGCCTCAATGCGCAAGTTGCCATCCTGCACCGCAGCGGACCCGACGGTGAGAACATCCGCTCGCTTACGGCCAATGTCGAAACGGAGAACACGCCGTGGATCATGCCGGACGGGCGGCTGCTGTTCATGCGCTGGGAATACGTCGAGCGCGACCGAGGGCTCCCCCACGGGCTTTGGACGATCAACCCGGATGGCACCGGCATCATGACCTATTGGGGCAACATGGATGAGCCTGATGTCTTTATCGATGCCAAGCCTATCCCCGGCACCAACGAGATCATTTTTATCCGCCACCCCCACGGCAGCCGTGAGCACATCGGCACCATCGCCGTGCTCCACCCTGACGACGGGCCCGACGAGGACAGCGTCGTGCGCAACGTCACGCCGGATACGGACCTCGACATGGTGCGTGGCTACCGCGACCCGTGGCCGGTAGCGCCGGGCCTCTACCTCGCCTGCCAGAGGGACCGGCTATATGTGCTCAACGACGCCGGAACGCGGCTGCTGCTGCACAAGGTGCCCGCCGGATGGATACATGAACCGCGTCCGTTGATGGCCGTGGAGACGCCTCCGGACATCACGCCACGCGTAAAGCTGAGCGAGAGCACCGGCAAGCTGGTCCTCGCCGATGTCAACGTCAGCCGCAATATGGAAGGCGTGGCCGAAGGCGAAGTCGACCATCTGTTGCTCATGGAAATTCTGCCCAAGCCGGTCCACCACGACGGCCATACGGAAAACCTGAGTTACAACGGCAATTTTTTCATGGAGCGAATACTGGGGGAAGTGCCGGTGGAAGACGATGGCTCCGCGTACTTCGAGGTCCCCGCGCTGCGCAACATCTTCATGGTCGCGATGGATGAAGACGGCAACGCCCTGAAGCGCATGCAAAGCTTTGTCACGGTCCAACCGGGCGAGACCGTTTCGTGCGTCGGTTGCCACGAGCCCCGCACCCTTGCACCGCCGGGCACGAAACCCCTGAAAGCGCTCACGCGGCCGCCATCGCAGATTGAGAAGCCCGAGGGCATTCCCGGAATATTTCACTTCCCGCGAGATATCCAGCCGATCCTCGACCGTCATTGCGTCTCGTGTCACAGCTCGAGTGAACGTGCGGGCGATGTCGTTCTCGATGGCGACCTCGATCCCTGGTTCAACCAGGCCTACGTCACGATCAAGACGCGCGACCTCGTGCAGGCGGGCTTCGGCGGTGTCGGCAATTCGGGCAACCTCCCTGCACGCTCCGTTGGCGCCGGTGCCAGCCAGCTCTATCAGATGATGCGTGACGGCCACGGGGGCGTCGCCTTGGCCCGGGAGGAGCTGAAGATGGTGTACTACTGGATTGAATCCTGGGCCCAGTACAGCGGCACCTTCGCCTTCCTCAACAAGGAAAACAACGTTCGCAATCCGGTGTCGCTGAGTCTGTTGAACAACCGCTGCTCCAGTTGTCATGGTGGCGGCTCCAACAACCTGTTTTTTCAGGGCGCGAAAGGCGGCCCGAGCCGGGCTGACATCCGCGAGACGTTCGGCCTGCGGGTCAACTTGAGTGAACCCGAGGCTTCGCTGCTGTTGCGGGCCCCGCTTTCCGAAGCGGCAGGCGGGCTCGGTCTTTGCCGCGACCGCGGAGCCGTGGACTTCTGGGGCGCCCGGAACAAACCGAACTACCCGCTCGATACCAGCGACCCGCCCGCAAATGTCTTCACCAGCCGCAATGATCCAGCCTACCAGCAGATCCTTTCGGAAATCCAGGCCTTCGCCGCGGACAACCTCGCCACGCATCGTATGGAAGTCGCTGAAACGCCGCTACCCGAACGCGTCTGGGTGCAGGAGATGCAGCGCAACGGTATCCTCGAAGAGGATTTTAATCCGGCGGGCAAGGATGTCGCGTTCTACTTCGCCGTCGACGAGGCGTATTATCAGTCCTCCTGGTGGGTCCCCCAGCGACCGACCGGACATCCCCTGGCGGCGGCCGGTCCCGATGTTAGCGTCAGCGATGCCGACGGCAACGGCTTCGAACTCGTCACCGTTGACGCCTCAGGGTCTTTGGACGAGAACGGCAGCCTCGTTGAATACCGCTGGACCTGGAATGCGGGCAGCGCGACGGGCGTGAGCACCCAGCTGCCCATCATGACCGGATCGACGGTTGTCACCCTGACGGTGACGGACAACGAGGGAAACACCGCCACCGATACCTTGGTGATCACCGTGACGACGCCAGCGAACTTTACCTTCTTCGATGATTTTTCCCAAAGTTTCCTGTCTGGCTGGCAGGAGGCACCCGGGCGTCCGAGCGGACGTTGGTCGGTCACCGACGGTGCCGCAACCCTCGAGGCCAATCAGGGTAATCCGGCGCGCATTCTTTACCACCCGAGCGATGGTACTTGGGCGGATTTCCGGCTCACCCTCGAGCTGACGCCGGGTGATAACGATCCGATCGGCGTGCTGTGGTCGTATCAGGACGCCAGCAACCACTATGGCTTCTACATGACCAACGACTACCGTGGAGGGCCCCGAATGGTACTGTTCAAGAGTGTCGACGGCCTCGAAACCGTCCTCGACAGCACCATCGAGGCCTTCGTCGAGGGGCAAACCTACACCTTCGTCATCGAAGTCGAGAACGGCGGACAAATGACGATCACCGACGGGGCGAGCATCTTGTTGAGCGCGCCGACGCCGGTACACTTCTCCGAAGGTGGCGTCGCATTCTATTCCGATTACCACGAAAATGGCCGCTGGGACAACGTCAGTATCGAGCCGCTGGCCGAGCCCATCGTCAACCCCGACGCTGACGGCGATGGCCTCGTGGACTTGTGGGAGCTGAGTCACTTTGGGCATCTGGACGGCGATGGCCTCGGTGATTACGATGGTGACGCCCAGAGTGATGGAGCCGAAGCCCGCGCGGGAACGTCGCCCACCGACCCGCAGTCGCGCTTTTTCGCCTTCCTCGAAAGCAACGACGTACTCTGCTGGAGCCCCTGCTTGAGCGATCGTCGCTACCGGGTTCTCTGTTCAAGCGACCTGCCGGGAGCGGAGTGGCGCGAGATCCCCGTTTCGCCCGTCGTGAGCGATGGCGTGGCGGAGGTGATCTTGCCGGATCTTAGCCAACCGCCGTACAACATCCCGGCGGACAAGCCGATGTTCTTCCGGATCGAGGTCCTCACGGAGGACGAATAAGGCGCCCATCCCCGCGCTTCCCGGAACGACGGTTGTCCTTTTCGCTGGTCAAGGGCGCGGTGGTGGCCTAATGCCTTCCAACCATGCTCCCGTTCTGGAAGAAAAAGCCCCGAAAGCAATTGCTCGAGTCTGCGCGCGCGCTCGCCAGCATGGCGCGCAAGGTCGTCAACTACCGCAAGGATGTCCTCAGCGAACAGGCGATTCTTGAATTGCGCGAGGTCGAGGGCACGCTGCGCACGATGGTTCGGGGGGACGCGCCGGACGCGGATCTCGAAGAGGCGCGCGACCGCGCGGACAACCTGCTGCACAAGCACGGCGGCGACTTTTACCCCGTGCATTTCTGGAACGAAAACATCGAGGTCGTAATCGTTGCGGCGATCGTGGCCATTGCGGTCCGTACCTACTTTATTCAGCCCTTTAAGATTCCTACGAATTCGATGTGGCCGACCTATGCCGGTATGACCGCAACGGCCTATGATGTGACCGAAGGCGAGACTCGACCGTCGGCGCCGGTTCGCCTGTTTAATTTCGTCACCGAGTTCGCGAAAAATCACCGGCTCCGAGCGCCGGTCGCGGGTGAGGTTACGGTGGCGATTCAAGTCGAGAAGACCCGCGACGGGGAAACGGTAAACGCGCGTGTCCCGTTTGAGGCGATTCCTCATCGCTCGTTTTTCGTCTTTCCCGGCCAGAAGTGGGTGTACTCGCTCGGCATCCGCCAAGCAGGCGGCTCGTTCGAAACCGTCCAGGTGCAGACGCCGGGTGACTTTCAGCTGGGTGATGTCATTCTCGACACCTACTTTCCCGAAGCACGTTCGCTGACGGAAGTCCACGAAAACGCGCTTGCGCAGGGTCTCGGCACCTCCCGCTTCCTTGGTCCTACGCCGAGCGGCAACCCGGTTTTCGAGCACCTGATACCGACCGGTTACACGGTGGAAGAGGGCGATCTTGTACTCGACTTCGATATCCAGACAGGCGATATGCTATTCGTTGACCGGTTCAGCTACCACTTTGTCCGCCCTGAGATCGGCGACCCAATTGTCTTCCGCACTGACCGCATTCCGGGGGAACGCACGCCCGCAGGCGAGGCGCGTGAGCAGTACTACATCAAGCGCCTCGTGGGCAAGCCCGGCGACACGCTCGAAATTCGCCCGCCGGTGCTCTACCGCAATGGCGAACCCATCGAGGGCGCCGCTGCCTTCGAGGCCAACCACGAGCAAATTGGCGAATATGAGGGCTACCAGGCTGCGGGCTTTCTCAGCCCGGGGCAGACACAGACTCTCGGCGAAGACTATTACTTCGCTATGGGTGACAACTCCGACGCGTCCCGCGATAGCCGGTTCTGGGGCTACCGCCGGGAAAAACGCACCACCGAGGAAATCGTGGCGAATGTGCCGCCCAACCACGTTCCAGAGAATGACATCGTTGGCCAGGCTCTCTTTATCTTCTACCCCCTAACCGGACGCTGGGGTCCAGCAGAGTAGGGGGAACCGGAGGCTGCGGATCACCGACGCTTCTTTTTCGAGGGTTCCTCCTCAAGAGCCACGCCGGTGTACATAGCGGCGACCTCCTGGCTTACTTTGCCCTGCTCGAAGAGCTGGCGCACG
>JBHJGW010000285.1:0-4663 GCA_050331415.1 Opitutales bacterium | reverse complement strand
CGTCGAGTACGCCGCGCTGGACGGATCCGGCGGGTAAAACCAGCCAAACTCGCGGGCGGCGGCGTCGAGTGCGCGGCAAGTAAGTCCCGGACCCGCGTGGGCAAAGCCCAGCTCGGCGTCGATTTCGACATACGCCAGCCGGGATAGATCCAGAGCCCAGCCACCCGCTACGGGGGTGGCCGCTGCAGTTGTAGCGGAGCCCGCGCCGCGGACGGTCACCGGCGTCAGCGTTTCGTTGGCCACTTGAAGCACGGAGCCGACTTCACCTGCTTCGTGAACGCGGATCACCGCGGACGGCAGGCGCGAAAACCGCGCCGCGTCTAGCGAAGCGCACGCAAGCGACGTTTCGTCGGTTAGGACGCGATCCGGCGGAAGGAGAGCACGAAGCCGGTCAAGGGCACTCGGGGCAGTGTCGACCATGCCCGAATATCGCGAGGCCAGGAGGGTAAGTCAACGGGTCTGAAGCCTTCGGGATTAAGTTGCTCGACGGCCTCCTGTCCCCGGCGCTGATGAGGAGTGGCGAAAAGGGGTTGACTTCTTGAATCCGGTCCGTCTTCCTGTTCGGTTTTTCCTAACCCAGTTTCGTTATGGCACCCACCTATCGTCCACACAAGGTCAAGCGCGTCCGCAAGTGCGGTTATCGTTCGCGCTGCAAAACCCGCGGCGGGCGGGATGTGATCAAACGCCGTCGCGCCCGCGGCCGCAAGCGTCTGGCGTTGGTCAAGACTCATAAGTAAAGCTGTGGTGCTCGCCGGCGCAGATGGTGGTGCCAGTGCGCGCCGCGGCTACCGACCCCGGCAACGGGTTCGCGCTCAGAGCGATTTTCAACGCCCCCGGGCGGAAGGGCTGACCTTCCATCACCCGGCTTACGTTTTACGGGTGTTGCCGGAAAGTGGGCGTGCCGGACCCGATGTGCGCTTCGCGGTGATTACCTCCCGCAAGGTGGGCAAAGCTCATCAGCGTAACCGCGCCCGTCGTTTGCTGCGCGAAGCCTTTCGCCATGAACAATCCGGCGCGCCTCCCGGCCATTATTTGCTGGCCATCGCCAAACGCCCCTGCCCGGGAACGCCTCTGGCAGACCTCCGCTCGGGAATTGGCGAGCACCTTTCCCAAGCGCGCCGCCAGCTGACCGATCGGCCTGCGGGCGAGGCCGCCTCCAGATAGCGAGGGGGACATCGGTTTTTGGTTGTCGGCGCCCGCGCGCACCTGAATTCTGGCCTGCCCTGTTCGATGGATAATAAAAATACGCTAATCGGCGTCGCCTTGTTGGCCGCCGCGCTTTTGCTCATGTTTTTCGGCCCACGGCCGGAAACACCGCCGGAACCCGACCCGCCGAGTCGGCTCACGGAGGAAGGTACCGGCGAGGAACCTGGCATCTCGCCCGCTTCGGCGTCCGCCAACGACGGAACCCCGGCCGATCCGGCCGCCACTGGCACCGAAGACGGCGGCACAGAAGGCGCCAGCTCCGGGCTCGACGCCTGGACGCGCGACACCGAGCCCGCCCTGACGAATGACGCGCCAGAGTTCGAGGAAGAACTGGTCACTCTGGAGAACGGTATTATCCGCGTAACGTTCACTACAGCTGGCGGCGCCATTAAGTACGTCGATTTCATTGCGAAGCGCAACGACCGTCTGGCCTACCCGCAAACCAACGGCGGGGACGAGCCCTACCGGTTCAACCGCGGCGCGCCCATCCCGGCCCTTGCGATCAGCCTCGACAGGAATGACGATGGTCGCCCCGAGGAATTCGCACCGGAGTACCGCATCCTAAACCAAAGCGCCGAGGACCGCTTTATCGTTTTTGGCTATGACGACCCGGTGACCGGAATGCGTATCGTGCGTTCGTACGAACTCCAGCCTCCCGAAAGCGAAACCGACCCGTATGTGATTTCCCATGACACCAAGGTCATCAACCGGGCCGAACAGGCCCGGCGGCCACGACTGTTCATGAACGTGGGCACCGCACCCCCAACCAAGGGCGACGAGCGGGACGAATTTTTGAACTTCGGCTACGCCATCGGCGACGACACCGAGTTCATCCGCCGCGGCGAATTCGACGCTAGCGGAGGCTTCCTGGGCATCGGCAGCCGCCAGCGGCGAGAATTTATCTCGGAAAGCTGGCCGCAACCGCTGCTTACCTGGGCAGCGGTGAAAAATCAGTTTTTCACGTCGGTGCTGACTCCGGCGAAAGTCCAGGGCGAAAGCCGCGCGCGGCTCCCCGGCGTTGGCTACTTCACGCGCCCGGTCGACCTCACCGGCAGCATCACGGAGGACTTCGGGCGCGCCACGGGCATTACCGGGTCGATGGCTTTCGACTTTGGGACGATGCCCCCTCAGGAGGAGAAACTGCTGCGCACGACCTTTTACGTCGGGCCTAAGGAATATTTCCGTCTCGACAGCCTCGCCGGCAGCCAGGGCGAGATTATGCAGTTCGGCTACATGGGGCTAGTGAGCAAGTTCCTGCTACTGTGCCTGCACGGCCTGCACAACGTGCTGGTGTTCATCACCGGACCGTGGGCCTGGGGGTTTGCGATTGTCGCGCTGACGATCATCATCAAAGCGATCCTCTGGCCGCTGACACGCATCCAGGTACGTTCCGCCAAGCGTATGGCCGAGCTCCAGGGCCCCATGAAGGAGCTGCAGGAGAAGTACAAGGACGACCCCGAAGGCCGCCAGAAGGCGACCATGAAGCTGTTTCAGGACCACAAGGTAAACCCGGCGGCGGGCTGCCTGCCGATTCTGGTGCAGATGCCGATCTTCATCGGCCTGTTCTTCATGTTACGCACTTCGTCGGAGCTGCGTTTCGCGCCCTTCCTGTGGATCAACGATCTCTCCGTTCCGGACACCCTCTTTTCGATCGGGCCGCTGCCGTTCAACCTGCTTCCCCTGGCCATGGTGGCCGCGCAGGTGATGCAGATGCGTCTGACGCCGTCCCCTTCAGCCGATCCTTCGCAGAAGGCGATCATGCAGTTTATGCCGGTCATCTTCCTGGTGATCTGCTACAACTTTCCCTCCGGCGTGGTCCTCTACTGGACGGTGCAGACGGCTCTCGGGATCGTGCAGCAGCTCGTTACCAACCGGATCAAGGACGAAGAGGATATCAAAATCGAGGCCGAGCTGGCGGAAGAGGCTAAACATAAGCGCAAGCATGTCGCGGCGGCCAAGAAGACGACCCAGCAAACCAAGACGGCCAAGAAAAAGCGCAAGCGGTAGATTTCGTTTGCCGCCGCTGCGGCGTGCGGAAAGCTGGAAGAGGAAGGTTTCGCTTCCGCGGCCCGATCGCCGCGAAAGACTTCCCCAACCCGCCGCCCGCCGCCTCCAATGGCCCGCTACGAAATCAGCCACCGCACGGACTACACCTATGCGATGCCGGTCTCGGTGTCGCACCACGCCACCCGCCTGAAGCCGCGCAACACCCCGCGTCAGCAGTGCCGGCACTACCAGCTGCACGTGCGTCCGGAGCCTATGGACCTCTCGGAGCGACGGGACTACTTCGGCAACCTCGTCCAGCACTTTTCCGTTCAGGAGATGCACCGCAGCCTCGTGGTCGAGTGCGTCAGTGAGGTGTCCGTCGAACCTGTCGAACTGCCTTTCGCCGACCTCACACCGAGCTGTGCCGAAGTTTTGGAATTGCTCGAAAAGCGCCCGGCCGACGAAGCACTTACCGCCATCGAATACCGCTATGCCAGCCCTTCGATTGAGTGGGACGAACCGCTGGCCGCCTTTGCGGAACCGTTTTTCCCACCCGATGCCAAGCTGCTGGACTGCGCCTGCGCCCTGACGGCCTCGATCTACGAGCAATTCACCTTCGACGCGACCGCCACGGACGTCACGACGCCCGTGATGGAGGCGTTTGAGCTCGGGCGGGGCGTTTGCCAGGACTTTGCGCATCTGATGATTGCGGCACTGCGCTCGCAGGGTTTCGCCGCTCGCTATGTTTCCGGGTACCTCCTCACCGAGTCGCCCCCGGGTGCGCCTCGCCTGATCGGCGCAGATGCCTCTCATGCCTGGGTCGCGGTCTGGCTCCCTCCCTATGGCTGGATTGAGCTCGACCCGACCAACTGCCAGCTCTGCTCCGAAGAGCACATCACCGTAGCCTACGGGCGTGATTTCAGCGATGTTGCACCGATCAAAGGAGCTGTTACCGGTGGCGGCGAACACGTCATTGGAATCGCTGTAACGGTGTCGCCGGTCGAGCCGCCTTACAGCCCGCGCCTGCGCCTGCCCCACAAGAAGAAGCCCGCTGAACCTGAACCCGGAACACCGGAGGAGGCGTCGGAGCCGGATGCAGGCCCGCACTTGCCGACGAGCGAGGCCGCTGTGGCCACCCTGGAGTCCATTGAACCTCGCGCGGATGAGGCCAGCCCTCGTCCCAAATCTTTGGCCGACGCCAACGGCGACGCTCCTCCGAAAACCACGCCGACTGTCGAAGGCGAACAGCTCTAGTGCAAGCGCCCTGCGGGGGAAGCTTGTTTTCCTCGGATTTTGCCTTCAGGGTACTCCCGGTACCTCGCCTGCTCATGTCATCGGAAAACAACAACCCACCGCCCCCCGGCCCGGACCAAGAGGCCCCGGCTGCCTCCGGCGATGCCGCCTCACCCCAACCGCCGAGTGGCCACCGGACTCACCGCAAAAAAGAGCGCAGTGCCGGTTTTCGCCTCGG
>JBHJGW010000284.1:0-7929 GCA_050331415.1 Opitutales bacterium | reverse complement strand
GAGGCTGATGCTGTGATCGAGCTCACGAACATCTGCATTCGGGCAGAGGCCTTCCGCCTGGATAACATTTCATTGGCGGTTCCATCCGCGCAGTACGGCATCTTGATGGGAGGAACCGGCAGCGGCAAAACCACTCTATTGGAAACGATCGCTGGTTTGCGGCGGCCAAAATCTGGTATAGTCCGCCTTGACGGGCAAGAGGTCACTCGCTGGCGGCCTGCCGACCGCGGGATCGGATACGTTCCTCAAGACGGCGCATTATTCCCGAGCATGACGGTGCGCCGGCAATTGGGATTCCCGCTGGAGATACGTCGCCAGCCGAAGGAAGAGATTGCCACTCGCGTCGCAGAGCTGGCTGAGGCGCTGGGAATCGCGCATCTGCTCGACCGTGGTCCGGCGCACCTCAGCGGGGGAGAACGCCAGCGCGTGGCTTTGGGCAGGGCGTTGTCGTTTAATCCGCAGGTTCTACTTCTCGACGAGCCGCTCAGTGCCCTCGACGAAGCCACGCGCTCCCACCTTGGCGATGTGTTAAAAAATTTGCCGCGCACCCTGAATTTGACGGTGTTGCACGTGACGCACGATCGCAAGGAAGCCGAACGACTGGGAGATTGCAGCTTCGTCTTGAGCGATAGTGCGGTTGTTACGGGCTAGGGCGGTTTAGCGTTTTGTTCGTGCTCCTGATGACGACGGCGAACACCTCGGATCAGCGGCCCACGCCTTGGCGCGGGCCGCCTCGAATCCATCCGCGAGCGCATTGCGCGCGCTGGAGGCATCGTATCTTGCCTCCCCATCTGTCGACCGCTCGAGCCATCAAGGCAGCGTACGTGACGCTGCCCTGAGGTCGGACCCGATCAAACCGCTTTCTGTTGGGAGCTTGATTAAGGATTGAGCTCGCGCCTCCGACTGAACAGCCCGTGGGATGCTATGGTTGCACGGTGACTGTCTCGCGGTAGCCCAATTTGACGCGGGCCACGCGCATGAGCGATCGGTCGGACACGTAAACGCTGTCTTTGGTGGCAGTCAGGCTGTAGATATCGCGGAAACCGAGGGCTTTGGCGTCGCCGTCTTTCGGGGGCTGGATTTCGGCATTGCCGTAGGTCCCGAAGCGATTGATCAGGTTGCCGGCGGTGTCGAGAATGTTGATACTGCAGTTGGTGACATCACCCACGATGATGCGGTCGGAGCCGTCGCAGTCGAGGAGATTGGCCGGAGCATTGCAGTTACAGGCCTGCTGGATGCCGCCGCCACGCACCGCCCATTCCTGGTCGGTGAAACGGTCGCCGCCGTCAAGCCCGAATTTCACCACGTAGCTGAATTCGTTCCAGCTGATGACGCGTTTGCCGTTGCGGTACCAGAACCAGGTATCCTCGCTTTGGGGCTCGCCCTTCCAGTAGATCGGGAAGTTCGGAAAGCTGAAGGTCAGCTCGCCGTACCATTCACGAGTAAGTTTCTTGGTGTCGATGACGTAGATGTTCCCCTTCGAATCGGTAGTGATGTTGCCCGTGAAGCCCGCCGTGTGGACGAAATCCTTCACGCGGCTGTCGTCATCGCGGATGTAGTCGCCTTTATCATCGCGCGCCTGAATGCGGCCCAGGAGGTGGTCACCGTACTCTTTGTGATGGGGGCCGGTACGCGGCCAATGGACGGGGTACTCGTAGATCTTTCCATCCGGACCGACTTCCTGCCAGCCCTGCTCGACGGCGTAGGGACTCCATGGCCAGCGCTCGGCGAGGCCCTCGGATTTCCATTTTTCGTCCCAATTTCCGCTGGCCAGCTCGACATCGAAGGCCTGGCGGTTGAGGTCGAAATCAAACGAATCGTAACCCCGCGTTTTCTGCAACGGCATGTCTAACTCGCGTTGTTTTCGAGCTTCGAAGGTTGATCCGTGGATACGGTCATAGGTTACCAGCAGGCGTTCGTTGAGATTGTCGGCCGCCATGGTGTTAGGCGTGCCTTCATTGTACCGGGCATTGTCGTCGAGGTAGTACATGAAGCGGCGATGCAGGTCGGTGAAGTGGTACACCGGATTCTCGCGTTCCGCTTCGACCTCGCGCCAGTTCTCGCCGTTTTCGTCCACAGCTATAATTTTGTGTCGGCCATAGTCGTGGATTAACAGGGTCCCATCGCCAGCTGCTTCCAGAATCCGAGGATCCACCAGCGTTTTGGGCTCGATACCGCCAATGTGACGCACGGTGCCGGTTTGGGTGCCACGGTCCTCAATCTGCGAATAGGTGGCGTCGCCCGCGCCGTTGCCCACGTAGACGAGGGTGGGCGAGTGGTTCTCGTCGACGGCGATGAAGCGTGCCTTGCGATCCAGCGAGATGGCCCAGATCGGCTGAAGGTCTCCTTCCAACGAAGAAAGTTTCATCAGGACAGCCTTCTCGTCGAATCCTCGTAGCCATGCCAGCAGGTACCAGGCGTCGTTGGCTTGCTCGATGCTGATCAGGTCGAAGAACGGATAGCTTTCGCCCTTCCAATTGATCTGCGTGTGTTCGCCCAGATATTTCCCTTCCTTGGTGTAGGTCTTGATGCGGGGCGGCAGGCCGTCCAGCACGCCGATGGTGTCTTTGCCCACGGCGAAGTCAGTTATGTGATAAAATTTGTCAGGGCCGCCGGAAAGTCTTCGGGCGGATTGTCGTTTTTGCCGGTGAACCAGTCGTAAATGACCCGGTCGAACTCGCGGCTTTCCACTTTGTGATCCTGACTGCGGAAAGGATCAAAGTGGTGTTTGCCGAGATACGCAATCGGCTGCTCGAGCTTCTCTTCCCCAGAGTAGCTGAAGGCGTCGACAGGCTGGCGAGTACGGGGATCGTACTTCATGATCGCGCCTTGGGCCCGCCGATCTTCCAGACCGTTGAACGAGTGGACGTGGAAGCCGATCGGGTTGTTGGCGAAATAGAGGTAGCCCTCGTCATCGACATCCATGCCGACCCAGCACGGCTGGATCATAAAGCCGCCCACACCCGCTGAATGCGGCTGCTCAAACCAGAATTTGTCCAAGTCGTCCACCGTGTAAAGGTTGGCGCCGAGCCAAGCGCCCTCTGGCGGGAGGTTGTTGTAGTTCTGCCGCATTTCCACAAACATTCCCTGGCCGGTCGCCGGGTTGATGATAAACGGCATCTTCAGATACATGTCCCAGCGAAGAATGCGCGAACGCCACAATGGGCCCCAGACCGGAACTTCGCGGCCTTCTATGGTAATGACGTCCTGATAGACATCGGCGATCTATTTGCCTTGCGCGTAAAGGTTTTCCGGATTCGACGGGTACAACATCTCGTCGTAGGAGCCATCGCGGTTGAAGCGCAGCATGATGGGATCCTGGCGTACCGGCGCGGTATGCAAACTGACGTAGACGCGCCCCTCACTGTCGACTTGCAAGCCGTTCAGGTACGAGGTCATCTGCCCCTCCTGATGCCGCACAAAGCCCCCGAAACGCGGTTCCAGTCCCACGGAAACCTCGACGCTCCAGCCCGGCGCGGGCGAGTTGCCATCAGCGTCTTTGCCGTCCCAGAAAACCGTTTGCTGAAGTTTGCCCGAGGCAAAAGGCTCCGGCGCGTTGTCGCCCAAAACCCCGCAGCCGATGGTGCGAACCGTTTCGCCCGCTTCATCAACGACGCGGACTTGAACATCGTCAAAGGCATCAAGCGCGAAGGAAATCTCGTAACCACCGTCTACTGCTTGAACGGTGGGCTTGCCGTTGAGCGAAGCGCCAGAGCGCGGGTAAGCGTCGGAAAGATAACGGGTGCCTGGATCTGTTTTGAAGGGACCCACGGGCTCTTCCAGATCGCCAAAACGGGGCCCGTACTGCTCGGAACCAGCGAGGAAAATCTCTTTGCCATCCGTTGTCCGCGTCTTCCACATCACGCGGTGCAGGAAGAGGTCACCGCGGTTGATTTCGGCCGGATCGTTTGTCTACGTGATACCAGCTGTCGGGTCGTTTTCGCTGTCGGCCTGACCGGCTTTGGGTGTATTATCCTGCCCGTCGACCGCTAAAAAGGAAGCGGCAAACGCCAGGGAAAGAAGGTGAGATAGTGCTATTTTCATATCGATATCTACGGGCTACATGGCAAGCAAAGGCGCTTTTTTACTTTCATGGGTTGCGTGGAGCTCGTTTCTGAGTGTTTTTCTTATATCAGATTGCTCAATCAAAAAGCAGGTCTAATTCTGTTGAACAGGCGGTAATCGGTGTAAAATCCCGCCATTCGGCCTGCTTTTGATCGGCATAGATGTGCCGCATCTCTCGCGCTTCAGATTCCACCTTTCAGGACATGCCGGCCTCCATCGAGGAAGCCTTTCCCTCTTTTTCGAAATGCTGACAGCTTGTCCGTAATGACATAAGGTACCGCTGTCCGTTCCAGGGATGTCCGGTGATTCTCCCATGGCAATCGGTGTGAAGTCCTGACAAGCATGTCGGACATTCCTCAAGCGCTCTCCTGCGGACCTCTGCTCTTTCCCGAGCTGGGGGCCGTTTGCAGTTCCATGGAGCCCAATTCAGTCCAAGTTCCCTGGACCGTTGCGTGAGCCGACCGGACGTTTTTCAGCCACGGATACAACAAAACCCGCTGATGTTCAGAGGGTTTTGTGTTTGAAAGTGGAGCGAGCGATGAGGTTCGATGGGCGCACGAAAACCTTTGTCGTCCCAGGAATTCATGCTGGTCCGTTCAATGGGCTGCTGTCCGGGAAAGACGTCGAGCAGCTCTGGCCAGATGTAGCCGCTGAAAGACTCGGACTCGACTGCGGTGAGGACAGCGGGGACGTTGAATTCCTTGGCGACCTTGGCGAGCAGAACAACGTTGTTGGTGAGGCTGGCCCCGATCGATACTCGGCGGAGTCCTCCACCGTGAGCAACTTGTGGTATTGGTTCTTTTGGATGTAAGGCTTCGATTTTTCTTCGAGGTGTGATTGGAAAAGCGATAATCCTGGTTCGGTATGACGCACCTTATAGCGAAACATTTAGGCAAGGCGAAAGAGCTCAATCGTCCAGTTCCTGGTCGGCCCAGGCTTCGATGAGCTTGGCGACATACTCGGCTTGGCCGGGTTCGGTCAGGAGGTGATCCGCCTTGGGGAGAGAGACGAAGGATTTCGGGTGCTTGATGGCCGAAAAAATCTGCCCCGCGTTGTCGATCCCCACGACATCATCGGTTGGAGCGTGGAGGATCAGCACGTTAACGTTGCGCAGCTCGGCAAGTTTGTCCCGATGGGCGTAGGTTTCGAGGTCCGTGAGAAAGCGCTTACCAATAATGAATTTCCGACCGCCAAGCATCACCTCGGCCTCGCCATCGTTCGCGATGGTGCTGACCTGCTCGCCGAAGAGGTGCGTGACGTGGACTGGATCGGAAGGTGCACCGATCGAGACCAAGGCACGGGTTTCAGGCAGCTGAGTCGCCGCGGCGTAGACCGCTGAACCGCCGAGTGAATGCCCCACCAGCAAACGCGGGGCGACGAGGTTTTGCCGTAGCCAGTCGGCGGCGAGGATCAGGTCGTACAGGTTGGTGACGAAGGAGGTCTCCGCGAAATCGCCTTCCGAACGGCCCAGGCCCGTGAAATCGACGCGCAGGGTGGCGATTCCCCGCTGGGCCAGGGCACGGGTGATTCGTGCTTCCGGGAGGAAATCCTTTCCGCAGGTAAAGCAATGGGCAAAGAGCGCGAAGGCGCGGGGCTCACCTTCGGGATACTCGAGGATGCCACTGAGACTGCCAACGTGCCCCGGTATCTGAATCCGGTTCGCGCCAGGGAGGAGCGCGAGGCGCTGGCGGGACAGCTTGGCCAGCACCGGGTGGACGGCGTCCGGGTTCGCCGCGAGCAGCAGCGGGGCGAGCACCATGGCCCGCGCGGAGGTATCGCCGCCGGCAAGGCCGTTGTCGCTGAGGGTTTGGGTAAAGTCACCCTCGTCCCGCAAGGCAAAGTAGAGGGTCAGTGGAAAGGCTTCCGGCATGTGGCAACTCAGCCCCATTTTACTTCCGACTTTCCGAAAATCATCATTCAGGCTCGCAAGCGCCAGATTCAGGCTGCCGGCGACGTCGAGGGATTGGTAGGCCCCATCCTGCGCGGCCTGCTTGAGCGCGGCCTCCATGTCGGCCCCGCTGCGCAGATTAAAAACCGCTCGGACAAAGAACTCCGCGGCGTCTCCCACGACGGGATCGCCGTGGGTAAGGGTTGCTTGGGCGCGCGCGGCGGCAATGGTCTCGGCCAGGGGCAGGGCTGAATCCAGCAGTGGGGCCAGGCGCGAGGCCCCGGCCAGCTCGTCCGAGCCGGAAGGACTGGCGCCCCCGCTGGCAAGGGTTTCCTTGGTGGCCTTGTCCATGTAGCCGTCGTAGTCCTGCATCAATGCCACCCAATCCTGCCGCCAGCCTTCGGCATCGAAGCCATCGTTGAGGATCAGCGAACGCCGCAGAAGCTGAAGCTGGTCGCCCACATGGGTTTGCTGTCCGGCCTTGCGCTTCGGGTGGTAGTCGCTTATAGGATCGACAAACGCGAAAATGCCGTCAGGGAAAACCCGCTGCAGCTTCGATTGATTGTAAATCCAGTGCGGTCCAAGAGAAAGGCTGTCGGCCAAGGTGGCGGCGAGGGTGTAGTCGGTGTGCATGACTAGGAGGTTGATTGGCCGGAGCTTCCGCCCCGGAGGCGCCGCCGCTAACCCGCGAGCTTGACCGCGTAGGTGGCAATGTGTCTGCCCTGGGCACGCGCGATGGCGAGTTCGTTCGCGCTCGGCATGCGGGAGCCGTCAGGCCCGGCAATCGTGGTCGCTCCGTAGGGGGTGCCGCCAGAAACCTCGTCGAGCTTCGTCAGGCCCGGTTCTGAATAAGGAACGCCGGTCACAAGCATGCCCATGTGGATCATGAACGTGTAGAAGCTGAGGCAGGTGGTTTCCTGGCCGCCGTGCTGGGAAGCGGTCGAGGTGAACACGCCACCGAGCTTGCCGATCAACGCACCGCTTGCCCACTGACCACCACTCCGGTCGATCAGATTGGCGACCTGCTGGGGATAGTTGCCGAAACGGGTCGGAAAGCCGAAGAGGATCGCATCCGCCTCGGCAAGTTGCTCCGCGGAAATTTCCGGGATGTCACGCATGGCTTTCGCCGCGTCGAGGGCTCCCATTGCCTCAAGTTTCTCGTCGGCAATCACCTCCGGAAAGCGGAACAGGGAGACGTCGCAGCCGGCGACTTCGCGGGCGCCCTCCGCCTCGGCAAGGGCGAGACGGTGGACGTGCCCGTAAGTGCTGTAGAAGATAATCGATAGTTTCGTCATAAGGTGAAGATTTTAGTGGTTGCGGTGTGGTTAAATGGTTAAATGTTTCAGTGCTCTGTCGTTGATAGGAAATCACTCCGCCACCACGGGGGCCTCGGCGTCGTCCGGTTTGCGCCAAGCGAACTTCGCGAAGGGCCCGTCGACCGGCGTCTGCGCCAGGTGGTTGGCGTAGTTGCTGAGAACCTTGTGCGACAGACCGAGCAGCACATCGAAGATGTTCCGCTTGGTGAAGCCGGCCTTGAGGAACGCCTCCACCTGGTCGGCGTCTACTTCGCCCCTCTGCACCGTGAGCGTGAGGGCGAACTGCCTCAGCGCCTCGAGGCGCGTGTCGGCAATCGGTCGCTCCTCGCGGATCGCGTCGACGACGTTTTCCGGCACTTTGTCCCTCAGCGCCAGGAAGGTGTGCGCGGGCACGCAGTAGTGGCAGCGGTGGTAGACGTTGATGGTCAGCCAGACGACATGACGCTCGGTCGTCGAAAGGCTCGAATTCGAGAAGAGCGCCTGAAGCGTCTGATAGGCTTCGAGGAGTTGCGGGCTCTCGGCAAAGACGCCGTGGAGGTTGGGGATCATCCCGTATGCCTTCTTCGAGGCTTGCAGAAGCGGCTTGGCGCCATCCGGCGCGCTCTCTTCGGTGTGGATCGCAAATTCGGTCATTGGTTCGGTCCTTTCTATGGGGTGATC
>JBHJGW010000283.1:0-2310 GCA_050331415.1 Opitutales bacterium | reverse complement strand
AGCGTAACCGCGATTTTCGAGCAGAACCTTCGCCTCGGTAGCATCGAGTTCCGGGGAGTGGGGCCTGACTTCTGGGAACTGTCGACCGACGAGCATGGCGTCTCCGGGCAATTGCAGCTGGATCGGTACAATTGGCACAGCCAGGACTACGATCCCGGACTGTCGTTCCCGGTGGAGGGGCCACTGACGGTCGAACTGGACGTGTTGCTGCCTGCGGACGCGGGAACGGACTGGTTCCTGGCCCTGGAAGGCCAACGATCCAGCGGGGCCGGTTGGGAAGAGCTGGGGCGGGTCAGCCGCGCCTTAGGTCGCGAGCAAACGCTGCGGGTGGCGGTGCCGGCTGGCTTCGAGCGGCTGCGCATCCACGTGCGCGGCTACAGCAACGAGGACAACAAGCCCGCCTACGCCTTTACCGGGCTCACCTTGACGCCCGGCGCGGAGTTGACCTTACGCATCGAAGGCGAAGGCCGCGTCGAGTCGGGCGGCGAGGTCATCGCCTCCAGTGAAGACCCGGCCAACCGGTTCCTTGGTCCGCAGGAAAGCCTTGAGCTGAACGCTGTACCTGCGCCTGGCTGGCAGTTCTCGGGCTGGCAGGGCCAGCGTTTGAGTCAGGAGTCGACCTTTACCGCCTTCGCGGAAGACCTTGGGACCGTGACCGCCATCTTCGTGCCGGCGGAGGAGCCGGTACGCATCAGCGCCTACGGGCTGGCGGAGGCCGACCTCCCTTGGCTGGCCGCGCATCGCGGCAGCGAGCGCGGCACCGCCTTTCGCTCGCCCACCTTCCGGCCCGGCCTCGCCGAGAGCCGCCTCTGGCTCGATGTCGATGGCCCGGCCCGGGTGCGTTTTTGGCACCGGGCAGATGAGGCCTCCGAGTTCGAACTCAAGCTCGGCAGCACTCGGCTCACTCGCAGTAGCCGTCATTCTTGGCGCGAGTTTACCATCGATGTCCCGCCGGGGCCCCAGCGCTACCTGTTCCTTGCGGAAACCGACCGCGGCTGGGATAACGAAGTGCGGCCCGGCACCGTATGGATCGACGACCTGACGGTTGAGCCGCTCGAAGTTGTCGAACAAGTCCTCGTGGAGGTGACCGCCGACCCGGGCCTGAGCATTTCTCAGACGCCCACTCTCCCCGTGTACAGGGAAGACAATTACCTGACGGTCCAAGCGCAGGCTCAGCCTGGCTACACCTTCAAGCACTGGGAAATTCTGGTAGAGCAGACGCACGGGGGAGACTTTGAAACGATTCGGGAAGCCAACCCGCTGGACTGGCAACTCACCGCCGATACCACGTTCCGGGCAATCGCGGAGGGGCCATTCGAGCTTCCCGAACCCGATTTGCTGAATGGGTGGACGGTGGTCACCCCGGGGTTGGTTCACCCCGTCCTTGAACCCTTGCTGACCGAATCCGGCGAGCCCGGCCTGCGCCTGGAACCCGGCGGGAGCGTGCGGCGCACCATCGACGGCCCCGCCCGGATCGCCCTAAGCTACCGGGAAGGCCCCTTCGAGGGCGCTTTGGAGCTAGTCGCGGATGATGAAGTCTGGCTCAATAGATGGCAGGATGTGGCCTCTATTGAAGGTGGTTGGCCTACTTTTGAGCGCTTTTTCACGGGAACCGACACCGTCGAGCTGGTGGCGACCAATCACGGGAGCGGCGCGGTGGTCCTCGACAAGTTTTCCATCGATACCGAATTCGCAGTTCTGGCGGACGATCCGCTCGTGCGGGTTACGCCACAGAGAACCAGCTACCTGCCTGGCACGGAGGTGACCTTCTCGGTCAACCTCCGCACGGGGCAGCAGTTCCTTGGCTGGGAAGGAGACCTCGCCGCCTTTGGCACGACCCATCCGCTCACGCTGCCCTTGGACCAGAACATCGTCACCGGAGCGCGCGTTGGAACGGTGGACGAAACCGGTCGTCTCTGGGAGACGGGCGGTACGGCGGACCTGGTCTTCGAGCAGAAGTCAATGGGCCCGCAGTTTGACTTTGACCTGCAAAGCTGGAATGGCCGCGTCCAGTACGGTTGGATGGAAACCGAGGTCACGGGCCCCATCAACCTTGCGTTCACGACCGAGCTGAAGAGCGGCGGTAATAATGGCGAGATTGAGGTTTCGGTAGGCAATGGTACGACCGAATTTTATGCCGCCAGCGTCGGCAGCGACGCCGCACGGCACTTCGTGCGAGTACCCGCAGGCGACCACCGCTTACGCTTACGATTCAACCTCGATGGCTATTTCCGGGGCCTGTCGGTCAGCGATGTCGTTTTTTCGCCGCTGCCGATGATCACCATAACGCCTCCGGGCATCGCCACCCTC
>JBHJGW010000282.1:0-4650 GCA_050331415.1 Opitutales bacterium | reverse complement strand
CCCGGAGGCGGAAAACGCCCCCGGTCCTGCTAGGCCGGTCGTATTGATGGAGAGGGCGCGAGCACCGACGTACTCGATGATCGTATTTGCGGGAATGACCGGATTTTCGATCAACTCACGGGCCCCCGTTGCCGGATGGGTAAAGGTCGCTATCCAACTGGCCTGCGTGAAATCGGCGGGATCGATTTCCAGCAACTCGTCCTCAAGCAGCTCACTAAAGAACCGCGCCACGGCTTCGATCGCCGCACGTCGCTCCGGCGTGCTGAAAAAGTTGGAGGTGTCGTAGGTGTAATCAATGCGGATCTCGACCGCGGGCGCAACCGCCGTCGCGAGCCCAAGGCAAAGCAGCAACCAGATTCTCATGGGAACTCTAATGGAGCGGAAGCCCTCGAGACGCAAGCGTGCACCCCCAAGACGAGCAAGGCTTCAGCCCTCGTCTCCCGCGGAAAAGGTCACGATTAGCTCTGCTTCGGCGAGGGGCTCCAGTTCATGGGTGAAGCTCAGGCGGCTGGTATTGGGGTTGGGCTCATCCCAAGGTTCGAGAGGCTCACTGATGTCCTCGACAATGAAGCTCGCAGTTTCCGGGCCTTGGATTTCGATGCGCAGCATTTCTCCGTCGCGTCGCAGGAGGGCCGTTCGGTCGCCGGTCAGCTCGACGTCGGCTCGGGTTACAATCGCCCAGCGCACTCGGGCGGGGTCATTGACAGCCTTGACCGAATCGCGCAGCCGTACACGGTCTCCGTCGAGGATCTCGATGTGGCGAATCGCACGCTCGAGCTGCCAATCGTAAACAGGGGTCATGTCGAGGGTGGCGAACAGAGGTTCGGCTTTGCCGTGGACGAGCTCGGCGTGCCCGTCGACCTTTTGTTGCTGGCCGTCGATCATCAAGGTACTGTGGCTGTCGATGCGGTGACGAAAGACCTTCCAGCGGTCGCTGTGCTGCCCGAAATTCCAGATGTCGAGGCCAGCCTGTTCCATTGGGTTGTACGACTGCTTGCCGAGGTCGCTGACCCATCGGACGCCGTTCATCTCGAGAACGAACTGGCCGACATCCATGTGCCCGTGGCTCTCAGCTGGGCTTCCCCCTTTGATCCCGACGAAAGTGGCACTCGGCGCCCACTCTGTCCGCAACAACGCCACGGGCGTCGGCCCGCGGCCAAAGTAGGCCGTCTCGGCGGGTGCGTTGATGCCGCCCAGCGGCGGGGCCCAGATCAGGATGAGCGGCAAGAACCGGCCACTGTGGCTGCCGGGATCGGCGTCGACATCGTACTCCTCGGCAAGTTTCGGCAGTTCGTTGTAAAGCAACGCTGGTTGATCGCGCTTCCGGGCAAACCAGTACATCGCGGCGGCCGCATCCTGACGGATTCCGTTGTCCATGTAGTTGAATAACAGCCCTGTGGGTCCCTGGGCGTGCAAATAGTACTCGCCGGTATCGAGGAATCCGGGGAAGTCCGCCAGGCCGAAATCGGTGCCGAGGGCCGTCTCAAGCGCGTCGATCAGGAGCACGTTGTAACTCGTGCCGTACTCCCAGTAGGTCGGCCCCTCGGGATAGGCACCGTCGGGAGCGTAGAGCGCCATGACCAATGGCAGGTTTTCGAGCGCGCGGTGAAGCGTCCGCGTCGCCAACTCCGGAGCGTCAGGGAAGACCATCAGCGCGCCCATTGCCAAACCGCCGTGGCAAACCTGGTTCCAGTTGTTTTCGCGATCGACCCACCACCAGGGAACCGGCTCCTTGAACGAAGGCTTGAGGCCTTTCTCGATGATCGCCTCGCGCACCGCAGCGCGCTCGTCGTCCGTCATCTTGTGATAGAACCAGTCGTAACCCAGCGCGAAAGCGGTCGTGATCTCTGCGGTATCGAGAAAGTGATCGGGGTTCCAGTCGACGAAGTCTGCCACAGCCCGCAGTTCCCGGATACCGCGTTGAGCGAAATGTGCCTCTCCGGTGAGTCGATAGGCTACGCCCAGATAGCCGATACGGTTGAGCACCTGGCGGGCCGTGCCCAGCAATCGACGCCCGACAAAAACCCGCTCTACCGGAGGGATCTCGAGCAGTAGCTCGGCTTCATCGACGACCCGCTCGCTGAGTTTCCTTAGCCGGGGGTCGCCCGTGACCCGCACTCGCCAGGCAGGTTCATTTTCCGGCGCCAAAAACAGCCGGGGGTGCGCTACCGGCATCTTCGCCAGCGCGCTTCTGACCTCGGAAGTTTTTGGAGGCTCCGCCCCAAGCGTCGAAACGAGCCAAAAACAAAGGGCAAAACGGGCAATCGTTTGCATGGGTCCGGTTATCACCTCCGATTGCCCAACGCCCGCCCCCCTAGAGGCTACAAATGAAGGGGATTTTCCGACTTGATCGACCTCGGCACCGCTTGTCCTCAAGACACAATCGCCCGACCAATGGACGAGGTTTCGGGAAAAATCGGGCTGAAGGGATTCGAACCCCCGACCTCCTCGTCCCGAACGAGGCGCGCTAGCCAGACTGCGCTACAGCCCGATAAAACGTAAGCTGTGAAGCAAGCAGGTAATTAGGCGATTGACAACGAAAAAGTTTGCCGGATTCCGGCGAACCTCTCGAAGCTGTTCGAATGGCCGCACCGCTGGAACAGCCCGACTTCGAGGTCGCCGTCTGCCGGGCGGGCCTGGAGCCCGTGGTTGCACGCGAGCTGCGGGCGCTGGGGCTCGAGGTTGCCTTCGAGGGCGTGCGCATGGTCGCCTTCCGGGGTGGCCTGCGCGGGGTGTACCTTGCCAGCCGGGCGCTCCGCGCAGCCGTGCAGGTGCTCAAGCCCCTGAGAAAGTTTCGCGCACGCGACTACGAGCGCCTCTACCACCAGGCGCGCAAGACGCCGTGGCACCGGTTGTTCTCCCCGGAACATACGCTGCGCATTGACGTTAAAGGGACGGGGAGCGGCCTGCGCGACCAACGCTTCGCGACCTATCGTATCAAGGACGCCATTACCGACACCTTTCGCAAGTTGTCCGGAGGGAAGCGACCAAGCATTTCCCGAGGGGAGCCGGATGTCCGGATCGTCGCCTATCTGTACCGAGACGAAGTAACGCTCTACCTCGACGCCACGGGAGCCCCCCTTAACGCGCGTGGCTACCGCACCGAAGCCGGTAACGCCCCCCTAAAGGAGGATCTCGCCGCAGGTCTGCTGATGCTGGCCGGTTGGGAGGCCTCCACGCCCTTCGCCGATCCCATGGCAGGCGCGGGCACGCTGGCCATCGAAGCGGCACTGATGGCTGCCGGACGCGCGCCGAACCTTCGCCGCACGATGGCCTTTCAGCATTGGAACGACCACGACGCCGAGCTCGACGGTAAGGTGCAAGCGCATTTAGAGGCGGCAGAGCAACCGGCGCGCATCAGCATCCTCGCGTGCGAGCAGGATGCCCCAACTGTTGACATTTTGGAGCGAAACCTTGCTCGAGCTGACTTGACCGGTGCCGTGCAGGTACACCGAGGGCCATTCCAAAATTGCCGCGCCCAGCTCGCGTGCGGGACGATTGTCACCAATCCTCCTTACGGCGAGCGGCTGCCCGTCGAGCCTTCAAGGTTATTCGCCGACCTCGAGCGATGGGCGGCTTCCGTTTGCCCCGACGGACGGCTCGCCATTTTCGCTATGGCCTCGGCGAAGCTTCCCGACCTGATCGACTTCCCCCCCGATGGTCGAGTCACCGGACTTTATAACGGGCAGCTTGCCGCCCAGCTCGCCAGCTTCCGCATCCCGGATTCGGCTGGCACAGACGGTTGAGACGCAGTCGTCGAAGCGGTCGGGCGCATGAAGGACGGGCGAGCTCTTTGTCGAGCAAGGCGGCGACAGCTGGTTGAAGCTCCAGCGAAGGCGCGAACGCCGTTCAGCGCGAAAAGCGCCCGTGAAAGATTCAAGTTACCACGGGTTGCCCTAAATTGGACTATCTGCCGGGCGAGCGGCGTATGGGGTACACTCCCGGAAGCGGGGGCGGCATCTTCGGCTTGAGCACATGGCCCTGAGCACCCGTCCCGGATACTCGCCCCGACCCAAAGGGACCGCCGAAGATGCCGTCCGCAAGTTAGGAAAACCAGAAAGTCTGGGTAACGATTCAACGACTTGCGGATGGACGACGGAAAGAGCACTCCCAATGCCGGAGCAAGCCGTCATGCGAGAAAATGGGCCAACCCGGCACATTGCCCGGCAACTTTGCATTTCACCTTATCGAATCGAACAAAGACACGACGAAGTGCAGCCTTAAAGCGGCTAGAGCAAGGTCTATAGCCCAACCGGATCCAACATGACAACTGTGTAGCCCCCTACCCGCCTGGAAAATCGTTACCGAACAGGTGGAAGGTGTGCGAATTATGCCTGTGCGGTCATAGCGACCTAAACCGGAACTTTTTCGCAGAAATCTTCAAAAATTGACGCCTTCAGGCGGAAGCGCCGATGGAGTCGAGTAGCTGCGTAAAATACGGGATAACCTGCTTTTTTCGCGAGACGATGCCCGGAAGGTCGAAGATGCTGGGCCGCTCAACCCGTCCGTAGCTGATGTTCTTCCGAATGTCCTCGTCGCCCAGAAATACGAGCAGCGAATTCTGCTTGTTGACGTCTGTGACGAGCAAAGCGGCAAAATCGAGCCCATTCTCGGCCCGATTGGCTTCCAGCGCTTCTAGGATGTCATCCA
>JBHJGW010000281.1:0-4512 GCA_050331415.1 Opitutales bacterium | reverse complement strand
CGCCTTGCTGCTCGAGCGCAAACGGGTGCTCAAGGAGCAGGAACGGCCCGAGCCCGGGCTCGTTCGCTTCCGCCACACCAAGAGCGGCGAAACGTACGATGTGTCGATGCACGAGATCGCTCCGGAGCAGCTGATTGCCCTTCAGGCACAGTTGCAGATGCTCGTGCTGTAGGGGCATCGGAGAACGGCGCGGTTCCCCCCTGGCCAAAAAAATCCGCCGGTGAGCGCGACTGGCTCGACCGGCGGCATTGCCACGTTTTCCCCGGCAGCAAGGCAGCTGAGCTGGGAGAGTCTGCAGACTCGGTGGCGTGTTTCGTTCTAAAATACCCCATTAGACGCCGATTGTGATTAATCCTTCCGGGGGATCGCCCATCTGGGGGATAGAGCTGCGGAGGCGTCGGCCATCTGGGTCTACATTAGTAGTGGACGCCACGGTTGGAAGCGCTATGACTCGCCTGCGTTATGAAACGTTTCTCTGCTTACGCTGTTCTTGTCTTGCTCGTTCTCGGTTTAGGGAATCATGTCGCCGCTCAATCGGTCTTACCCCGCGCTCGCCGGGTAGCACCCGAGGCTCCGGAAGAAAACTCTCCGGGCTTCCGTTTCGAGGAAGACAGTATCGACCTTGATTTCCCTGGGGGCAGCGTTTACGAGCTGATTGAAGCGGTTCGCGAGGCCGGCGCGGACGAGTTGCGGGTGGTTGTGCCGTTTGATGCTTCCGACATCGAAATAGCGGCGATCCACGCGCAAAATGTGCCGTGGGCACGAGTCTTCCAGTTCGCGACCCAAGCAGCTGCCGTCGAGGTGCCGCTTCCAGGCAGCCGGCGGGTCAACGGGAGTGTCGGATACGCATTTCAATATCAGCACGGCGTAATGGTGTTTTCGAGTGGCAAGCTCGAGACCCCTGCCTTGCCAAGCGATAGCAAGGTATACGAGCTTTCGAAGCTTTCGGAAACGGATCTCGAAAGCTTACTCAACGCTATCCGCGAAGGCTGGGCTACCCAGCCTCAGCTGATTCCCGAAGAGGTGCGGCCCTTCCTGTCGTTCGACCCGGAGTCTGACCCGACCTTGCACTATGACGATGGCAGCAAGACGTTGATCGTAACGGGGTCCGAACGGCGCGTTCAACTTGCTCATGAGTTGGTTAATCGCTTTCTGCCTCCGGAACCTTCCGAAAAAGCCGATAAAGAAGGCGCCAACGAAGATTAGGCTTGCCAGCGGGGTACTCCCGCGAGACACTGATCGCTTATGCCACAGGAAACCGCCATCCTTGAATGCACCGAAGCGCGTAAAGAAGGTAAGCCGCCTTCGCGTTACATGACCACGCGTAACAAGAAAAACACGCCGGAGCGAATCGAGAAGATGAAGTACAACAAGCACTTGCGCCGCCGAACTCTTCATAAGGAGATCAAGAAGTAGCTTGCTCGCGCAGCTGTGTCTTTTCGAGCCCGCCGGAGATTTCCTGCGGGCTTTGTTTTGCCCCGGGCTGCTCGGGCGTCGGCATGCGCGGTCGGTCAGAGGAAGATTCGGGCACCCGGTTTTGCCAACCCGAGGCGCGGCGTGCGGGAGAGCTACTAGGCGAGGTCGGTGATCGACCCGTAATCGGGGGAAAACAGACGCTTGTGCAGGCGCACGGCATAACCATCCGTGCAGCCGGCCAAGAAATCGCAGATCAGGCGGGCTTTGGCAGTCTCGGCCTGGGTCTCGCCGAGTTGCTGGGTTTCGACCCGGCGTAGGCCGGCTTCGACTTCCCGGGGAAGGATGCGCAAGGGCCGCGGATTCGCCCGGAGGTAGTGTTCGGCGATGGCGGCGAATAGCTCGCTGAGGATATGGCCGCCCTTGAATTCGAGCTGCTGCAAGAGGGTCGAGCGAAAGATCAGGTCGCGGGCAAGGCGCTTGTACAGGGCCGCTTCGGCCAGCAACTCGGGGGCGACCTCCAGCTGCCACGCGTAACGTGCGGTTCGCTCGGCGAGCGGGTGTTTTCGGGGGGTGAGCGTCGTGTTTTTGATTAAACAGCTCACCCGTTTGGCAAAGCTGCGCTCGAGGCGTTCTTCGCGCAGGCGTTGGCTCAGCCACCCTACGCGTTCGTTGAGCAGTTGGGGCGGGAACGCACCCGGCTCCAGGTCTTCCGCCCATCGTTCCAGCGCAGCCGCGTCCAGAAAGCCAGCTCGGGCACCGTCGACAAGGTCGTGCAGGCAGTAAGCGGCATCGTCGGCCCAGTCCATAATCTGGCACTCCAGGGAGCGGTCGCCGTTCAAGGCGGCTACATCGGGCGGAGAGCCGGCGCGATTCTCGCCGTACCAGACGAATGCGCGCTCGGCCGACTGATCGTCATAAAGGAAATGATGGGCAGGCGGCTTTCCCTCGGAGGTGAAGGCTTCGCCGTAGAGGGCCTTGTACTTTAACACCCCATCGAGGAAGGCGCGGGTGGGCTGCATGCCTTGGGGGCCGTCGCGCTGCTCCCAAATCAGGCGGGTCAGGATGCGCAAAGTCTGCGCGTTGCCCTCAAAGCCGCCATAGGGGGCCATCAGCTCGTTGAGCTTGCGCTCGCCGATGTGCCCGAAGGGCGGGTGCCCGAGGTCGTGGGAAAGGCCGACAGCTTCGACGAGGTCGGTATCGATACCCGCGCTGGTTGCCTCCCGGTAAGGCCCGGAACGGGCGGCGCGGAAGTGGTCGCACAACGAGCGGGCGATCCGGGCGACTTCTAGCGAGTGGGTCAGTCGCGTCCGGTAAAAATCGTATTCGCCCGGCTGGAAGACCTGAGTCTTGCTCTGAAGTCGGCGAAAGGAAAACGAAAACACGACGCGGTCGCGGTCGATCTGAAACGCCGAGCGATGCTCGTCTGCGTCCGGCCTGGCGGCCGTTTCGCCAAAACGGGCGGTGTCCCCATCCCCATAGAAGGCCGTGCACATAACGGGCCTAGGGGATAAAGAAAACGACATCATGGCGAATTTTTTTTGTGGACGTCTGCTGCTGGTAACGTCGCTGATCCTGGTGCTTTTTGCCCTTTTGTCACCATCCGCTCTGGGCCGCATTGGGGAGAGTCAGGGAGAACTAGAAGCGCGGTTGCTGGCGGATCGGCGCGCCGAAATCTATGACGATGATTTGATGGGCCCGGTCATGAGGGGGCTGCCCATTGGTCCGGTGTTGAACAGGGTCCGCGAAGGTCCGGCACCGGGCGTTCAGATTAAGGCCTATTACAAACACGCGAGGGCCGAGCCGGTTCGGCAGCGGGATATGGATGAAGACGCCGAGCGGCATGGCTGGGACTTGATCGTGATTTACTACAATGGGCGCAGCGCTTTGGAGGTCTACCGACGGCATCAAGGTCCCAACGAACATGAAATCAACGGACTGCTCGCCAGGCAACAAGGTGGCTCGGTTTGGAACCGTGTCGGTCAGCACCCCCATGCGGACCAAGTTCCCGCGCCCGTGCTACAGGCAGAGTACTGGCGCGAAGATGACCAGGTCGCCGCGTATCGCCACCGCAATTACATCGTTTTCTACAGCCCCGGCTTCGAAGCCCTGTTCCGGCTGGCTGTCGCCCGAGATGAAGCCGAGGCCGAGGCCGAGGCACAGCAGCGGGCTCCTATCAGCGTTGACGGATTCTAGCAGCGTGATGAAAAAGGATATCGAAAATTTCCGTGATTGTGCTTTTCACAAATTCGGAGCCATCGAATCGCCGTGAAACTCCGGTTCGCTATTCAGAATCTCCCGAAGTGAGCCTCGGCGACCGTCAGCTGCGCTTGCCGATGCGCTCCGAGATCGAAACTTTCGGATACCGGCCGGACAGCCTCGAGGTCGGTATCCTCCACACGCCATCCTTGCGCTATCTCGACGGCGAATTCGATCTCCCAGTCTATTCGGTAAGGTGGTATCAGAGGGTCAGCCCTGCTTGAATCCTGTGGCCAAGGGGGCAGGACTCCCTGGTGCGTCGGGGCCTCAGGAGCCTTAGCGGTCGCATTCGCCCAGAACGAAATCCAGCGAGCCGAGCACCACAGGCAGGTCCTGTACCATCAGGCCCGGTACGATCTTCGGCAGGACGGAGAGGCTGCAGAAGCTTGGTCCCTTGATACGCAAGCGGTAGGGAACACCACCGCCCTGGCTGTGGATAAAGAAACCGAGCCAGCCTTTGGGATTTTCTGCCTCGAAATAGACTTCGCCCGCAGGCATCTGCGGTCCTTCGGTCACGAGCATGAAGTTTTGAATCAGCTCCTCCATGCTCGTCAGCACCTTGTCCTTGCGCGGCTTGAAGATCTTGACGGCCTCCTCCGCGTACCACGGGCCGTCGGGGAGCTTCTGGCAGGCTTGTTCAAGGATGCGCACGGTCTGGCGCATTTCTTCGACACGCACGGTGAACCGGTCGTAGGCGTCCCCGACGGAACCCAGCGGGATGTCGAAGTCGTAGTTTTCGTAACCGAGGTAGGGGCGGTCGCGCCTGAGGTCGAGGTCGACGCCCGCCGCGCGGGCGTTTGCGCCCGTCAGTCCGTAGGCGATGGCGTCTTCCTTGGTGAT
>JBHJGW010000280.1:0-9399 GCA_050331415.1 Opitutales bacterium | reverse complement strand
GCCGCCTTCTTCTGCCACAGCCGCGAAAGGTTGTTTTTGCTCTGCCCGCGCAGCTCTTCGTCACCAAGATCAGTGACACTTCGCAGGTTCCCCCCGCCAAGAATCGCCCGGTACATCGCCGTCTCCCAAGCCTCCTTATCCGTGGCCAGCTGCCAGCTCTTCAGCAGCACCTCAGCAGTGCCCTCAGATGTGCGCCGACGCACCCAGGGACGCCGCAGCGCCTCTTGACGCTCGCCCACGAACACACTACCGGGCGTGCTGCCCGAACGGTAGCAAGCGGCCTCTTCGCCCGGGTGATAACGCGGCCCGCACAACGCCGCCACCTCCTGTTCGAACACCTGCATCAGCGTCAAATGCGCCTGCTGCCGAATGATATCCTGAAACGCTGCCGCCGTCTCCGGCAGCACTTAAGCGTGCTCCCCAAGGGAGCCTTTCGTCGTTGTCATCTGAGGTCGGTTTCCTTTGTATTGTTTCGATCAACCCCAGCATGACGCCGGGGAGCGGAGGAAACCACCTCTTTCCTTTTTCAACAACTTAAGGGACGCTGCCGGATTTTCTCGGCGGTAAATCTATTTAAATGAGACAGGAAGCTTGGACACGTTTTCTCAACCGCTGGCTGTCGCTTGTTTTGTTCAGTTTAGGAGTGGTCTATTTCTTGGCCCGGATGGTTGTCAGAGATCTTCCCAGCTCCGGGCTGACCGTCGAGCTCGTTGTTTACGGAACCCTCACCGGCTTGCTCTGCTATCTTTTCCGCGCGAATGCAATGGTAATCTCGAATCCTGCGGGCCGAGTTTGGTGGCTGCTGTTTTTAGTTCTCTCTATTTCTGGAGCGTTCCTCTTGAAAAATCCGCTGTTGGCCGGGACGGTTTGGGATGAGTCGGGTCGGGCTGGCTATATGCAGCGTCTTGAAGACGGCTCTTCAGTCCCGTTGGCGAACCTTCGCGCGGTCGCTGTTCATCGGCAGGGGCGCGACGGCCATCGGACTTACCTGGCGGCGGGATACGTCAAGGCGGCCGGGGGGCATCCTGGGCGCTTGCGCGAGCTCTACCGTGAGGCGAGGGGCGACGAACGGTTTCTGCTGGAATGGCATTTCTCTCACCATCCTCCGGGCTACCCACTACTCATGGCCCCACTGTACCCTCATCACGGGTTGATGCGGATCGCCGGGTTCGCGACTTTCATGCTTTGCTGTGTTGCGGTCGGCTTAGCGATCCGCGCCTTTGGAGGCACTCCGCGTTCCAGCATCTCAGTAGCGCTTACTTTTGCGTCCATTCCGACGCTTTGGCGAGCACAGGCCCTATTCTTGTCGATCGATTTAGCCACCGCGCTTCCTGCTTTAATCGCCACGGCAGCACTTTTCACCGCCGCACGCCGGGGCCCCGATGGGTCGCGATTCGCCCTGCTGGCTATACTTGCTAGCGCGGGTTTCGGCCTTTCGAGCTTTATCAAATACAGTTCCGCATACTGGGCGGGGGCTGCCGGGCTGGCCGCGCTGCTCTTCTTCGGTTGGAGGCGCAATTGGTGCCTGATCGCTTGGATTGGCGCCACGGTGGCGGCGAGCCTTTTCTTCGGTGGCCTTTACACGTGGCAGGCCTGGGGTAGTCTCGAATTCACTATCCTTCAGGCGCTGTTCGGTGAACCAGACCCCGAAAGCGTCGCGGCGCATGCCCGGCCGAATTTGCCGCACTGGTTGGAGCTGGCTCGGGCGGGTCGGCTGCTCGTCCAGTTCGTCGGGCCGCCCCTGCTCGGGTTGACCCAGTTGATGCTGGTAGACTCAATTCGCCATAGGCCGGGGCGACCGGCGCGGTTAACCCTGCTCGTCGTCTGTGCGCTTCCGATTCTACTCGTGTTTCCCGGCAGTTTTCGCTTCGCGCTTCCGGCGGCGGCATTGGTGTTCATTGGGCTGCGAGCGCCCGAATTCTTGCAAGCGCTCACCCCGCTTCAGCGTGCGGCAGTTCCGGCAGTGTTACTCAGTTTCGCATTCACGAAGTTTATCGGGCGGTTTTATCTCGGGATTGGTGCCTGAGCCGCCAAGAACAGGTGGCGGGCTGACTTCACGTGCTCGGCCTGCGGCTGCGTAGCCTGCTCTGGTGGCGACTTGAGCAAGACAGATTGCGACAATCCTCTGAGCCGTCGGCTCCGCCAGACAATGGCTAAAGAAGCTCCATCGCTGCTGACGGTTCAAGAGAGCCTCAGGTCCGAAAGCATGCTCCAGTTGCCGCGCCCCCTGGCCATAGCGGTAGTGCTGCCGGAGGAAGTTGGTCAGGCCGAGGTGATGGAAGTGGGTTGCGCGAGCTTCCGGATTCTGCCGCAATGCGCGCGCCTGCCGGATGGCCATGCGGCAGAAGGCGCGGTCTTCGCCCGCGGCCAGCGGGAATGACGGGTCGAAGCCACCAATCGCCTCGAAGCAGGAACGCCGCAGCGCGAGTAGACAGCTTGGCAGAAAGGGTTGATCCGTGCCTGAGGTAACCGCGATCAATCCGTTGGTGATGCGCTGACTAACTTCGGAGAACGGGTTGCGTGGCAGACCGTTGACGCAATGGCCGCCGATCACGCCTTGTTCCTCTCCTGCGACGGCCTCCTGAAGTTGCGATAGGCACTCCAGCTCCACTTGGCAATCGTCGTCGAGGAAAACGAATACATAACCGGACGCCACGGCGGCCCCTCGGTTGCGCGCCGTTGCCGGGCCCTGGTTCGGGCCACGCACCAGCCGGGCTCCAAATTCTCGGCAGAGCGGCTCCAGATCGGCGCTTCCGCCATCATCGGAGACGATCACCTCCGCCCTCGCACCCGCGTCGCTTTCACGGAGCGCGCGGAGGCAGCCACGCAGGTTGTCCGGGCGGTTGTAAGTGGGGATAATGACGCTGAGGTCGCTCACGGGAGGCAGCTTTGGTAGACATCGCGGTAGGTCTCGATCACCTTTTCCCACGGCAATTCGGCGTGAATCCATTGCCGCGCGCGTGCGCCGGCCGCTGCCCGCTCCGCCGGGGTTGACCGCAGGCGTTGGACTTCAGCCGGGAAGGCCGTTGCCTCCGCGAGGAAGCCTCGCTTTTCCGCCAGCAGGCTTGGGATGTCGCCGCACGGGGTGGCCAGGACCGGGCGCCCGTGCGCCATCGCTTCCACCAGCTTCAGCGGGCTGGCGTAACGGGTAATGGATACGTCCCGCCGGGGGATGACAAACAGGTCGATTAACGCCAGGTGCAGGGGCACTTGCGCCGGTGGCACCCGCCCGGTGAGGACCACCCGGGACGACGAACCGGCGCGCTGGCGCAGGTCGTCATGCTGCGGGCCGTCGCCCACGAACAAGAGCCGGACACCGGTTGCCTCGGCCAGCGCGATCAACGTCTTCAGCCCTTCGTAGCGGTACATGGTGCTCGTGGTGCCGATCACAAAGTCGTCCGCGGCAATCCCGAGCGCCTCCCGCCGCCGTTGGACCTCTGCTGGCTCCGGCAGCCGGTCGACCGGGTGGATACCGTTTGGCACCACCCAGGGTTTGCAGCGCGGGTGCAGCGTCCGGACCATTCCAGCGAGGGCGTGGCTTGCCGCGACCACCGCGTCGGCCTGCGGCAGGTGGCGCTCGACGAGTCGGCGCAGCGGCCACTCCGCGGGCCCCAGCCAGCCCCGGCACGACTCGGAATTTATCCCCGCGGCCAAGTCGAATCGGACCTCCGCCACCACGGGCAGGCGCAAGGCGCGGGCGGCCTGTGCCGCCGCCTGACCAATGCCGCTGGAGCGGTGGACGTGGATCAGATCGGCCCGGTGGTCGCGCGCCGCAGTGATGATTGTGTCCCGCAAATGAGGTCGATCGATGGCCCCCCAGCGCCAGGGGCGGAGGCGTTTTTCAAAGGCCGATTCTGGGACGGCTTCGACCGTCAGGTCGTCGGGCACCACAAGCAGGCCGCTGTTGTAATGATGCTGGCGACTCGAAACCAGCACCTGCGGCGCGCTGATGCCGAGCTTCTTCTGCCAGGAAACAATTTCCCAACTGCGCCGCGCGTTGCCCGTGGCCACGGGCGGCCACGACTCGACTACGTGCAGCACGCGCGGTGGGCTCATGCGGCGGCCTCCAGCAGCGGGCGCCAAGCTTCGGCGACCGCGCGCAGCGGAAGCAGCGCCCAGCCAGCCTCGCGGGCGTGGGTGAGCATGCGCTCGAAGGTGGCCTCGGTTTCGGCGTCGCGCATGACGTCGAGCGGGTCAAAGTAAACGGAGCAAAACTTGGCCGGGCCCGAACGCTCCAGCAGCTTTGCCCAGGAGCGCTCCCACTGAGGCACCGTCTGCAGGCCCGCACCTTTCATCGGGTTGGACGGACGGCGAATCGAGGTGTAAGAGGAAAACGGGGACCAGCGAAACTCCGGGCTCGGCGTCAGCGGGACCATCAGCTTGTCGTAACCCGCGCCTGCAGCGCCCGGATAGTGCAGCCCGCGGTCACCGGGGAACGGTGCGAGCGCGGGGAAAAACGGGGTGGGGCACGGGCATTTGCTGGCCAGCGCACTGCTGAAGTAGTCAATTTCCGGATACGACCGCAAGGCTTCCAGCAGCGGAAAGGCATCCTTGAAGTGCGGGCTGCGGAAGCCCACCGGGCGCTGGCCGGTGTGCCGTTCGAGGGTGTCCTGCGCCTGGCCGATCTCTGCCCGCATCTCCTCCGCGCTCAGGTGCCAGAACTCGTGGTCGGGGTTCAGCACCGGGTTGTCCGGGTGGGTCTGGGTGTGGTTGGCGAGCTCGTGCCCGGCCTCGGCGGCGGCGCGGTACGGCGCGGGATCCTGCTCCACCAGCGCGCCAATGCAAAAGAGCGTGCTGCGAGCCTCGACCCGGTCAAGCAGCGCCAGCAAGGCGGGCAACGCGTCCGTATCGGCCTGATAATCCAGGTCGAAGGAAAGCGCCAGCCGCGGCGAGCCCGTCGGAGGCGTGGCGACCGCTCGCGGCACATAGCCCCACAGGCTGCGGCGGGTCAATTGCACGGCCAGCGGCGGGCAAGCTTGAATCCAACGGCTGATCATCTGGTATCGGAAATCGCTTTGAGCGTTCAAAAGGCGCGGTGAAAGATCCAGGCGCGTCGTCGGCTCCTCATTTGCGGAAAGGCTGCCAGATTGGTCGGCTGAAGCTTCAGCGGCCAGTCGAAAGCGAACGGCGTTTGCAGGAAGCGTCGGCGGGTTTTGAGGACGCGGTCGCGCAACGGCACGGGCTGCGGCGGCGACAGCGACACCAGCTCGTAGGCGCGGTTGCGTCGAACGAAATTGGCCGCTTTGCGGATCGAGGGCATCCACACGTCCTCAAAGACGACATAGCCGCCGGTCCGCACGAGTTGATCCAGGAAAAAGAAATCGACAAGGGCGTGATCGAAAGTATGGAAGCCGTCGATGAAGGCCAAATCAAGCTCGACGCCTTCGTCCAGCAGGCGCGGCAGCGCCCGGGCCGAAGGCTCTCGGCGCAGCTCGAAAAATCCACTAAGGCCCGCCCGCTCCAGGTTGTTTACTCCCGAGTCCGCGTAAGCGTTTTCCTGGCCGGGGTCGATGGCGATGTGCCGCCCGCGGCCGCGGTCCGCGTGGGCCTGGCAGATGAAGAGCGCGGAAAGCCCGTGCGCGAGGCCTACCTCCAGCGTCCGATCCAGTTTTTCATCCACGACCAATTGGTGGAGGCAAAGCCCACTCGCTCGTTGCACCAGCGTCGAACCGCCAGTCCCTCCGGCACTGGAAAACGCGTCCGCGCGGCAAAGTTCTTCGATGACAGCGTTCATGGTGGCAGGATAAAGGGCGACAACGGCGAAACGAAAGAAGGCCGCGCAGCGGGCGCCAGCTCAGAAGCTCCCAAAGACCTCCACGGCGGCCTCGCAGGCTACGCGCCGTCGGAGGCCGGCGTCGTCGGTGGCGGCTTCGAGTTGGCGCCGGGCGGCTAGCGGCGTGGTCAGGGGACAGTCCGAGCCGAAGAGGATCTTCCCCGGCACCGCCGCGAGCGCCTGCCGCAGGTACGCGACCGGCCAGATGCCGCTGGTGTCGAGGTAAACCTTGGGCTCGCGGCGCGCGAGTTCGATGGCGTCGTGCAGCAGGCGCTCTTGAGCCGGGAATGCGCCAAGGTGCGCGATGACGAGCTTGGTACGCACCCTTGGCAGAATGGCCCGCGCGATCCAGCGCGGCGAAGTAAGGAAGCCGCCATGGGTCAGAAACGGCAGGCCAGCTTCGTTGACGCGCTCGAAGAAGGCCCGCGAGGGCAAACCGTCGAGCAAGGGCAATAGCTTGATCCCGGCGAAGCGTTCCAGCGCCACGTTTTCCGGGAAGTCCGGCGCGCGCCCGAGCAGGAAGCCCCGCAGCCACCGGCGAGCGATCCACAGATACGGCGCCTCCACCGGCGGCAGCCGACCACCCACCCGGGCCAACGGGCGGATGCGGCCCGCGCCGGGGCCCTCGCACCACTCGGCTAGCGCGGCGTTGGCCTCGCGGTAGCCGCCGTAGCGCAGCGGTGGGAACGCCAAGGCGCGGCGGATGCCCGCCACCTCCATCAGCCGCAGGTATTCGGCACCTTCGAGCCGCCCGTAGTACAGCTCGCCGCTGTCGCTAGGGCCCAGGTGCACGTGGCAGTCGAACCATTCGTCGGCGTCAGGCATCGTCGGCAAGGAGTTCGGCGGCATTGCGCCAGGCCAGGGCTTCGAGGGTGTCGTCATCCGTCACCGCTGCGCAGACGTGCAGCCATTGCGCCGCGGCATCGTAGTGCGGCGAGGCACTGCCGAAGAGCAGCTTTCGCGGGACTTTGGCGGCGGCGTACGTCAGGAAATTCCCGATACACGTTCCGGCCGTCTCGAGGTAAACTCTGGGCTCGGCCTGCGCGATGGCCACGGCCTCTTTCAACAGCCCATCCGCGCAAGGGTACGAGCCGAGGTGGGAAATGATGACCGGCCCAGCGGTCACCGGCAGCAGCCGCGCGCGGATCCACTGGGGCGGCAGCGCCATCCCGCCATGGACCATCACCGGCAGACGTCGGTCGCGGATCTCCGAAAGGGTGTCCGCGGCGGGCAGGCCATCAAGGTGCGGAGTCAGCTTCACGCCAGCGAACGCGCTGAGGTCGGGGCGAGTGGATGCGCCAGGCGGACCGCTCGTGCCTCGCAGCGCCTTGAGCTTTCCCGCGACCAATCGCGGGCTGAGCGGCCCCTCGGGTGCCCCTTGCCCGCGCACCCGGGCGAACGCGCGCAAGGCCGGGCGCTCCGCGTCAGCCGGCTCCCGCGCCAGCCTCAGCAAGGCGGCATGGCTCGCGTCCAAGTCGTCACCCAAATCCGGAAACGCAACGACCGTGGTCGTGCCGAGCTGCTTCAAGCTCCGCAAACGGCCGCGCGCCTCGCCTTCGTCCACCGGCAGCTCAACATGCCAATCCCAGCGGCGCTCCGGCCAGCAGGGCTCCGGCCGGAACAGCGAGCTTGCGGGGCTCGGGCTGGATGTCGAAATGCTCATTGGGAAGCCGCGGTTGCGGTGTCGCGCGCTGGCAATTTCTCCAGCCGGTGCCGGTCTTTCAAGGTCAAGCGTTCTTCGGCGTGCGTCGTCCAGGGGCATTCGCGGTGCGAAATGACGAGGCTGATCCGCTCGCGCAGCCACGGCAGCAGGGCTTCCTGCAGCGAGGCTTCGGTCGGCATGTCGAGGGAACAGGTACTCTCGTCGAGTACCACAAAATCCGGATTGCGCAAGACGGCCCGGGCCAGTTGGACGATTTGCGCTTGTCCCGCCGAAAGGCCGGAGCCATGGCTGCCCAGAAGATCGGCGTCGACGCTCAACTGCCGCCCCCCACGCCTGAGGAACGAGAGCACGGTCCGCGCCGCCGGGGACGTCTCCAGCGCGCTGGGATCACTCAGCAGCAGGTTATCCCGCACGCTGCCGGGAAACAGCACGGGCTTCGGGCCGACGTATAGCACCCGCCCGGGTGCAAAAGCGGTCGGCGGCAGCTTACCGTTGAGCCTGACGCGTCCGGTGGAAGCTTCCAACACGCCCGTCAACAACAGCCCCAGCGTACTCTTGCCGGCGCCGGTCTCCGCCGTGAGCGTGGCAGGGTGGCCCCGCACGAGATTAACCGAGACTCGCTCAAGCACGGGTTCCGCGCCGTAAGTAAACGTCAACTCGGTGGCCTCGACGCGGTCGATTGGCTCGCTCCGGTTGTCTGGTTGCGCCACCGAGGGCTTTTCGACGGCGTCATCCGAGTGCCAGTAGGCGGCCAGCCGCTTCGTGCCGTGGATTGCCTCTGGGCTGCGGCCGGCCAGGGTCGCGGCTTGATTCAGAACCGCCAACAGTTGGTTCATCACGAAGAGCAACGCGACCAGCACGCCGGCGGTGAGGGTCCCCGCCGAGACCAGAGCGCCTCCCGCCGCAATCACGGCTAAAAAGACCGACGCGTTCAGCGTCATCACCAGGCTCAGCAAGTTGCCATGGTGGTGCACATGCTCCAGCCAGGCGCTAAGGAAGCCCTGCAAGGCGGCTTGGAAACGGTGTTCGAAATAGTCCTTCAGGCCGAATTGCCGGGCCAGGATGAGCCGCTCCAGCTCCACGAGTTCGCGGGCGCGATCCGACAGCTCCGCGAGGGCCAGGAACTTGCGCTTCTCGATGGGTAAGTGGCGCCACAACATCAGCCCGAAAACCGCCACGCAAACGAGCGCGAGCAGCGCTAAGACGAGCAGCAGGGGCGGCGCGAGCACGCCGAGAGCAATCACGGCGGCTAAGCTCCAGAAAGTTAGGATGACGCCTAGGCTGAGCCATTCGCACAAAAAGCGGAAGACGGCCGGGACATCGGTCATCAGGATCTCGCGCAAGGCGGCCATCGGCACGGCGGCGAGGTCTTGGTAGCGGGCGCGATTGATGTTTCTGGCCAGTCGTTGGGAAGCGCGCTCCCGACCGGCCGCCGCCGCTTGCTCAATCGCCAGGCGGCGGGCGCGGACCAGCCAGAAAACCCCACCCAGCGCGACGAGCGCCAAGCCAATGATCTCCGGGGGCACGACTGGCTGAAGGCCGCCCACGGCCCGATCCAGCGCCCGCTTGCCGATCAGGGCAAGCAGGAGCTGCGCGCTGACCTCGCCCACGCTCAGCAAGGCGATGCCTCCGAGACGGCGCGCGGGCCGGTCGATCTGCGCGAGCATATCACGCCAGAGGCTCGCCAGCGCGCGATAGTCGGTTTCGCTGCGCAGAACGCGGTCGAGGGTGATCTGTTGCCGATCTTTCATCCTACGGTTTGCGGCTGGTTCTCCGAGGCGTACCCAAAGCGTGCCCGGAACTCACCCAGCTCCGGCAGCGCGGCTTCGACTGCCGCTAGCCGTTCCGCATGCTCCGGCGCTTGCCACCGCCCGATGCGGCTCGTCTCCGGCGAGCGCAGGCCGCCGAGAGCGCCCTCGGTCAGGGCGCTGCGCGGCGTCTTTTCCAGCGCTTGCACGCACTC
>JBHJGW010000279.1:0-9606 GCA_050331415.1 Opitutales bacterium | reverse complement strand
CAGAGGGCGAGACGGGTTTCAGCTTACCACTCAATGGGTTCAGTCGATTGCTGATGGAGGAAGCGCCATGTGCATGCGTGGAAGGAGGGCGACTTTGCAGGACGTTCAGGTGGTCATCGCGCTTCGGCGTCAACTCCACATCCGGGCTCGCCATCGTGGTACACCCGCGCAACACTGCACTCATGATCAGCTTTCGGGATGCTTCCGACGCGCCCACGCACGAGGTCCGCGGTGCTCTGGCCGCTGAACTGGTGATGCGGGCCTTTGGTGCGGATGGCTGGCTGACAGCACTCCTGGGCCTCGACCACCGCCCGCAGCAGGCTGCAATGGCAGCAGCGGTGGCGGATGTGTTTACCGAAGACCTGTCGTTGCTGTTCGAGGCCGGCACCGGAGTCGGCAAGTCGTTGGCCTACCTGGTTCCAGGGATTATCCGGGCTGTGGAGACGAAACGCCCGTTGGTCGTTTCCTCGCATACGATTGCGCTGCAGCAGCAGCTGCTGCACAACGACCTGCCGAAAGCGCGGGCGTTGTTTGCCGCCGTGCCGGAGCTGGAGCGTTACCGCGACTTCAAGGCCGCGCTCATGGTAGGGCGGGCTAATTACCTCTGCGGATACCGCCTGCGACAGGCCCTGGCCACCAAGGGTGACCTGTTCAACCTCGGCGAGGAGCAGGACCTCGCACGGATCCAGGATTGGGCGCACGTTACCGAAGCCGGGCTGCGCGAGGAGCTGCGCCCAAGGCCGTCGGCGGAGGTATGGGATTGGGTGAATGCCGACAGTTCCAATTGCAATAAGAAGCATTGCTCGCCCGAAACCTGTTTCTACCGTCGCGCCTTGGCGGAACGTGCAAGCGCGCATGTGATCGTCGTCAACCATGCGCTGCTGTTCTCCTTGATTGGCGCCGGAGCCGGACCCGGCGAAAACGTGCCTGGCGTGCTCTTCCCGCGCGATTTTGCCGTGGTCGATGAGGCCCACACGCTCCCCGCGATTGCCACGGACCATCTCGGGCTCGCTTTGAGCAGCTACGCGATCGACCGCGCACTTAAGCAGCTCTACCATCCCAAGCGCAATAAGGGGCTGCTGGTAAAGCTGCGCGACCGTGCCGGACAGGAGGAGGTCACCCGTTGCCTCGCCGCCAGCGAGGACTTTTTCGACGACGTCCGCGGGCAGTATCTTGCGGGCGCCCAGTCCGTCCGGAGGCTCTCCGATCCTGCTTGGGCAGAGCCGCTGCCGCTCCCACTGTTGACTAAGCTGTCCAAGCGTCTCTTGAAGCTTCGCCAGGACCAGGACGACCAAACACTGCAGGACGAGCTCGCAGACCAGGCGAAGCGAATTCAGGGCCTCGCCGCTGGGCTGACAGAGGCTGTCGACCTGCAGCAGGACGACCACGTGTACTGGCTGGAGCGTACCGGGCGCAGTGGCAGCCTGATCCAGATTCGCAGTGCGCCGCTCGATGTCGCCGATGCTCTGCGCGAGCGGCTTTTTGATCGCGGCAGTGGTCTCGTGCTGACCAGTGCCACGCTTGATATGGGCACCGGGCTGGAAACCTTTGCCGGGCGCGTCGGTGGAGAAGAGGCGCAATTGCGTAAGGAGGCCTCGCCCTTCGACTACGCCCGCAACCTCGGCGTCTTTATTGCAGGGGACGCGCCCGAGCCTAGCCGGCAAAACGCGCGCTTGAACGTCAGCTACCTGACCCGCGCGATTGCCCGCGCGGCGCTCGTGGTACCCGGGGGCACCCTCGTGCTGTTTACCAGCTACGCCGACCTGCACGCCGTCTACGACGAGTTGCAGCCGACACTCGAAGAAGCGGGCCGCCCGTTGCTGGCGCAAGGCCGAGAGCGTTCACGCAGCGATCTCAAAGAGGCGTTCGTCGCGGCCGGGAACGCTGTGCTGCTCGGTGCCGAGAGCTTCTGGACCGGTTTCGATGTGCCCGGATCGGCCTTGTCGCAGGTTATCCTGACACGCCTGCCATTCGAGCCGCCTAACCACCCTGTCGCCGAGGCCCGAGCCGAGCGCATTCGCGCCAAAGGGGGCAACCCCTTTGCGGAATTGACGCTGCCGGAGGCAGTCCTGAAGTTCCGGCAGGGCATCGGGCGCCTTATCCGAGGAGCCACCGACCGGGGCATCATCTTTTTGCTCGACAGCCGAGTCCTGAGAAAAAGCTACGGAAAAACCTTCCTCCAAGCGCTCCCCAAGAACGACTGGGCGACAGTCACCCAAGCCGACTGGCCAAAACGCTGGCAGCCGCCCGAAGGCTGGCCGAACGGTTCGAAAAAAAACCGGCGGTAAACCCCTTCCAAGATCTCCTTCAGAACGATGAGGGTGATTGCCCGAACTGTGGTCGGCTTCAAGCGGCTCGTTGAGTACAGCAGAATCTACCCCGACCGGTCAGGGCTCGTGGTCCGGTGCTTGCGCTCGTATTCGCTTAAACACTGGGTTCTGCTCAACCTTGCGTGAAGCTCACGACATTGTGACAAGAGGTCGTGATCGACTGGCAAATCTAAAGGAAAAATCGTCTTTTTGAAAGGGAGCAAATCGTCAAGGTTCAGCTCGTACCCGGTGGCTTCTGAGATCATGGTGAAGAATGACTCAGGGCTGTCAGCCAACGCTTCATAGCTCATAACGTGGAATCGATTCCAATCTTTAAGCGACAGAACACGGCTGTAGTAGTGATACCAGGCTTGCAGCCAGTATTCAAAATCATTTGGATTCCCGTTGAGGATCTGCTCTTCGCCTTGGAGCCTAAACGGCTTGTGGTTCAGACCGAATTCGTGATGGCCGAGCCAATCCATGTACTGGCGCACAAACGGGTCCGCTTGTTGCAGGCTGACAAACCTCTGTTGTTGCTTCAGAAGCGAATAAGCATGCTCTAATGGATTGCGCAGCATGCAAATGACCGAGAAATTGGCGTTGTAGCCCCTCAACGATTCATAACGGAGAATCAAGTTGTTGTTTTTCGCCAGGTCGACTTCGCCTCGATCGACGGTCCTTACCATCGCCTGATAGATCAGGTAATCCTCATATAACTCGCGCGGAAGGTTGTGCTCGATCAACTGATCTTCAAGGATGTAGCGGTCGGTGAGCTTGTTCTTGAAAAAATATTCTTCGAGAGCCTCTACCGAGCTGACACCGATACGAATTCCGTCTTTATGGCTCCACTGCCTATGCTGCTCGGATGAAGTCCGTTGCAGGTGCCTCCAGATCCCGGGGGCCAGCACAAAGGGCATGTCAGCTTACCTTATTATAAAATCAATTCGGCGATCAGTGCTATTTCCGATGGAGGGGGCCGGAATTGGATCTCTCCGGGACTTTCGAAGTCGAATTGAAATACATTGACATGCACGGAGATGGGACTCAATTCGGAGGCTATAAATAGGTTTTGGGATAGCCTCTAGGCATTTGAGGAAGGGAGAATTTAGAATTTTGAATGCAGAAGTTTAGATGGACAGGATAGGGAATTCGGGATAGTTGAAGCTATGGCAGCTTTAGTTAGGGGCTACGTTTCAGTGGTGGTAACTTTCGTTGCGCTTCTTTCGCCTTGGATGCCGGTCACGGAGGCTTCTACTTTCATTGTTGCAGCGTGTCTGAACCTGGGAATAATGATGTTCTACAAAGGAAGGGAGCCTGCTATCGCGCGACCAAGTTTCGGATTCTCGATGCTGGAAATCTCCGTAGGGTGGGTAGCTACTGCTGCTGCGCCGGTCCTCATACTTCTCAACTGGATCGGTGATTGGCGCTTTGGCGTGGGGTCTTTGCTGGTTTGCGGTCTTAGCTTAGGCGTATTCGCTTGTGTCGCTCGGAGCGCAAGATGGGTTGGACCTTGGGCTGGGAGAAACCGTTAGCTAGCGGTGTAGGAGCGGAAGAGGATGGCTTCGATCAGCTCTCCGGCGACGCCGGTTTCGACGGCCTGGGCGACGAGGGCGCGGGTTCCGCTGCCAGCGTCGGGGCTGACGGAGCCGTCTTCGTTGAGTTGGAGGTATTGGCCGACGGCGGTCGCGAGCGCTTTCCTACCAAGGACGAAGGTGTGCTGGCTAACGGGGTATAGAGCCTCGTAAACACAAGACACCTTATCGTGACAAACTTCGATCAGAAAAGGATTGCCCTTCCAGCTTGGTCCCTAGAATTTGAGTAATGCTTCGACGCGTTGCTACCTTCCTCGCCACCGCTCTATTCACCGCAGCTGTTGTAGAGGCGACACCAAACCAGGCTACCCCGGTAGCGACGTCGGTCGAGATCCGGGTGACTCCAGGGTTCGATCATGTGCCCTTGCCCATTGCGCTTCCCAATCTCGACCTGGCTGACGCTACCCTCACGAGCGATCTGCCATGGACCGAGCCCACGCTCGATGTCGAAAACGGCGCCGTCGTCCTGGGCCTCGCGACGAGCGAGCTGAACATTTCCCGAACCGCGGTGGTGACGGTGACGACGGAGACGCAGGTCGTGGAAATCTTCGTCCATGCTATCGTGGCGCCGCTCAATGCATACCGGTTGGTTGAGGATCCCGTCCGTCCCTATATCTATGGCATCCACTACGTCCGCGACCAGATAGGGGCGATTTTTCGATACGATCCGTATAGTAGCCAGCCCCTTGAAAGCATCACCGTCGGTGAAACGACAACTGACCTCGCGATCGGCACGGACGGGTCGGAGCTTGCCGCAATCTCCTCACTTAGCGAAGAGATCCACATCATCGACCTCGAGAGCTTTAGCGTCACCGAGGTCATTTCACTGCCCGATTTTGGCGGTCACAGTAGCAACGATGGCATCGAAGGTGATGTCGCTTTCGGTCCCGGAGACGTGATCTACTATATCGACGGCACCTGGGGACCTGTCCTTCGTGCTTACGATCGCAGCGAAGGGCGGGTGATTCAGGCTGTGAAGTTCTCGGGCTCCGAGTCGCTCACCAACACGACGGGGTTCCAGGACATCGCCCTCAATCCGGAAAAGACCGTGATGGTAGCAATGCCGCAGTATGGCTGGGGCGCAGGCGCCCATTCGCCCACGATCGCGAGCTTCGATGTGGCCGACGACGGAAGGGTCTCCCGGCGCGAGGAATTGTCCGGTATATCCAATTTTAACCGGGATCCCTTTAAAGCTCAGGTGCTGATGAGCGCTGATGGCGCGGTGTCCTTCTTGAAGGATCTTTCGGTAGACACGATGAGCTTGACCAATCAGCAAGGCCGCTTTTCCGGCACGGTCTGGTCGGTCTCGGGCGACGGCCGGTTGGTGGCTACCGCCGCGGAGATCGCGGACTCCCGGACAGGGATGACCGTGTTTAACCTCCCTGTCTCGAGCGAAGCCTCCGCTTTCACCCGTGACAACTACCGCTTCGTTTACTTCGATCCGTCGACACGGGAATTGGTCACGGTCGATCTGGTCAAAGAGGTCGGCCCCGATTTGATAAGCGGCGACCTCTTCCCGCCGGAAGGTGCCGTAGTCTTGGCTCCGGAGGAGCTTCGATGGACCGCCGTCTTGGGTATTTCGCAATACGACGTCTATCTCGGAACGAATGAAGCGGCCGTGGCGACGGCGACTCCGGAGTCGGATCTCTATCTCGGGCGAATCGCCAATACTCAGGTGGCTCTGGCGGAGAGCCTGCCGACCAATCAAGACTACTTTTGGCGGGTCGACCCGATCAACGGAAATGGCCCGGTGATGATGCCAGTGAGGTCCTTCCGGGTCAATCCGGCGGTGGTCAGCCTTCGAGAAATCGAGGCCCAAACCGTTTCTGTTCATCAAAATTGGACCACCACCTTCGAAATCTCCTCGACGGAAGCCGGGCAGGCTTTTTCGGTCGAGGCAAGCGAGCCGTGGATCACAGTTAGCCCGAGGTCTGGAACCCTACCAGTGACAGTGACCGTGACGCTCGATGCTACGCAGGCCGAAGCCGCCAGCAACTTCGGCTCGATTGAGATCGAAGCCGCCGGCGGCACTCAGCTGTTGCCAGTTTTACTGGAAGTCGAGCCGTTTCATCCGACCAAGATGGTTTCCGACCCTGATTCGTCTCTTGTGTATATCATCAGCGAGAATGATGACAACTATTGGACGAATGATCCGGGGACCCGGGCCTACCTGCTTGAGGTTGATACCGCGACGGAAACGATTCTCCAGGTGGTTCCGGCCGGAGACAGCGTCACCGACATGGTCCTTCATCCGCAGGAGGATCGTGTCTACGTCACCAACTGGCGAATGGGCAACCTCCTCGCTTTTGACCGAGAAACCTTGGACTTGGAGCACAGTTACCGCTTTGGAGCGGGAAGTGACTACTATAATTAGAATGATGTTTACGACATTGCCGCAGGATTCGAGGGTCGCTTGATTGTGCAGGAAGAGGATCAGTGGGTTGACGCGCAAATTTTCAATACGCTGGACGGAAAACTCATCTCGGGCGCTCGGGTACACGTTCGGGAAGGGGGCGCAGTCACGGACAGCACGGGGCGCTACTACTACCACGGTGAGAATAACTCGAGCGGCGCGAACCTCCGTAAGTATGACTTACTGGGCGACACCTTCACACCCCTTGGTTCGAGTCGCCCGGGGGAAGGAAATTATTATGGTTCGCGCACCGTGGTCATCTCGGAGGACGACTCGCGAATTTTTTGGGCCGGGACGGCCTTTGATCGTGACCTGAATATCGTATGGGACCTGCCAGGTGATGTCTATAGCGTCTCGCCAAACGGTCGCTACGCTTTCGGTGAGAGCACGATTTACGATATCAACCGTCGCACGGAGGTCTTGGGAATGCCCCTGCAGACCAATGTCAGCGCGTTTAACAGCGAAACCGAGAAACTGATAACCGGAGACGGCAAGGGTCTGCGCTTCGATCTTTTCCGCGCTCCCTTCGCGCTTGCGCCACCGGTTCCGATTTCCTTCAGTGCGACCGCGTCCTCGGTTACCGTGGCTTGGGAGGACCACTCGTTCGAGCTTGAGTTTCGTCTCGAATACCGTCGCGCCGACGAAGCGGAATGGACGGTCGTAAGCGAATCTCTGCCGCAGAATCAAACGTCCTACGAGCTTCGAAACTTGTCCCCGGGAAGTGACTACGAGATCCGCCTGCGCGCGGCCGCCAACGACCTTACCTCGACGTGGTCGGAAACCCTGAGGGTAACGACTACGCCAGTTCCCCCGAGTCGACCGAACCTAGTGGTTTCCGCACTTTCCATGACCGCGATCACGATCGGTTGGACGGCTGACCTGTCGTTGCCGATTCATTTCGAGCGGCGTGAGCAGGACGCCTCGGCGTGGGAGCCCCTCGCAGTGATTCCGCCCGAAGCCGCCGGCACCTACGTTGACCGGGGCCTTAAGCCCGATACCCGCTATTACTATCGGGCACGAGTGGAGGATCGAGGCATCTTTTCAAGCTACAGCTGGGAGCGTAGCGCCCGGACGCTGGTTCCACAACCGCCTAGCTTTCCGCAGCTGCGCTTCGCGTATCCCGTAGCGGCCGATACCATCGAACTTTTCTGGGCAATCGTTCCCGGTGCCAGCGAGATCAGGGTCGAGCGGCGAACCGACGGTGGCCCTTGGGAGCCGTTGGCTGAGTTGCCTCCGGAGGCCACCCGCTACTTAGATGCCGAGGTCAGCTCCTCCTCGGTTCTGGAGTATCGTGTGGTTGCAATCAATGAGTTTGGCGAGACGCCAAGCAGCGTATTGATTGCTTCCGATCTGACTGCCTTCCAAACGCTGATCGACGAGGAGACTGCAGACGGATTCGACGTGGATCTTTGGAACCCCACGGCCCCGAGCTCAACGGCCTCTTTCCATCAGTCATACACCTTCCCGGAGTATACCTATTCCTCTAGCAGCGGAAGTTCCTCGTTTTTAGAGACAACGGATTTCAACTTGGATGAGTTTTACGGTCCGCTTTCTTCAGATGAAGGATTCTCTTTTCCCCCGTCCTTTGCAATCCTTGAAACGTTTGAGCTTCCGCTAAGTGATGACTCAATCCTCCGCCTCGAGTTTAGCGAGCCGATTACTGACGCTTCCGATTACCAGATTTTTGTGTCTGAGGACGGTTGGAATTACACTCAAGTCAATGGTGAGACGGTCGACTCGACTACCCTGCTAGTAGAGTTGCCCGCCCACGGGCCAACTCGACTGCGGCTTGAGCTTGGATACCAGCTCCTGAGTCATTTGCAACGCGTGACGGTCCGCACTAGGGGCGCCTCCGAGCCAATCGTCCCAGTGCCTTATGTCCTGACTGAACCACTCAATTCTACTGCAGTGCTGGTGCAATGGCCGATGCCTGAACCTTCCCGCTGGTTTCTGTGGGCAAACCCCTTTGCCGCCTACCGTTTCCGCGTCGAACGAAGGGGCCTCCAAAACGATTGGCAAGAGCTAGACACCATCCTCTCCAGTGCGGACCCATTCTTTGTCGATGACACTGCTCCCGCTGATAGCGCGCTCCAGTACCGCGTCGTCCGGGTGACGCCTGCGGGAGAGTCGGCCCCATCGCTGCCGACATTCGTGCGGACCATGACGCAGTTCAGCGAGTGGGCTCAGAACAATGCACCCGAATTACTTAGCGGCGCACCGATCACCGACGAGCACGTGCTGGCGTTCGCGCTCGGTGCCTCGCCTCGGGTCACTCGCTCCGCCGATTCGTCTCGGCTCCAAATGAACGTGCTTGCCCGCCGCCATGACCTCAACCCCGGCGTCGGCTATGTGCTCATGGGCTCCCACGACCTGCATCACTGGGAGGAGTTGGCGGTGGAAGCCTCGGCGGAAGCGATCGATGCCCGCTGGGAAGAAGTGTCATACAATTTGCCGAAAGAGCCGATCTTCGTTCGACTCGAAGTCCAAGTAATCGAGTAGAATAATGGGCATCTTCGCGAAGCGAGGGTATGAACCGCAACACGACGATCTACCCTCAAGAGATATCATTTTCCCAAAGACTTCATCGCTGGCTACGTATCACCCGGCCACGACTTCGATAAGCAACTGGTAATTCGTTCTCGAAGTCCCAGAAGCATCACCGGGGCCCGCCAAGAAGCACGGCATCTCTGTCACGCGTTGGTGTCATGTCTAACACCGCTCGAAACCGGGTGCCAAGGTCCTCCCCCTTCGCCAGTCGCGACCTATACGCGGCGGTCGCTCCGACGTAACGCCGTTCCCTTCTGGCACCCGGGTGGCGGCGTGGAGGGCCAGGGCGAGGGCGGTGGCGCGGTCGGCGAGGCCGTCTCCGGTGCGGTCGGCGAGGTATTTGACGAGGCCTTGCGGGGTGACGATGCGCTGGATGCCGGCGAGGTCGTCGCGTAGGCGCGAGTCGGCGGGGATCTTGACCGTGCCGCCCTGAAGGGCCTCCTTGGCGCGGCTGAAGAGCTCCCGCTTGCGCTCGTTGGTGAAGTTGACTGCTTCCAGCTTATAGTCGCGGTAGTTTCCAGAATCTTTCGCAGATTTGTTTGAGGCGGCTGGAGAAGGTCGTACGAAGGTGGCCTTGACTGGTTGTTTTTTACTTGGTTTATTTCGTAAGCGTCCGGGCTTCGTCCCCCTTACCGATGGCGTTCGATTCTGGTAATGTCGGTTGATGGAAGTGGATTTGGTGGAGACGGGTTTGAATCGCGATTGTGGGGTGCGGCGGATTGAGCGTCGCTTGGAGCGTGAGCGA
>JBHJGW010000278.1:0-11675 GCA_050331415.1 Opitutales bacterium | reverse complement strand
GTATCTGCAGGAGAGTCTTTTCCTGCTCGTCGCTGACGGTCAGCTCTGCGTGCTGCAACGAGGTGATGAGGTGGGAGGCGTCGTCGTAGCGATTCAGGCGCACGACGAGCTCAGCGGCGTCGATCGCGATGTCCAGATTTTCGGAAGGATTGTCCAGGTTGAGCACCTCCATGAAGGTTTGCAGGGCGCGTTGCGGCATATCGCTGCGCAGGTAAATGTTGCCCAGGAGCTTGAGTTGGCTCGCCTGCGCCTCGCCAAGGCGTCGGATAATCTCGAGGTTAATGGCGGCGTCCTCGAGTTCGTTTTGGCCTAGGTAAGCGTTGGTCTGGAAGAGCCACAGCTGCGCATTCTGCGGGTCAGCCTGAATCAGCGGTTCCATGATCGCGATCACCTCCTGGTTGCGCCCCTGTGCCATCAGGGTTTGAGCAAGGCCGAGTTTCCAGTCGCGTTTGTTGGGCTCGACGACGATGGCACTGCGATAAGCCGATTCCGCCGCGACCGGGTTGTCCTGCTGCAGATAGATGTAGGCGAGGCGCCCGTAGTTGGAAGCGTCCCGATCACCAAGTTGAACGGCGCGTGTGAGGTGCTCAAGAGCCCGGTCGAGGTCGCCGTTCTGGAAGTGTACCATGCCCAGGTTCTTGTGGGCGCGTCGGTATTCGTTGTACTTGCTGATGGCTTGCTCGTAGGCGTTGATCGCCTGGGGAAGCCGCTGGGACTGCACGTAGAGATTGCCCAGCACGTACGAAAGGGCGGCGCTGCTGTCGGGCCCGATTTCATTCGACAGGCGCGCGGCGGCCGCAGCAGGTTGCTGTTCAATCAGCGGCAGCAATTCGCGAAAGAACTCGACCTCCTCCGGTTTGATCTGCGGCTCGACATCGAAGAAGTCGAGGCGGATGGAGGTCTCCTGTCCGATGCGCAGGTCCGGCAGTTCTACCCGCAAGGGCTGGTTACGCTGGGCTTGGAGACCTGCCCCGAGGAGCAGGCTGAAGGCAAAAACGATAAGCAAACGCATGGCGGTGGTGGTGTTGAACCTGAAAGGCAAATATTAAGGAAAACGGAAGGTGCGGTCGACGTAATAGGACACCGGGCGGCCCTCGCGGGTGCCGGGCTCGAATTCGTACTGCTCCACGGCCCGGCGGACGGGGCCTACCAGGTCGGGCTCGGTGGACTCGATGTTGACGATGCGTTCGACCTGGCCGTCCGTGCCGACTTCCATCCGGACGTCAACGCGCCATTCGCGGCCGCGGCTGAGGAAGCGCGAGGGAATATCAGGCCGAGGCGCCCGGCGTGGCTGGGGGTCGTTATCCAGATCGTCGATATTAAAAACGTCCTTCAGGTCGACGTCCGTCTGCCCGGCGCTCATACCCGGCAGGCTTAGGTCGATGGCCCCTGCCCCGCCCGAACCCGGATTAAGGGCGGCGTCGAGCATCTGCAAGTCGATGGGCGGCGGCGGCTCTTCAAGCTCTGGCGGTGGCTCGTCCTCCTCCGGGGGTGGCGGTTCCTCTTCTTCAATCTCCTCGATTGGCGGAGGCTCGATGCTCGTTGAAATTTCGTTGAACTCGTCCGGGCCAGGTGGATCGGGATCCTGCATCTGCGCCAGGGCCAAAGCCAGGAACAACAGCCCGGAAAAGACCAAACCAAGGATAACGCCCAGTGGGCCGTGACCTTTTACGGTGGGAGGCGTGTATGTCTCACTCATGCTGGCCCCGGTTATTCGTTCTCAGTGGAGAAAAAGATGCGCGTGGCACCGGCGAGGTTCACTTCGCGGTACACTTTGGCGAACACCCCCTGATCGGACTGCTCGTCGGCGAGAATAATCACCGGGTAATCCTGCTGTAGCAGGGCCTGCCGGACCTGCGTGCCGACGCCAGTAATGCCAACTTCGTTGCCCCCATAAACGACCTTGTTGTCCTCTGTGATCGCGATGAGGATACTGTTCTTTTCCAGCCGCTCGGCCGTAAGGGCAAATGGCTTGTCGACCTCGACACCTGGTTCTTCGACGAAGACGGTGGTGACGATGAAAAAGATCAGCAGAATGAAGATACAGTCGATCATCGGAGACAGATTGATCTCCGTTTCGTCGGCTTCTTCCTGAATGCGTTGGGCCTTGGGCATGGCAGGCGCTTAGCGGGGGTTAAAGCTGACGGTCTCGGCACCTGCGGCTTTGACCTCGCCCCAAACCTGTGCGAACAGACGGTGGGGTACAGTTTCATCATGCGTGATGAGCACGGGAGTCTCCTCGCCGGCGCGAAGGTTCTGTTTCACGCGGGCTTGGACGCCGTTGACGCTGATCTCGGTTCCATTGAACAGGACTCGGTTGTCAGCCGTTAGCTCGATGCGGATCGTCTTGTCCTCTTCCAGCGATTGCGAACCACCGGGTTCGGGACGGTTGACCTGCAGGCCGCTCTCCTCGACGAACACCGTGGTGACGATGAAGAAGATGAGCAGAATGAAGATACAGTCGATCATCGGAGACAGGTTGATCTCCGTTTTCTCCTCCAAATCTTCGGTGATGCTGCGGCGCGGCATTATTCGAACTTGTGGTGGGTGAGCGTAAGGCTTTCCAGCCGGGCAATCGTCGCCTCGATGTGGTGCATCTGACGCCGTACGATCATGGCGATAAACAGCCCCGGCAGCGCGATCGTCAATCCGGTCAGGGTGGTAATCAGGGCCTCCGAAATGCCGCCAGCGACCACTCCGGCGGTGTCAAAGCCGGATTGCGTGGCAATCCCGAGAAAGGTCTGTAACATGCCGATCACCGTGCCCAGCAGGCCCATCAGCGGCGCCACCGCCACCAAAGTAGACAGGTAGGTAATGCGGCGCTCGAGCATTCCGGTCATCGAAATGCGCACTTCGTCGAAGCGGTCACGGATGTGTTTGGAGCTCTGCACCCGGTCGCTGACGTAACGAAGGATTTGGCCAACCCGACCGGGAGCATTGGCAGGATCGGCGACCCACTCCGACCAGCGCTCCTCCCCGTTACGGGTAAGGTTGGTGTTGAGCACGTAGAGCATCAGCTGGAACGCGGTCGAATACAGCAGGACCGACAAGATAACCAGGGCAATCATGACGGGGCCGCCGGCGACCCAAACATTGAAAATCTCTTCGAAAGTACCCATGTCCGGGGTTGCTCGTGGAGAGGAACGGATTACTCAGCCTTTTGGCGGGCCGGGCTGACAGCTACGCCGTTGATGAAGGCGACCACAGCCTGTTCCATTTGGGCGACTTTCTTTTTCGCCATACGCAGCAGGATGCCGTGGATGATCAGAATGGGAATCGCGACGACGAGGCCCAGCGCGGTTGTAATCAAGGCCACCGAAATACCGCCCGAGAGGCTCTTTGCGTCGCCCGTGCCGAACAAAGTGATGAGTTCGAAGGTCTGAATCATCCCGAGAACGGTACCGAACAGGCCAGCCAGCGGCGCTACGGCGGCGGTGATGGCAAGGAACGGCAGGTAACGCTCGAGCACCGGGCGCGAATGCAGCACCCGTTCGAACATCAGTTCCTCGATCACGGAGCGTTTCTCGTTGAAGTAGCGGGCCCCCGTCTCAAGCAGTGAGGCCCCTGCCCCGCCAACCGCGTTGGCTCGCTCCTTCGCGGCCTCCGGGTCGCGCTCGTCGAGCTTGTTCAGGACTTCGGCGACGTCCTTCGGCTGCGGCGCCTTGAACGTGGAGATCTCATAAATTTTGAAGAAGGCGATCAAAAGCGCAATTGCGCCGAGAGCCAGAATCAAATATCCGACGATCTCGCCATCCTGGATGTATTCAACAAGTGACTTGCTGCCCGTCTTGATCCGAAGTGCCCGGCCAAGCGTGCCATCGAGGGGCAGCTCGCCTTCGCCCGACTGGATCGTCTGGGCGATCGACTCGGTAAAGCCTTCGAGCGTCACAACCGTTGGCTCGGTCGCGTTGGCTTCGCGCTGCGCATAGCCAGCGAACATACCATCATCCGAGGCGAAGAAAACCGTCGGGCCGTAATAGAGAAACTCGCCTTCGCGGGCCGCGCCCTCTGCCGTCGCTACGCCTTCGTATGAGCGACCGCCAAGCAGGGCATCCATCCGTTCCAGCGCCGAGTCGACAACATCGAGCTGCGCATCGAGGCGCTCCTGCGGGGAGAGCTCAGGGTTATTGGGCGCGTTGATGGCGCGCTCGGAAACGTCGGCGTAAAGCGGGTTCTCGCTGACGTGGAGGCGCTGGTTGAAAGTCGTCGCGAATTCGTTGAGGAGGTTGGTCACGTACCCCTGCTGCTCGCGCAACTGCTCGACCAGGCGCTGGATCTGGTTGAGGTCGATGGAGGCGGCGTCCTGAATGCGGGTCAGTTCGTCGACCCGACGGCGTTGCTGGATCACTTGCTCCTCCAACTGGGCAACCTCGCTGGCCAATGGAATTTTCTGGTCCTGGACTTCGGCGCGGACTTCGGCAAGCCGGTCCATGGCTTCCTCGAGATCTTGACGCGCTTCACTGCGCACGCCGGAGAGACCTTGTCCAAGGGCCACGACCGGCGCCAGGAGACAGAGCGTCAAAAGCTTCTTCATGGTTTTCAAACAGGCAAAATTTCAAGTTTCCGGGTGGTGGACTACCTTATTCGACGCTAACGGGTACCGTCGTGAATTCCGGATCGGCCTCACCTTGCTGCACTTCGATCAGGGAGTTGATCGCGGCGGCTTCGCCGTCGATCACTGTCCATGTCCAGCCTTCCGGACCTGGGTTCCCTACGCCGCCGACACGGTTCTCCTCGCCTTCGGTCACGAAGTAAGCCCCAGCCAGACCCCAGTAAAGCACCTTGCAGCGCGGGCTCTCGCCCTCAATCTCCTTCGTTTCCAAACTGTAGGTCAGCGTGGTGTTGAAACGCTCGGCTTGCTGCAGGATACCGAGAATATTGGAAAGGCGAAGCCCCGGGTTCAGTCCTTCGGCATCTTCCTCGGTCCGCGGAATGCGGGTCACGAGCTGTTTGACCGTGTTGGCCAAGGGCGTTGGGAAACGTCCGGCGAGGGAGAGAACACGATCTTCCATTTGGCCGATCCGCTGCGTAACCGCAGTTTGCCGGGCACGCAGATCGGCGCGCTCGTCGCTCAGCTCTGCTTTTTCCTCGTCAGCCGCAGTGGTCTTTTGCTGTAATTCCTCGAGCTTGTCGCCCAGGGCTTCGAGCTCAGCATCAAGCACCTCCTGCGTTGCCTGGAGGGCCTGGCGCTCTGCCTGCCACTCCGTGCGGATCTCCGCGATGCGGTTGGTCGTCTCGACCCACTCCTGGATCAGTGCGCGCGTTTCGGCGACTTGAGGATCCTGCTGCGCAAAGCTGGGCGCGGCAACGGCGATGCAGCCCACGAGGGCCAACGCTCGGGAAAGCTTGGAAGAAAAGACCATAATTCGAGCAAGTGAGGGACGCAGTGCAGCAAAACTTTCCGCGGGATGAAAGTCTCAAGATGTGACAATTCCGTGACAAGAAACCGCTTCGGATATTCCAAAGCCCCGTTTTTCTGAACCCAAACCCCGCAAAGCCGAGGTCGGAGGACCTATTATCGGTCGTGGCGAGACGTGAAGCCGATCGATTGCGATGGAGGCTGGTTTAAATAACCCCAGCGCCTTTTTGCGTCTTCAGCAACCGGGAGCCGACTCTCTCTGTGGCCTTGGCACTCCGCGTTCCGCCTGGGGATTTGGGACGTGATTTTCATTGCCACCCGGCTACGGCGTGGCCGAATTACTGAACTGACTATGGCGGATGGCTATCAGGTGATCGCGCGCCGGTGGCGCCCACGGCAGTTCGACGAGCTCGTCGGGCAGGAACACATCGTTCGCACGCTTTCGAACGCAATCGAGAGCGGGCGCATCGCGCACGCCTACCTGTTTGTCGGCCCGCGAGGGACGGGGAAAACGACGACCGCCCGTATCTTCGCCAAGGCGCTAAATGCCGAAGGCGGTCCGCAGGTCAAGCCCAGCGACGATACCGACATTGCCCGCGCCATCCTCAACGGCTCCTGCATGGACGTGATTGAGATCGACGGGGCGACGAACAACGGCGTCGACGCCATCCGCGACCTGCGCGAAGAGTGCCAGTACGCACCCTCTCAAGGGACTTACAAGATCTACATTATCGACGAGGTGCACATGCTCAGCCCCGGCGCCTGGAACGCCCTGCTGAAGACGCTCGAGGAGCCGCCGCCGCACGTGAAATTCATCTTTGCCACGACCGAGGCCCAAAAGGTCCTGCCGACCGTAGTCAGCCGGTGTCAGCGATTTGAGTTCCGCCCGATCGCGGAGGCGAAAATCATCGCGCGTCTGCAGCAGATCATCGCCGCCGAGGACGTTTCGGTCGACGATGGCGCCCTGCGGACGATTGCCCGCATGGCCGATGGTGGTATGCGCGACGCGCAATCCATCCTCGACCAGCTGATTTCCTTTTGCGGAACGAACATTGCCGAAAGTGACGTGCTCGATGTCTACGGGCTTGCGAGCGAAGCCGACTTGCACGCCCTTGCCACGGCGATGGCGGGCGCCGACCACGAAGCGCTCTTCAAGACGATCGAGCGCCTCGCCGGGCAGGGACGCGACCTTTACCGGATCCTCGACGACCTGCAGCGAATTATCCGGCAGGCCCTGCTGGATGCTCTGCAAAACAAGGGACGCACCAAGACGCTCGGTACCGAAATGACTGCTGAGACCCTGACGCGGATGCTCGACGCTTTGCAGGCAGGTGAAAGCCAGGTGCGCAGCGGCCTCTCCCAGCGGGTCAATTTCGAAGTAGCCCTGCTGCGGGCGGTTGACCAGAGCCGCACTCGCGCCATCGACACGGTACTCCAGGACTTGACTCGCTTGGCCGAGGCGCTCCCGAACGGTGGCGCCGGGGAAAAAAAAATCTGACGCTGGGAGCCCGGAGCCGACCCCAGATTCGCCGACGGCGCAACCGGCAGCCGGCGAAACCACGGGCTCTAGCTCGGAATCGACGGCTGACTCTCTTCCCGAAAACAGGGCTGCAAGCGGAGCCGCGAAACCGTCTGCTCGAACCAACGCCGCGGAATCGGACGCTGAATTGCCCGACCCCGCGGAACCGGATTTCCGGCCGGGAGCGGGGTATGAACCCGACCCCGCGGAGTTGCCACCCTGGGAAAGCTTAGAGGCCAACCAGGCAGCGAGCGGTGAGCAGCCGGAACCTGAGCCCAGCGCTTCCTCAACCGTTGAGACGCTCGATGATGCGGTGGCGCGCCTCTCACCAGCCGTCCGCGAGACTTTAGAAAGCCTACTGCGGGCTCGGTTTACGTCGGTTACGACCGTCGAGCTGCCACAGGAAAGCGCCAATACCACCGAGGCCCTTGAAGACGAAATCGAGCCCACGGACGACGATGCCTAGCCACCGCGAACGATATTCTCGTGGCAAGAGTTGATCCGCAAGTTGCACGGCGTCGAAGAACCGGTGCCGCGGGTGTACGCCGAGCAGCTTAGCTGATCCGCTAGTCCAGTTGGGGCCGAGGCACAAAAAAGCCCTCCCGGCGAACCGGGAGGGCTTGAAAAGCACTAAAAGCTCAGCTTACGCGCGGCGGTTGCGCAGAGCCAGGAGCATTGCGAGCAGACCGAAAAGGCCACCCATAAAGCCCGGTTCCGGAATAACTGCCGACGGCGTGCTGGAGGCATCCGTTGCATCGGTACCGGCATTGAACTCGGCGAGGTCACTGGAACCGTCGTTGTCGAAGTCCGTCGTTCCGTCAACGTCAGCGAGACCTTCGACGGAGTCGCTTCCGACAGCGTCGATGATGATTTGCTCGTAGGCGTCGTTGATACCGTCGGTATCGCGGTCGGCACCGTCGACAGCGTCGAGGGCGACGACGCGGTTCACGACCACGCTCGGCGCGTACTGAGCCTCGGTGATGTTGGCGATACCGTCATTCGGGATGTCAGTGTCCGAGAGGCTCTGGAGATAGACGTTGGCAACGTCGGCATAGTCGGTGTCGCCATCGCTGTCGAAGTCGCCAAAGCCGGTTACTGCCTGGTTGGTGAACGGCGTGTAGGTGTCACCCGAGATAGTTCCGAGCGGGTAGCGGTCACCATTGTTCAGGATGAAGCTGTTGACGACAAGTGAGTAGCTCGCCGACTGACCGGCCATCGTGATCACACCGTTGTCAACGACCTGAGTGCCGTCAGGCATAAAGACGTCGACGATGCGTTGACCCGGAGTGGCGATTTCGAAGACGCCGGAACCCGAGGAAGTCTCCTGCGTAGTCTGGCCCTGGGCCGTCGGGTCGTAGGTGAACGTGAAGCCGGAAATGTGGCCCCACTGCCCGTCGACGTTTTCGACATTGCCCACGGAATGTTCGAGCACCGAAAGGAGCTGCGCCGTGCTCATCCCAGTGATGACATTAACCTCGTTATCGAACGGTAAGATGTTGTTGATCTGCTGGTCCGTAACATCTCCTGCCGGGTAGAGACGATCCGTGCGAATACCGCCACCATTGGTCAGGGCGATCAGATAGTCGTCGTTCAGCCCGAGGCCCTGAGCTTCGTCATTGGCTGCCCAGCGGAATGCATCCGCTGAGATCGCGCCCATGTTGGTGACGATGGTACGGATGTTCGGACGGGAGGTGTCGAGATCGACGTCGGATTGGGCAACCACAATTGCGCTAGCAATGAAGTCATTGACCGGCGTGATGACGTTATCGAGGGTGTCCTGGTCCTGAGTGAGGCCATCAACGCGGGCGTTACGGACGAGCTCCGAAGTCGTGCCGCCGTTGACCGTTGCGTTGCCCGCTGCGTCGAAGTCGATCACGAGGCGACCGAGGTAGCGATAGTTACCTGGCGTCGTCACAACGAAGACGTCGTCGCCGTTCTCGTCTTGCTGGACGAGCGGGTAAGCACCGGAGACATTTCCGGTGTCTGACGGAAGTAGGTTCGAGGTATCACCGCTATCGAGGATTTCATCGCCACCACCGGCGATGACAACGTCAACACCTGAGATGTTTTGGATGAGGCTCAACTCTTCGTTGATGGTCTGAAGGTGGCTGATGAGGATGATCTTGTTGACGTTCTGGGCCTGAAGAGCAGCGATTTCAGCTTCTACCGCAGCTTCGACAGCGTTGATGACCACGTTGCCTTCGTTGGAGATGCCGGCGAGACCTTCCGTGATGGCGCCGATGACACCGACGAACTGACCATCGACGACCAGGATCGTGCTCTTGGCGATACGGCCTGAGTCAACGAGCGCTTGGAGATTGGGCTCAGCGGAGAAGTCGAGGTTGGCACTGAGGAACGGAACGCTGTTGTCAACGGCACCGATGAAGTCAGCGAGGAAGTTCGGACCAAGGTCGAACTCGTGGTTGCCGATTGTCAGCGCGTCGTAGCCGATCTCATTGATGAGAAGTGCGTTGTAGTCAACGACAGGTGAGAAAGGAACGGAGGCGGCGATGCCGGCATCGACGACGGTACCGGGCAGGAAGTTGTCACCTGAGGACAGCATGATCGGGTTGGTGTTTGCCGCCTTCTCGTTGTCCACAAGCGAGACGAAGGTCGCCGCGCCACCGAATTCGTCGTTCGGCGAAGTCCCGAGGGTCGCGTCAGTGTCTGGGAAGATGGACGACTCGCCGTCGTTGTTGTGGAGGATCGTGACGGTGATCGGACCGGTGCTCTGGGAGTTCAGCTCGCCCGGGGAGTCGAAGGACTGGTCACCGAACGCGAGTTCGAGATAGTTGTCCGAACCATTCGGCAGAGCAGCAGCACCACCCGGCGCAAAGGAACCATCCGGTCCGACGATCGCGCCAGAGAAGTAGGTCACGTCTGTGGTACCGTCGCCATCGATAAAGGCCAAAGAGTCTTCTACGGAAGACCAATCGGTGGTTTCGAGCACACCGTCGTCATCGGTGTCGAGGTCGTCGCCAACGTTGATGGTGCCGCCGAATCCGGAAACGATGACATAGGTGTTCGGGCTGCCGAAAAAGTCGAACGAATCGGTGAGATCAAGGGCCTCGAGGCCGGGATTGCCAGAGTTTGCAAGCAGAAGGACGCCATCGGAGTCGAATACACCCCCGTCGAGCGGGAAGATGTCATTGACGAGGCCGGGATTGAACTCGTTCGAAAGCACGATCAGTGTATAGCCGTCCGCAAGGCTGTCTGGGTCGCCAAGAAATTCGACAAAGTTGCTGTTACTGTCGTTCGTCTGGGACTCTTGACGGACCTCATTGAGCAAAATTGCGGAGGAAACTGGCAGGACCTCGTCCTCGGCGACGTCAAACGAGGCAGAACCATCGAAGAAGCCGGAGGCAGTTGCTGTGACGGAAAGGGAGCGGTCGCCGCTGAAAGTGCTGTCATCGAGACCAGCAACACTGACATCGATCGTTTGCGCAGCCGAAGTGAACTGGATCGTGTTGCTGTCAGTCACGCCGTCGATGCTGACTTCGCCGAGGGGGGAAGCGTTCAGCGTCACGGTCAGCGGAAACGTTTCGCCCCCTGCGTTGAGCAGGGACACCTGCAGCAGATCCGCATCTGTGGTGCCTTCTTCAACCGAAGCGGCGGTCGTCGCAACGACGATTGATGGAGAAGAGCTGTCACCCGTGATCCGGAAGTTGTCGAGTTCGAGAGTGTCGCTGCCGCCATTCAAGGTACCGGTAATTTCAAGAGCGACGGTATTGGCGGTGCCAACCGGAACTGAAATTGTACCTGATTCGACGCCGGAATCCGGGTCGTTGTAGTATTCGACCGCGCCTTGGCCAACACCGTCAACGATCAGTTCGTAGGAACCAATGTCAGCATTTGCGGAAACCGCATAGTCGAAGCTGACCGTCACGTTGGACAATCCGGAGACATTGACCGGGTCGAAGATGAAATTAATGGGATTGACTTCGGGCTCGCCGCTTTCGCCATCGAGATCTCGGCCAAACGCAGAGTTACCCGAGAAATTAGCGTTATCCGACGATGCTGTCTGGATAAACAGGCCTTGGTCGCTGTCCGTCGGGTCAACGAAGGTCAAGCTGGCGATATTGTTTGGCCACGACGGCGTGCCGCCATCGAAGTCCTCGACAGCAATCGTCTGCTGGCCGAAGAGCGAGGTGGTCGCCAAAAGCGAGGCGCCCGCGAGAGTTGAGAGGAGATGTTTGGTCATCGTAGGTTTTAAGGATATTTCGGGTTTTGAGACCGGTAGCAGAGACACCGGAACCGGCGCAGAGTCCACCTATTGATTGGGGGTCTGACAACCCCTCTACTGCAATAATACAGTGGCATTTGTGGCGATTTTGCGCGAAAGGGTTGCAATTGGGTTACAACCGCCTCCCGGCCACCTTTATTGCTACTAATTTATCCCTTTCGCCCCTTAGCAGGGTGCTGAATAAAGGGGCTCAAAAATCCCCGTGACTGTGCTCATCACAAACCCGGAGTCGTAGAATCGCCGTGAAACGCTTTTCACGGGCAAAGGGATACCGAGACATACCCCAAAATCGGTGCGGAGTTCATGCCGCCGAGTTTTTCAGCACCCTGTTAGCTGAGCGTTTTCGGGTTGGGATTGCCACTGCGTCTCTGGCCGGGCAGAGTTCTGTTGGTTATGGCGCGCTTGCTCGTTCCCTTATTGATTTTCATGACGCTGGGCGTCGCGGTGGCCCTGCTCTTCAAGTATGGCCGGCAAGTCGCGTCGCGCTTTCTGACTGCCCATGCCATCGCGGTTATGATCGTGGTGTTGTTTTTCCTGCTAACGGGGTATGCGCT
>JBHJGW010000277.1:0-13063 GCA_050331415.1 Opitutales bacterium | reverse complement strand
CACGGGCACGGTTTCAATCAAGCTGTCGCGCAAGGCTTGCGTTTCCTCGTCGTCACCCATGCCACTGCCCATCAGCAGTGCGGTAGCGCGCGGTACCTTGCGCTCGACCAGGTGCCGGCCCTCCAGGGCGAGCCCGCCGTCCGGCGTCTCGGGAAAGGGCACCCACATGGCCTCCGGCGCGGCCGCCGCCAGCGCCGGGGCTACGCTTTCCGCAGCAAAAGCCGTCACCAGGCCGGTGCCGCTGCGCAGAGCCGTCCGCACGTTCATGAGCAGTGCCCCCGGCATGGTCCGGTGACCGGCGAGCACGAGCAGGTGGCCATAGCTACGCTTGTCGTCGCCGGGCGGGCGCATCTTCAACCACGGACGAAGCATCACATCGGCGCACACCCGCACGCTCGTCTCCGGCGCCTGCGAGGCTATCGAAGGCTCGAAAAACCCGATATCAGCGTAGCGCAGGCGCCCGACATACGCAGCTTGGTCCGGGTCGAGCACCGGTTCTTTGACGATTCCTGTGGCGTAGGTGAAATCCGCGCGGAAAGCGTCGTTGTCACCCAATCCGCTGGGCAAGTCGACTGCTGCGCGAACGCCGATGTGCGGATGCTCGTTGAGCATCAGTAAGGTTTCTCGAAGGTCATCCTTGAGCGTCGGGCGCGAGCGCATACCAAGGGCACCATCGATACAAGCGTCGAAAAGGTAATTCGCCGCCGTAGGCGTGTTGACCTCGTAGACGGGGCCAGTGGCTTCAAGCTCTTCGTAAGCGCGCTGCGTCAAGCCCCGCCAGTCCTCACGGGGGGCGGTGGGCAACACATATATCTGGGATTCTGGAAGCCGCGACCGCAGCTCCACCCCCGCCATCAAGGCGTCGCCGCCGTTATGGCCCTTACCGACCAGGAGCAGGATCCGCGCTTGTCGGGGCCAGTTCGCCAGCTCGTGGAAATCTCGATAAAGCAAATGCCCAACGCGCCGGCCAGCGTTTTCGAGTGCTTCCCATTGCAAATCGCGACGGTACAGCAGCTGCTGCTCATAGGCGTGGGCCTGCTCGGCCGACATGACCGGATGTGTCATCAACATACCCTGTGAACCCTAGCAGGTTGCCGCGCCGCGGGAAAGGATTCGTTTCGTCCGAAGCGCGCGATGAGACTCATTCAACCAAATAACTGTAAACCTGGCGGGACACCTTCGCTCCTTAGCGAAGCCGCGATAGCGGGAAGCCGTTTGGCTCAGGCGCTTCGTTGGTCCCCGTTTACACCCGGTTCGCCGGAATTCGCGGCGCTGGGTCGCCCGCGCGGAGGTTTTTCGTGGCTCAGATTGACGCCGTAGGTTGGGTTGGCGCTCAAATAGACATCATTGCTGTCGAAATGCTTGATCTGGCCATTCGCCTTGAGTGCGACTGCCCAACAGGAATTGACGCCCATGCCGTAGTCGATGACGAGGAGGGCCAACCCCTTGCCCAAAGGAGTCGTCACTAGCAGTGAGGGATTCAATTGATGGATCGACGCCATGACTAGCGAGACGCAAACGCCGTACCAACGCTTCTGCATTGCGGTTTCGGATGCTCGAGCAGCCGCTGAAAGCGAAGTTTGTAGGGCTTATGGAATTTTTCATGACCGAGGGGACCTTGCACCCTGCACTTGACCATCGTGATTAAACGGTCAACGCTCCCTCCCCGTTATGTCCTCAGAAGCCGCTGCTCTCAATCCCGCGCAATGGGTCGACAACTATGGGGACGCGCTCTATCGCTACGCGTACCTGCGCGTAAACAACGAGGCACTAGCTGAGGACCTCGTGCAGGAAACCTTCCTGGCAGCGATGCGCGCCAAGGATAAATTCCGCGGGGGCTCGTCGGCAAAGACCTGGCTGACGGGGATCTTGAAAAACAAGGTCATCGACTATTACCGAAAAAAAAATCGCTCCGAAAGCCTGCAGGCAGCGGCGGAGTTCTACGAAAAAGAAGAATCGGAGCTGTTCAGCTCGGACGGGCACTGGAACTACCAGAACAGCAACGTGCCGGCCGACTGGTCGCCCGAACAGGTGCTGTCGGCCGATCGGCGGGAGTTCATGAAGCATTTCCACGCTTGCGCCCGGAAACTTCCCGAGCGGATTCGGCGGGTGTTTATGATGCGGGAGCTCGACGGGCTTTCCTCCCCGGAAATTTGCGAACAAATGGAGATCAGCCAGCAAAACCTCTGGACGATGCTCCATCGCGCCCGGATGGCGCTACGCGACTGCCTGCAAAAATCGTTTACCCAGACAGACGGCTCCAGCAGCGGTCGGCGCTGAATTGGGGAGCATTCAGATTTGCGAAGCGAAATCGCCGTTGTGGTTTCTTTCGCCGCTTCGAAGGAGGGAAAGGCGGTTGGTACCCGCGACTGTTGGCTCCCCCTTCCCAGTTCCAGCCAAAGACGAAATTCCCGCCGGGATAACGTACCATCGTCGGGCCCAACTCGCCGCGATGACATCCTGACGGAAGCCGCGTTCGTCGGACTCCGGGCATAAGATTCGCGAATACAACAAAAAGCGTTCCTCCTCACGCCTCGTGAAAGTCAATGCGTTTAGCAGAGCCCGTTTCCCCTTGTCCAACCGCCACCTAGCCACAAAACTTCCATACGGAGAATATCCAACCCCGTAACTGAAACAATGGCCTACTTCGACGTCCCCAAAATCGCCTACGAAGGACCTTCGTCCAAGAACCCGTTTGCCTTCAAGCACTACAACCCCGAGGAGCTGGTTGAGGGCAAGGCAATGAAGGAGCATCTGCGCTTCGCCGCACCGTACTGGCACGTGATGCGCAACCCACTCGGCGACCCTTTCGGAGCCGGCACTGCGCAAATGCCGTGGGACGATGGTTCCGACAGTCTCGATAACGCCCTCAAGCGCGTCGACGTTTTCTTCGAGTTCCTGGAGAAGCTGGGCTTCGAGTATTACTGCTGGCACGACCGCGACATCGCGCCGGAGATGAACGACCTCGCCAAGAGCAACCAGATGCTTGACGCCGTTGTCGACAAGCTGAAGGCGAAGCAGGCAGAAACGGGCGTGAAGCTGCTCTGGGGCACCGCCTGCCTCTTCCAGCACCCACGCTACGCCCACGGTGCGGCCACCAGCCCCGACCTCAACGTCTATGCCCACGCCGCCGCGCAGGTGAAGAAGGCCATCGAGTGTACCCACGCACTCGGCGGGCTCGGCTACACCTTCTGGGGTGGCCGAGAGGGCTACGGCAGCCTGATCAATACGGACATGCCGCGCGAGCTCGACCACCTTGCCGCCTTCCTGCACATGGCCGTCGACCACAAGAAGCAACTCGGCTTCGACGGGCCCTTCTACATCGAGCCCAAGCCGCGCGAGCCCACAACGCACCAGTACGACAGCGACGCTGCGGCCTGCCTGAACTTCCTGCGCCAGAACGGCCTGAAGGAGCACTTCAAGCTCAACATCGAGCCCAACCACGCCGAACTCGCTGGCCACACGATGGAGCACGACCTCCGCACCGCTGCCGCCTGCGACATGCTCGGCAGCATTGACGCAAACCGCGGCGACCAGTTGATCGGCTGGGACACCGACCAGTTCCCAACCAACCTCTACATCAACACGCAGATCATGCTCGTGGTATTGGAGATGGGCGGCTTCACCACCGGCGGCCTCAACTTCGACGCCAAGCGCCGCCGCGAGTCCTTCGAGCCCGAAGACCTCTTTCACGCCCACATCGGCGGAATGGACGCCTTCGCGCGCGGGCTCAAAATCGCCGCGGCCATCCGCGCCGACGGCCGGATGCAACAGTTCATCGACGAGCGGTACGCGAGCTTCAACGGCGACTTGGGCCAGAAAATCGAAAAGGGCCAGTGCACCTTCGCCGAGCTCGAGCAATACGCCCTCAGCCAGGGCGAGCCCAAGCTGAAAAGCGGCCGCCAGGAAATGCTCGAAAACATCCTCAACGAGTTCTTTTGAACGGAACTCCGCCAAGCCTGAACCACAGGGATTCCCAAAACGCCGCGTCATCCACGCGGCGTTTTTGTTACCGGGCCTACAGCTCCGGCAAGCGCTGCCACCAGTCGTGGTCTTGTTCGTAGGCGTGCGCTACGGGCAGCAGATCGGCTTCGGCGAAGGCTTTGCCGATGAGCTGAAAGCCGACCGGGAGGCCCTTTTCGTCGAAGCCGCAGGGCAGGCTCAACGCGGGCAGGCCGGCGAGGTTGGCGTTGATCGTGTAAATGTCGTTGAGGTACATCGCGATCGGATCGTCGGCCTTTTCGCCAAACCGGAATGCGGTGTCCTGTGTGGTGGGGGTCAGGAGCACGTCGCAGTGCGCGAAGGCGGCGGTAAAATCGTCGCGGATGAGCGCGCGCACCTGCTGGGCCTTTTTGTAATAGGCGTCGTAATAGCCGCTGGAGAGCGCATAGGTGCCGAGGATGATGCGGCGCTTGACCTCTTCGCCGAAGCCCTCCGTACGGCTTTTGAAGAAGAGGTCGTCGATGGTGCGCGCGGCTTCGCTGCGGTGGCCGTAGCGTACACCATCGTAGCGCGCGAGGTTGCTGGAAGCCTCCGCAGGCGCAAGGATGTAGTAGACCGGCACGGCAAGGTCGGTCCGCGGCAGGCTAACCTCGACCAGGGTATGCCCCTGCCCCTCGTACCAATTTAGGACGGCGTCCACGGCGGCTTTGACGCCTGGAGCAAGGCCGTCGCCGAAGTATTCCTTCGGCACCCCGATGCGCCAAGGCCCGCGTTGGGTCCCAAGAGGCGCGGCGAAGTCGGGTACGGCTTCCGGGAAACTGGTCGAGTCGCGGCGGTCGTGCCCGCAGATGACGTTGAGCGCGAGCGCGCAGTCTTCGACAGTCCGCGCAAATGGCCCAATCTGATCGAGTGAGGAGGCGAACGCGACCAGGCCGTAGCGGCTCACGCGCCCGTACGTAGGCTTGAGGCCGACGCAGCCGCAAAACGCCCCCGGCTGCCGAATCGAGCCGCCGGTGTCACTGCCGAGCGACAGCGGCCCGTAACCGGCCACAACCGCAGCCGCGCAACCGCCGGAGGAACCGCCGGGTACACAGTCGACGTTCCACGGGTTCCGCGTCGGGCCGGTGGCGCTGTTTTCTGTCGACGAGCCCATGGCAAACTCGTCCATATTCAGCCGCCCCCAAAAACAGGCCCCGGCTGCCCGCAGCCGCTCGGTAACGTGGGCGTCGTAGGGGGAAATGTAGTCCGCGAGCATCTTGCTCGAACAGGTCAGCGGTTGGCCCGAAACGGCGATCAGATCCTTGAGCGTCACGGGGATTCCGTCGAGCGGACCTCGGCTTTCGCCCTTGGCACGGCGGGTGTCGGCGGCGTCTGCCAACGCCAGAGCGGCATCGGCATCGCAGCTGTTAAAACAGTGCAGGGTGGGCTCGAGCGCCGTCGCGCGCTCCAGGCACGCCGTCATCAGCTCGCGCGCACCGACCTCGCCCTCCGCCAGGGACCGGCTGAGTTCCACCGCTGTTTTCCGCAAAAGTTCATCCGCCATGTTGCCGCCCGATTCCGCCCATTCGGCCCACGGAAGCCAAGGGCAAAAAGACGCGTGACGAAAAACCCTCGAAGGGAGGTGGAGCAGCACCAAAAGCGGCACTTCTCGCCGGGTGCTGCGGGTTGCCCGGCGGGCCCCGCCCCTCGGTGGCGAATTTTGAATCTGCCGCCTTCACGGGCAAAAAAAGCCCCGCACGGTGAGCCGAGCGGGGCTGAAAGTCATACCGCAAGCGGCCTTAGATGAACTTCCCGACCTTCTTGAGCAGGTCTGCGCAGCGGTTGGAGTAGCCCCACTCGTTGTCGTACCAGCTGACGAGCTTGAAGAACGTGTCGCTGAGGCCAATGCCGCTGCCGGCGTCGAAGATCGAGCTGAGCGGGTCATGGATGAAGTCGCTGGAGACGACTTCGTCGCCCGTGTAGCCGAGGATGCCGGCAAGCGGGCCGCTTTCGCTGGCTTCCTTCATCGCCGCGCAGATTTCCTCGTAGCTGGTGCTCTTTTCGGTCTTCACCGTGAGGTCGACGACGGACACCGTCGGCGTCGGCACGCGGAAGGCCATGCCCGTGAGCTTACCCTTGACCTGCGGGAGCACGAGGCCGACGGCCTTGGCTGCACCGGTGCTGGCCGGGATGATATTCTGGGCGGCGGCGCGGCCACCCTTCCAGTCCTTGGCGCTTGGGCCGTCGACCGTCTTTTGCGTCGCCGTGTAGCTGTGCACGGTGGTCATCAAACCCTCGGCGATGCCAAACTTGTCGAGAACGACCTTGGTGATCGGTGCGAGGCAATTGGTCGTGCAACTGGCGTTGGAGATGATGTTGTGGTCGGCTGTTAGCGTATCGTCATTGACGCCGAGCACGACGGTCTTGACGGCGTCACCCTTGCCCGGGGCGCTGATGATGACCTTCTTGGCACCTGCGTCGAGGTGGCCCTTGGCTTTCTCGTCCTGAACGAACAGGCCGGTGGACTCGATCACGACGTCGATGCCGAGGTCCTTCCAGGGCAGTTCGTTGGGCATGGCACGCATCGCCAGCGTCTTGATCTCATGGCCGTTGACGACCAGTTTGTCGTCACCAACGGCTTCCACTGAGCCATTGAACTTGCCCTGCGTGGTGTCGTACTTGAGGAGGTACGCTAGGTTGTCCGCCGGGACGAGGTCGTTGATGGCCACGACGTCAACGTCAGTGCCCAGCATGCCCTTGTCGGCCATTGCGCGGAATACGAGGCGGCCAATGCGACCGAATCCATTGATTGCTACCTTAATCGCCATATCTTGATGGTGTTGGGAGTTAGAGTGTCTGCTTTAAAAGGCGAAAAGACCAGCGGGGGCACGCCGAGCCTTAAATCGTACCGACCCTGAGAATAAGCAATCCTGCACTGACGCAAGCTCAAAGTTAAGCTTTATTTATTCCGAGGTGACGGGCCCCGCATTCCCCAATTTTCACCGTTGCCATGAAGGTAAGCGCCTTCTCAACTCAATCCCGTGCTTGACATCAGCTTTCACCCCGACCGCCGCATTTTCGAAGTCCGCTGCTCCGACAAGCTGGAGCAGAAGGATTTCGAGGAGCTTCGCAAGCGCATCGACCCGCTTTTACAAAAGGGCGAGCCGTTCGCGGGTATCCTGATTGACGGCCCGAGTTTCCCCGGTTGGAAAGACCTCAAGAGCCTCAGCGAGCATATTCGCTTTGTGCGCGATCACCACAAGGTCATTCCGAAAATCGCCTTCGTCATGGAGGGCGCATGGGCGGACACCGTGCCGACGCTCGCCAACGACTTCGTCGAAACCGAAGTCCGACGCTTTGACCCCGAAGACCGCGAGGAAGCGGAACGCTGGCTCCACGAGCCAAAGGAGTCGTTCTGAGAGCTCAGGGAGCTATCGAGAGTTGCTGCTGACGAGTCAGGCCTGAGTTCAGCCTCGCGCTTCCCCTAACTTTCGCCAAGAGTCTGGGAATGAGGATGCGGAAGGCGGCTCGGTTGGCCTTGCGGAGGCTTTTGCTGCCGCTGGCTGCGGCTTACGGGCTGTTTGTCACGGCGGCCTGTGCGTTTCAGGAGGCGATTGTCTGGCCTTTAGCCGGGCAAGAGCTTGCGCCGCAAACCGCTCCGCCCGGCGCACGGGTGGTCCAGCATGACATTGCTGACGGACGCGTTCCGGCGTGGTTCTTCCCGGCACAAGGCTTAAGCGGAGAGCCGGGGCCGACGTTGATCTACTTTCACGGCAATGGTGAGCGCATCGGCAACAACGTTTCCCTGGCCGAGGCCTACGCCGCGCGCGGCATCTCCGTTCTGCTGCCAGAATACCGCGGCTACAGCGGTTTGGGCGGCAAGCCAACCGTCGATGGCCTGAGAGTAGACATGATGTTTTTTCGCAACTGGCTTGCGAAGCAGCCCGAGGTTGATCCCCGCCGGATCGTTTACCACGGTACGTCGATCGGCGGCGCGGTCGCGGCGGAGCTGGCGCAGGTCGAGCCGCCTGCAGGCCTCGTGCTGGGTTCGACGTTTACCTCGATGCGGGCAATGGCCAAAGCTCGGGGCTTGCCAGAGTGGCTTGTGGAGTACGACTTTAAGACCGACGCAGTCGTCGAAAAAGCTGAATTTCCGGTCCTGGTGCTCCACGGCAACCTCGACGGCACCATTCCTGTCAGCCACGGCCGCGAACTCGCCAAACTCGGCGATCATGTGCGCTACGTCGAAACCGAGGGCGGCCACGCTGCGGCGCTATCGCGAGAAGTGTTTTTTGAAGAAATCGTGCCGTTCGTTCTCGAGGTTACCCGTAACGTCGAATGACGGTCGTCACCTATCCGAATATTCGAGGTCCAGCTCCAGTACCAGCGCCCATTCGGCGCCTTCGGCGGTCGAGTTTTCGTCGGTTAAGACCCTGCCACCGTCGGCATTGATCGGAACTTCGTACGCCAGGAGCAGACGACCTTGTGCATCGAATTCCGGCTCAACGTGAGCGAAGCTCAGATTGGCCTTCGACGGAATTTCAACTTCGAATCTGGTCGTGAAGGTGCCGTGAATTGAAACCCTCACCTTGTCGTTGAGCACCTGTGGTTCACGCTCCCACAAAACCGCGAAACGATGAGCGCGCTGGCGGGCGTCATTGGTCGCGTCCGCCACGCTGCCGCTTCGGCTCACAGGGGCGCCATTATGGTACAGCACCACTTCGACGCCAATACTCTCGGGCTTGCGATCAAGGGCGAAATCAACCACATGATGGCTGATGCCGAGGTGGGCAGCGAGATCTTCGGGGGTAAGGTCGCCTGGGAAAGTCTTGATAGCCTGAAGGCTCGTGCCAGCCATCAAGAGGGTAAGGAGGAATAAGGAACGCATGCTTTAAAGCATGCGGTAGCGCAGCCTCCTCTCCAGCGGAAAATGTCTTGGCAGGTCTCGACCTCACACGAGATCGGCATAACCCGATCGGAAATCCGGGTGACGCGGTTGCCAGCCGAACGTCTCTCGGAGCCGGGCGTTGCTGATTCGGCGGTTGGGCGGGCGTCCGTCCTGCCCCCGCCGAAACCCGCTGCGCCCACCCGGCGCTTTCACCTCGAAGCGAACCTCGGGAATCCCGCAATGCCGCCCGGCCCACTCGGCGATCTCCGCGCGAAGGGCCGGTTTGCCATCAGCCACATTGTAGGCGCCGTTTTTCGCCGGTGCGGCGTCGTTGAGCATCGCCATCGCCGCGGCCGCGATGTCGTCGCGGTGAATCCAGTTCACAAAGTAGTCGCCATAGCCGGGCATCACGCCATTTCCAGCTTTGAGGCGGTCCAGGAAATACGTGCGGCCGGGCCCATAGATACCGGCAAGGCGCAGCACCCGCCAAGACCCGGCAGTAGCGCCGATTTCACCAGCAACGTTTTCTGCTTCTGCCAAAATTCCCGCATGGCCGGGGGCATCCGGGCCAGCGGCATCCTTTTCCCCAACCCACTCGCCATCGGACTGCGGATAAATGCCCGTGGAGCCGGTGTAGAGGTATCGAGAGACGCCCAGCCGTTGAAGCGTTGACGCCTGCGCCCGCTGCAGGTCGACATAGGCCTTGCGGTAACCCGCCTCAGACCGCTCGCTCGCGCTGACGGCGTATAAAGCCGCGGTAAAGCCCGTCTCCAGCGAGTCAGCCCAGTGGGGGTTGTCCAGTGCAGCGGTCAGGACCTGATCCACGCCCGCCCTGCGCAGCCCTTCGGCCGTCTCGGGGTTCCGGGTGACCGCCGCCACAGACCAACCAGCCTGCTGCGCGGCCTCCGCAACCGCGCGCCCGACATAGCCACAACCGAGAATAAGGAGCCGTCTATCAGAACTCATGGCGCAAACCAGCACACGAGCAGATGATCTTGTCAACCCGGTGCGGTTGCCACGAGCCGGGAGAGACTTGTCACCCGAGCCGTCTCGACGAAAGTCGATCATGACCGGAAGGAGTCGAAAGCAGCTTCCTCGACGCCACACGGCTCTCCAAGGTGATGGCGCGGCTCTTCAGGTCCTCGGAGGAAGGCTCGGGGCCCGATTGCGCGCAGAGCAGCGACAGCTTGCCGCAACGACCAGCAACCTCGAAACGCAGGCTTGAGCCGAGCGCACCCGTCCGGCCAAGCTAGCCCGATGCCCCTGACATCCCGCGAACGCTTTCGCCAGGCCCTTGCCGGTGAGAAGCCCGACCGACCGCCCGTGTGGATTATGCGCCAGGCCGGCCGCTACCTGCCGGAGTATCGCGAATTGCGCCAGCGCTACAGCTTTCTGGAGCTGGTCAAAACGCCGGACATGGCCTGCGAGGTGAGCCTGCAACCGCTGCGACGCTTCCCGCTCGACGCCGCCATCGTTTTCTCCGACATCCTGATCACCCCCGAAGCGCTCGGGCAGCCCTACCACTTCCGCGATGCAGGCGGGATCGGCATGGACTACCGGCTCGACTCCCGCACGCACATCGAGGCTCTCCGCGAGCCCGAAGCGGTACGCGAACACCTGGCCTACCTGCCAGCGGCGCTTCGGCTGTTACGGAGCGAAATCGGCGAGAATAAAACGCTGCTCGGCTTCGCCGGGTGCCCGTGGACACTCGCCTGCTACATGGTCGAGGGCGGTTCCGCCAAGCCGTTCACGCGCATCAATGATCTGCGACGCGAGGACCCGCCTGCCTTTCATACGCTGATGGAGAAGCTGACGAGTGCTGTGACCGAACTTTGCCGCATGCAGTTTGAAGCCGGCGTCGATGCCGTGCAGCTCTTCGACAGCCATGGCGCCGACTGTGCGCCCGAGGATTACGAGGCCTGCTCGCTGCGCTGGAACCGTCAGATCATTAGCGAGCTGAGCTCACACGGGCCGGTAATCTTTTACGCCAAGGGCGTGGCCCAACATGGCCGTGCCCTTGCCTCGCTCGGCGCAACCTGCCTGAGCCTCGACGAGACCGTCGACCTCGCGTCTTTTCGCGAAGCGGTACCGGGAATTCGCTGCCTGCAGGGCAATCTGCCGCCAACCCTCCCTGAGCAGCCTCCGGAAGCCGTTGCGGCGGCGACTCGGGAGCTGCTGACCCGGCTCGATGGACGCGGCCACATCATCAACCTCGGCCACGGGATTACCCCGCAGGCTCGCGTGGAAAGCGTCGAAACGCTTGTGCGGACAGTCGTTGAAAGCGGCACCTAGACTGCGACAACCGCTCGGCGATTTTCCCACCCCAACCTTATCTAATATAACCCGCCAATGACCCCCGAAAAGCTTCATCTGGCCCTCAACCATTTCGTTTTCCTGTTTCCGCTGGCAGCCTTGATCCCGCTCGGAGTGGGGCTACTCATGAAGAGCCGGCCCGCAATCCTCAGTGGAATCGGAATCGCCCTGATTGGTCGTCTGCTGACCGGGATCGTCATGGGTACCGGCGAGGAAGCCTACGAGCGCTACAAGAGCGGCCCAATCGCCGCGCACCTCGATGCCGGAGCCGGAGCCGCCCTCGACCACCACGAGGAGGTCGGCCACACGTGGTCGAAGGTCATGTACGCCATGGCCGGAGCTTCGATTGCCGCCTTTGTCGTCGCTTTCACCAAGCACCGTTGGCTCCCTTGGGCGGCAGTTGCGGTGATGGCGCTCTGCCTGGCTTCGGCAGTGGCGGGCATCGCCATTGCCGACACTGGCAGCGAAATCCGGCGACCCGATTTCCGCTCTGAAAGCGCTTCCGAACGGTAGCTCGGCCCCGAACCGGCCCTCCAGCTACTGTACCACGTCCACCCCTTAGTGGACGTCTTCAGGGGCGAAGAAGCGGGCGATTTCTTCGGCGGCGGTCTCCGGCCCGTCGGAGGCGTGAGCGACATTGGTGGACTTGTCCACCCCCATGTCACCCCGGATGGTACCAGCGGGCGCTGCGTGCGAGTCGGTCGGACCAAGGAGCTTGCGCATCTTTTCGATCACGCCGTCGCCCTCCCAGACCATCAGCAGCACGGGGCAGGAGGTCATATAGGCCTCCACATCCGGATAAAACGGCTTGTCGACGATGTGCGCATAGTGCGTACGCAAAAGCCCGGGCTCGAGTTTCGCGAGCTTGCAAGCCTTGAGGGTGAAGCCTGCCTGCACGAAGCGCGCCGTGACGGCTGGGTAGAGCCCCTTATGCATGCAGTCGGGCTTGAGGATGACGAAAGTGCGTTCGATTGCCATAATGCCGCCGAAGCAAGGCAAGCGATGAGGAAGGCGGCAAGGTGAAAAACACAGTCGGCCCAGGCGCCCGTCAAGATTGGCCGACACTGGCGCATGGAAGGCAAGGTTCGCCCCCGCGGTTGGTCGCCTCAGGCGTAGCAATCGAGCCGCACGGGCACACCGGCTTCGGCGAGGTGGCGTTTGGTTTGTTCGATGGTGAAGGTGCCAAAGTGAAAGACACTGGCGGCGAGCACCGCGCTGGCGCCGCCCTGTTGGAGCACGTCGACAAAGTGGTCGAGCTCCCCTGCCCCGCCGCTGGCTATGACGGGCACCTCGACAGCGGCGCTGATCGTTTTCGTCAGCGGGATGTCGTAGCCGTTTTTTGTGCCGTCGGCATCCATACTCGTCAGCAAGATTTCCCCTGCGCCAAGGCTAACGACCTTTTGTGCCCACGCGACGGCGTCGAGGCCCGTCGGCGTCCGCCCTCCGTGAGTATAGACCTCCCACTTGAGTTCCGCGCCTGGCGCCCGCTTGGCATCGATGGCGACGACGATCGCCTGGTTGCCGAGCCGTGTAGAGGCCTCGAGGACAAGACCGGGGTCCTTCACAGCCGCCGTATTCAAGCTGACCTTATCGGCGCCAGCCGAAAGCATGTCCCGGATATTGGCGACGTTGCGCAGCCCGCCCCCAACCGTTAACGGCATGAAGCATTCGCCCGCTGTCCGCTCGACGACATCGAGCATCGTCTCTCGAGCGTCGGAACTGGCCGTAATATCCAGGAAGACGAGCTCGTCAGCCCCCTGCCCTTCGTAGGCCTTGGCCTGTTCAACGGGATCACCGGCGTCGATCAGGTTGACGAAATTGACGCCTTTGACGACCCGCCCGGCGTGAAAGACGAGCCAGGGAATGATGCGAATGGACAGCATGGCGTCTCAGACTAGCGGCTTCGCTGAAAATGCAAAAGCCTAACTCCGAAGCGTCACC